>CAIXKO010000172.1 GCA_903919925.1 uncultured Bacteroidota bacterium | reverse complement strand
TTCAACAGCCTCTTCATTCGATTTCAGGTTTGGTGCAAATCCGCCTTCGTCACCAACGCCGGTGCTATATCCTTTTGCTTTCAGGATCGATTTCAGTGCATGAAAAACCTCAGAACCCATACGGATAGCTTCGCGGAATGAAGGAGCACCATGGGGAGCAATCATGAATTCCTGAAAATCAACGTTATTATCGGCATGCGATCCACCGTTAATAATATTCATGCAGGGAACCGGCAGCAAATGAGCATTCAGCCCGCCCAGATATTGATAAAGAGGAGTTTTTGCACTGAGTGCGTTGGCTCTTGCAAATGCCATGGAAACTGCCAGAATTGCATTGGCACCCAGGTTAGCTTTGTTGTGTGTTCCATCCAACCCGATCAGGAAGTAATCCAGATCGCGCTGATTAACAAAACATTTGTTTTCAACTGCTTTCGCAATTTCTTCATTGATATGACCTACTGCTTTTAATACACCTTTTCCGCTGTAACGCTTTTTATCGCCATCGCGCAATTCGCAGGCTTCACGCTCACCCGTCGATGCTCCGCTCGGAACCATGGCGCGTGCGGTTGTACCATCTTCTAATTTTATGTTGGCTTCAACAGTTGGATTTCCCCGTGAGTCGAGGATTTCGATTGCTCTAATTTTTGATATTTTCATCGCTTTAATTAATTAAATAAAACAAGCCGCAAAATTACTCCTTTGCCGACCCAAAACAAGGATTTTTAGCAGGTTAATTTGCTAATTTGCTAATATGCTAATGTGCCAGGATAATGTGCCAATGTGCCAATGTGCCAATGTGCCAATGTGCCAATTAGCCAATGTGCCAATGGTAAGAACAAGCATTAGTGGTAAGTGGAGCCAGGTACCTCTTTGGAATACCCACAAAACCCTATTCATTGCCTTCTTCCATTAGCACATTAGCATATTATCACATTAGCACATTCATTCCCTTCTTCAATTGGCACATTGGCACATTGGCTAATTGGCACATTTCTTCATTGGCACATTGGCTAATTGGCACATTATTCAACTATAATCGCCACCCCTTTCCCCGCTGGAACACTAAAGGATTCGCCAACCTTGAGAGTACCTGCTTCCTGAAAGGTTTGAACAAATGGTAGTGTCATTTTTGCTTTTGCCGGGTCAATTCCAAGAGCCTTCCAATCAATATCGAGCGATATCCTGGCCGGACCAGCAGCCCATGAGGCAATGGCAATCATGGTTTTACCCGATGATTTGTATACGGTGGCTAAAATATCCGGACGGCCTGTTTTAACCGGACAATCAGGTGCCCAATATCCAATCATTTCCGATGACTGAATACCAAAATCATCCACGAGTTTCCAAATATTGGTAGGATTCCCCGACCAGGGAGCGCGAGAGGTCATTCCATAAATAAGCCCTCTCCATTGGTTTCCGCCATCCTGCAGCATTTCGCCCATCAGCCCAAATGGAATGCCAGCAACTTCGGTCATCCAATAATCAGGAGATCCGTTATAATCAAAATACTCCCCAAACCAAAGACGGTCGATGTATGGAAAATGCTCCATGTATAAATTGCCGGAATTGGTGTAACCATCCCGGTCGTTGAACTGGTTGGCCGAGTGCAGATCGATCATTGCATCAGGATTTCCGCGCAGCATAACCTTTCTGGCCCGTTTCATCACGCTCCGGTCAAAGGCAACGTCATCAATGTACAATCCATCGATTCCCACATTTTTCACCAGCCAGTTCAGCCCTTCCAAATAGTAATTGTGCCAGCGTGAAGTGCCTGAATTGATCACAGCTGCATCTTTGTAATCAGGTACAAACCAGGCCGGAATATAGTTTCCGTCCAAATGCTCCTGCAACCAGGAATAACCGCCTCCGGTGCCAAATGAAAGTATCTCGTTTCCCAGCGATTTCAGCGCCCAAATCTCGGGACAGATATTGGAAAGCTCCCGTACAGTGTAATAAATCTTCACTTTATCCTTTATTGCATGAGCTGAATCGATATAGGCTTTCATCTCTGCCGGCCGCATAAACGGATAATTGATAAACGGATTGATACCGGTGGCATGGTGAACATTGATCACGTTGGCCCCCGCTTTTTTGATGGTATCGAGCGGCATATATTTATGATAATAGCGATCGTGCCATTGCTTTTTCGGATCGATTGGCCGGAAAGGGGTAAGCAGGATATTAATATCCAGATTAAGTGTTTCACCGGCAACCATTTTACGATCGCCGCAATAGGCAGTAAGCTCATATTCATTACCTTGCCGGTCGAGTTCAATACCTCCTTTGCCCTGATTATACCAAGATGGTGGCATATTCAGCGGCTTTTGATGATAGAAGTTCGTGTTGAGTGGCCGCTCATAATTACCTGCTCTGAAAGTGGCCTGGATACCGGCATTCACTGAACCGAGCCAGGGTCCATCGCAATTAAAGTAAGGATCCCACTTATAATTAAACTGATCGGGAGCTTTCCCACCTTTTTGACCCAGGCCAAGCATATACTTGATACGCTCGCTGTTCATGGGCAGTACGAATTCTATCTCCGATATATCAATAGCTTTTTTTGCTTTTGCGGTAATGCGATAGGTAAGAAAACCATCGAACTCCAGACGCCCGGCTAAGTGAAAATCCAGATTACCGGCCTTCCAGGTTGATTCCCATTCCACTGCTCCAACGGCCTTATTGGTAAATTTCATCCCGGAGGATACCAACGGCTGAACCTCTCCGCCAATCTCGATTTCAAAAGCCATAGGCTCTGCCAGGAAAGGCTCGCCAACCGATTGCAATCGTGTCATTTCAGGGGTAAAGAAACTCAGCACTTGCTCTGGCAAACCGTTATTGCCCAGCTTAATCTCGCGGCCAAGGATTTTCAGCGTTTGGCCCGAAACCTCAATTGCTGTGTAAGGAGGGATCACGCCATCATCCACAGCGATATCGGAATTCAGCCATCGGAGCCTTGAATGTAAGGCGGGTTTACTATCGCCCCGATCCTCCAACACCCCTGGCATCACCGTCAATTCTATCGCCACCTGGCCCTGTTGCTTCTGCGCATTTACGGTAACCATTCCCTTGTAAACACCTGCGGCCAAATTCTTTGGTACATCAACCCCAATCCACATGGGCTGAATCCTGCCCTTCGCAAGGTTAACCACTGTCCGCATGGGAATCTGGTTCCAATTGTTACCATCGGTATTGAAGCAAGTTAAAGCCGAAGAGGGTATCTTTCCACCGCTTGCCGATGCTAGATCACTGAACTTAAGTTCCACGTTCTTTAAAGAATCTTTGCTAGCTAAAACCCCGATCTGGAATGAATAATATTCGCCCTGCTGAATGCTGTCGGTGAGCTTTCCATTCAATCCTCTGGAAATCCAGCGGTATGGAAGATCATTCCACATGCGAATGGGATATTCCCGATATTCCGGAAACAAAACCATTCCTGAACCCCGGTTTTTAGCCAGAAAATCATCCGTTTCCTTCTGTGTGGCGATCACCTCCATCGGATAAAATGAATTCAAAGAATTTATTGACTGCATCTCCACCGCCTTGGCATCAGGTAATCCCTTTGAATCTGCCCATTTGGTTTTCCAGCTCAGATCAGCCTTACTCACCGGTTTAAGGTAATTTACCTTTGGATAATTACCTCCACTGCTTTTATACGGCAGGTAATAAAAATAATAATCGCCCGCACCGTCAACCGGTTCAAAAACAAGTATTCCATTTTCGCGGTTAATATCCTTGCGAACAACATTAGTGACCAACCTGTTACTCTTTTGAGAATAAATCAGGATCTCCTTATCCTGCGGATTTAGGTCACGCCTTCGCCACGGGATATCGCACTTTACTGCCGCTGCAGCTTTCTCCACCCTCACCACCACGCGTTGATTACCAAGCGTATCAGGGTTCCACACTCCATACTTATACGGCAGAACTGTTGATTGCCCAAAAACGGACAACTCACCTGCCAACAACAAGATAAATACCAATAATGCCTTCATTATCAAAATATTAAATTCAAAACAGAAATGTATAATAAACACACACACCCCTCAAAGCCCTCAACCTAAGAGAATTTGCACCGGCCACCCGAGGGGAGGGAAGAAAGGGAAAAGGGCAGGAGGGCAGGAGGGCAGAAAGGAAAGACGAAAGGAGCGAAGAAACTAAGACTTAAATGAGCGCTGGAATGCGTTTGCCCTTAAAACAAGGAGGGTTGAAAACCTCCTCATCGGAGGTGGGCAACCACAAGATGTACAACCACAAATCGGGCAACCACCAAATCGGGCAACCACCAAGTTGGCAACCACAAGGGTCGCCCTTACACCTTCACCCTTCCTCCCACCTTTTTGCCCTCCTACCTTTTGCCTTTCTGTCTTTCTTCCCCCCTGCCCTTTTGCCCTCCTGCCCTCCTGCCCTCCTGCCCTTTTGCCCTCCTGCCCTTCTTCCCTCCCCAGGTTTTATCAAAAAAATCCCAAAGTTTCCTTCAATTCACCATTCCCTCACCTCCCCTAAGCGTCACAGACCTCTTCGGAGCACCCTCGACAATAAGGAGCGCAGCGACCCCTTCGGAGCGCCAGCGACAATTAGGAGCGCAGCGACAATTAGGAGCGCCAGCGACAATTAGGAGCGTCAGCGACCTTTTAGGAGCGTCAGCGACCTTTTAGGAGCGCAGCGACAATTAGGAGCGTCAGCGACAATTAGGAGCGTCAGCGACCTTTTAGGAGCGCAGCGACCTCCTATATCCCCTCCAACTGATCAATCACACCCCTCAACTCCGGATTCGAAGGCCTCGCAGCCCTCGCATTTACTATCTTCCCCTTAGTATCAATCAGAACAAACGTTGGAATATATTTTACCAACCAGATTTTGTTATACTTAACCGCATCATGAAGCTGGATCCAGGTCATCTGAATCATTTTTGCCGGAACAGCAGGTTTACCGGTTTCAGGATCTACTTCCGGAATACCTTCCTTTACCATCTTTTCCCAGGCAGCTTTGTCTTTATCAACTGATATACTGATAAATACGATATTTTTGTTTTTATAATCCTCAATCAGCTTTTTGTATGCGGGGATCTCTGCTTTGCACGGACCGCACCAGGTTGCCCAATAATCAATAAATACATATTTACCGGCAAAATCGGTCAGCGATACCATTTTCCCATTAATGTCAGGCAAATTAAATACAGGAGCGGGTTGGCCTGGAGCCATTGTGGCCCAACCGGCAATCATTTCCTGCAAAGCCTTTTTGTTGGCCTCATCGGTGGAACGTGACATGTACAAGCTGATCATCTCATCGAGTCCGTTTGGTCCTTCTGAATCAATTGTACCCTTTAAGGATGCAAAGGCCAGCATATTAAAAAACTCCGGATTCTTGAAATTATCAAGCAGATACTTAAAAGTAGCTTTTCCCACCTCCGGGTTGTTGTACGACTTTTCCTGAGGTACACCAGAAATTTTTATTGCCTGATTGGAAACATAGGAAGTAATAAAATACTTAGCCTCAGCTATATCCAGCAAGGCCGGATTATCAAGAATCACACCATCGAGGAATGAATACCAGTCGGCCGGAGTTACAGGCTTATCCGTGTTATAATATCCAGCCATCATTGGGTAATTATTCATATCCCCATAATAGCCAAATTGAATAACTGTTTTTTGCAGTTCAACAAATGCCGGATCCAACTTGCCTTTATCGCTGGTGTATTTTCCAAGAAAATCCAGATCGGCGAGACGGATCGAATCACGCATCCGCTTGAAATCAGCAGGGGTGCTGGGTGATCGATAAGCTCCATTAAGAGCCTGTTGAGATTTTTGCTCACCCTCTCCTTTTTTAACAATGTATTCGTTTTCTGCAGCAAGGGTTCCGGTAAATGCCAGATCCTTGTTAAAATCCAATCCATCAACAGTTATCGCCAGGTTCTTACCCGGAGCCAGGTAAAGCGATGCGTATAACTTAGTGCCCTGCAAAACTGCATCGCAAGGCTTGGTCACCGATATCTCCTTCGAAAAAGTGCCATCAGCATTTAATTTCAGGGTATCAACTTTTGTTCCTACTGTAAGTTTGAGCTCCTTATCAGTAGCATTTTTCACGTTCCCGCTGATCAGGCAGGTTACTTTAGCCTCTGGCTTGCACGAAACCATTAAGGCTACAATCAACACTAAGGTTGTCAGCTTCTTCATATATATTATTTTCAATAATTTTTCCGTCACTTGTCAATTGTTATTATCATAAAAGACACGCAATTATGCGTCTCTACCGATTTTCTGCTTCACGTCACTTGTCACTCGTCACTTGTCACTATCCCAAAAGACACGCAATTATGGGTCTCTACCGATCTTCCGTTTCACGCTTCACGTCTTCACGTTTCACGTCCTCTACTTATCATCCCACGTATCCGTCCTGAACGGTGCCGCGGGTAATCCCAGGATGTTGAATAAATTGGTAACATCGGTGGAGTTCCAG
>CAIXKO010000171.1 GCA_903919925.1 uncultured Bacteroidota bacterium | reverse complement strand
TACCAAATATTCCAATCATCGGCTAAAAACCCGGAATGCGCTGACCCACCTGGCGAACGGTGTCTGGTACCGGAAAGATAAAAACTTTGCCATGCTGGAACCCATTTATGACATTGATGAACGCGGCATCGAAATTTTTATACGCTCGGTTATTGTGCAGGAGTTTGGAAATTTCTGATTTTTAAACTTTTAGAATTGATGGAAGGACTTTTTGATTACACCCTCTGGGGATTATTCCTGGCAAGCTTCTTAGCAGCTACTGTTGTTCCCTTCAGTTCCGAGGCATTGCTTTCTTATCTGATCATCAATGGAACTGATGCATATACAGCAGTTTTGGTTGCATCAGCCGGAAACTGGCTCGGTGGCATGAGTAGCTTTGCCATCGGCTACATGGGAAAATGGGAGTGGATTGAGAAGTACCTGCGGATAAAACGGGCGACCATCGAGAAGTGGCATAACCGCCTGTATAAACGGGGCGCCATTTTTGCTTTACTATGCTGGGTGCCCGGAGTAGGGGATATTTTTGCCGTTGGCCTTGGCTTGTTGCGCGCCAATATCCTGATCACTGCGATAGCCATGCTGGCTGGTAAATTTCTGCGCTATGTGGTATGGGGATGGCTGACCGGGCTGGTATTCTGATTGTTTTTCTGCTTATTCAGATAGAATCCGGTACAATTCCAGATTCAGGTAATCAGCTGTTCGTGCCTTAGAATATCTTTTCCCTTTATATCATATTAGACATTAAAAATTATCGAATTTAATGTTTGCTCGCTTTTCAAACATTAAACCACTGTGTTATCGTGAACAATGATATTTGGGGCCGGATTACAGAGTTTATTTTCTCCTTGTTAATAGACTTTTTTTGATATTATTGTTTTATCAATAAGTGCCATAATGGGAAGAAGATACATTAAACCAAATACTTTGCTGTTATTGTTTTTACCGCTGGCGGTGAGCCAGCTTACGATTAGTTGCACCAAATACAAAACAGCTGAGGTCCCGATTGTCCTGGCCTATTATGCGAATTTTGAAGATAAAAGACCAGTCAGTTCGGTACCATTCAATGGCCTTGACTACATTAATCACTCTTTTATTTACCCGGATGCCCTGGATATGATTGACTCCAGGGACGTGAATCCCCACGTGGATGAGCTTGTTTCTGTTGCCATGTCAAATGGAGCAGGAGTATTAGTTAGCCTGGGCATGCGCAAGGGTTCATTGGAGAGATACGTTGCCATTGCAAAGGATTCTGCCCGAACGGAAAGATTTGCCGGGTTACTGGTAAAATTTTGCACGGACCATAGATATGCCGGATTGGATCTCAACTGGGAAACGCCAAAGGTGGACGAGGCACTCCTGTATTTGCAGTTTGTCAGCATTATTTCCCGGGAGTTGAAAAAGCAATCGCTGCTTTTTTCCATCACACTTCCCGGACAATATGATAAAACGTACTTCCTGGATTATGTGAAGCTGTCACGGCAAGTTGATTGGATAAACCTGATGACCTACGATTTTGGAAATTCAGATCCTTTGAAGTGTATTCACAATACCCCTTTTGGCGAAATAGTGGAAAATGTTGACAGATTCAGTGAAAAAGTCCTGCCGGAAAAACTTGTTCTTGGGTTAGCTTTCTATGGACGTAAATACGGTAATGTCGATACTTTCACCATCGGATCCTCCGGAGTGAAGGACAGTTCTCTTTACCGGGTTGATTCCATCCGGCAAAAGCAATCTGACCCAGGCTGGATAAAAAAATATGATAAGGAGCAGGAGGTTCCCTTCATGTATAAACCAAGCCTCCGTGAGTTGGTTTCTTACGACTCCGACTCCAGCCTCCGGATAAAACTTGATTATGTCAGGGAGCGTAAATTCAAGGGCGTCATGTTCTGGGCAATCGATTTTGATGCAGCTCTATACCAAAATTCCTTTCAGAGAATTGTAGCGGATTGGCGGGGTGAAAAATGAGAATCGATTCTCCGGCCCTGATTTTAACCTCAGATACTGGTTAATGCAGATTTAGAAATTCAACCCAAATTGCCATCAAATCATTTAGTTTTCCAAGGCAATCTATAATCCAGTATGCTAATTTGTATACCGCAAAGTCGCCTGATGACCAGTGTAAATCATGTAACCGTCGCCTGGTTTAAGTTCCATAAGTTCTCCAAACCAACCGGAACCGGCATAAAACATGGTTGAAACGGTTTGATTTTTTATGTATTCATTCCCAACGGGATTGATGCTGGAAAGGGCATCTGTAATGGAAAGCGGCAATTGAGGCAGGTATCCGATCCAGGTCCAGCCCTGGTTGATGGTAATCGGGTATTCAGCGGAATTTACCGGGGTTCCAAATATCGTGATCACTGCTGCCGAACTCAGTTTTATCTTGTACATGGTTTTCGGATCAAATTCCTGAAGTTCACCAAACCAACCGAAACCATCGTAAAAAGTGATAGAAGTTGTTTGGTTTTTAATGTAATCGCCGTCTTTCGGACTGTACGCACCCATCACATCGGAGAATTTCCACGAAACGGGTTTGATATTCAGCGAGAACCAGGTCCATCCCTGATTCAGTGTTATGGTTTGCGTTTTACCAATGGTTATCGTTCCGTTGTTGGTTTGATTCAGGATATTCTGAGATGAACTATTGCCTATGATGGCATTGCTCAGATTAAAGGGAAACCCTCCAAATTGCTGGGTGCTGCATCGGAACGCAATCCTGATCACCGCGCCTGAATTCCCTTTGAAGGATTTTAGGGAAGAGGAATAGGATATTGCACGGATTGTGCCTGGGGCGGGTTCCGAAAGGCTCAGCGAATGACCGTCTTTACGGTCGGTAAGGGCACTGAGGGGCTTATCAAAAGTAAAAGCACTGCCTGAGTAGGTCAGATCAAACTGAAACGCCACAAAAGGCACGAAATTAGTAATCTCTATCTCCACATAAACAATCTGACCGGATTCTCCATTGGCATTCTTAACCGACATGATATTTTGCCCGAATACACATAGGGGCAACACCTTGAAGATCATGAGGATGAATGCAAATTGAATACTGAAACCTGACATGAAAATTGAGAATGATGAGTTTAGAACGGTACCTGGCAGTTAATGGCTGGTCCTGTTGTTGATTGTTTAAGGATTATTTTTGATTTCTGTTACGATGGTTTTTTTTTGCATCAACCATAATGCTATCTGATAGGTGAGAACACCCGCCTGACCAATTTTAAGCATGTACCCATCGAGTGGCGAGAGTTGCTCCAGATCCCCGAACCATCCGAATCCGGGATACCAGGCCGTTGAAATAGTTTGATTTTTAAGGTAATCGTTACCTGTCAAAGGATATCCGGTAAAAATGGTATTAACGGCTTGCGCGGTTTGGGGAATGTAACCCACCCAGTTCCATCCGGTAACCAGATTGATCGGATAGTCTGCAGGGTTAGCAGCGGCGCCGGTTACGATAAGCTCTGCAGCATTTCCCAGCTTAATTTTGTAAAACTCTTTTGGATTCAACGTTTCAAGCTCGCCAAACCATCCATACCCGGCATAATAGGTTGCCGAGGCAGTTTGGTTCTTGATGTAATCATTTTCAGAGGGGACGATCGATTGTAAAACATCTGAAATGTTCCAGGACGCAGGTTCCACATTAAGCGAAAACCAGGTCCAGCCTTTGTTCATTGGCTTTTGGATGGTAATAGCAGGGGCAAGCAAAGTAAGGATTCCACCGGCAGCATCGCGTATAATATTTTCGGCACTTGCATTTCCAAGCACCACATTTTCCAGTTCAAACCGGTAGGTGCCCGCTTTTTCAACAATAAGACCGATTGGTATACGTAAAATGGT
>CAIXKO010000170.1 GCA_903919925.1 uncultured Bacteroidota bacterium | reverse complement strand
TGTCCGGTGTATCCGGCAGTATTCCATCCTTCGATGTCATCATAAACGCACATTTTGGGATACCAGTAAGCGATAAAGAAATTGGTTTTATTGTATGTTCCTTGTCGTTTTGCTACTGTAACCGGCATCTTTTCCTTCCATTCAATTTCGATTGTGGTTGTGCTGTGCGGCATGATCCTGTTCTTCAAGGACACCGTGAATATTGTTGAAAAAGTCCTGAACTTTTCGCGAGGTATCAGTATTCCTCCAACTTTCAGGCTCCTGATTTCAACTCCATCATGAATGTTGGCAGTATCAGCATCGCCATCGCGTGGTGAGCCCTTTTTATACAGATTCTGAAAAAGGTTCAGGCATATCTGGCTGAGTGTATCGTTGCTGTGGTTTTCGTAGCTGATAATTTCGGTTCCGGTAAGGATATTTGTTTGCGGATTAAATTCTGAGCTTATTTTATAAACTGCACGATTCTGATAGTAGTTTGGGCCAGGTTTACCACTGGAATCACGTGTTGCCTGGTTGTAGGCTGAGCGAATCTGAGATGGCTGATAAAGGAGTTCTGAGTTTTGGGCAAAAAGGCGTGCAGATAAAATTGCTAACCAGGCTGTTAGAATAAGGAAGGGAATAGTTTTCAAGTTTTTTGGTTTTTGGGGTTATCAAATGTAAGACGAAACAGGATTTATCGTGTGACAGGTTTATAAATCATTTTATTATGTTTGAGAATCCTAAACTTTCAGGGTGAGGCTATTTGTAGTGTTGCAAAAAAGTTCCTCTGAAAGCATAACCTGGTTAACCTAAAAAATCTGACATGTTGAAGAAGCTATTTACCCTCGCAGCGTCGGCTATTTTTACATTGACCATTTTTTCGCAGGTACCTCAGAAAATGAGTTATCAGGCGGTGGTAAGAGATGCCGACAATAAACTTGTTATCAACCAAGTGGTTGGTATGAAAATCAGTATTATTGAAGGGAAGGAAACCGGGGAGGTGGTTTTTGTGGAAACTCAAACTCCGGTATCGAATGCCAATGGTTTGGTTACCATAGAAATTGGCTCAGGTACAGAAGTATCGGGAAATATTTTCGTAAGCGATAGCAACTTCAAATTTTACCGACCTGTCAGGCAATTCAGCCAAGGCCGGCGGATCGGTATCCAGCGATGGCGGAAGCCCGGTTACCTCACGGGGACTGTGCTGGGGCATCAGCCCCAATCCAACTACTGCAAATAGTTTCACCACCTCATTTACTGCAACAATGGCGGATTTACTACCCGGCACGGTTTATTACGTAAGGGCATACGCGGTTAACATAGCGGGAACGGGTTACGGTAATCAGATCAGCTTCAACTCAGGATATTTGTTTGGTACCAGCTTTGCCGGTGGGTTGGTCTTTTATAATGATGGTACCGGTCATGGATTGGTCAGTGCCACAACGGATCAGAGTGCCGCAACCTGGGGTTGTTTCGGCACCCTGATCGGTGGAACTTCGCAGGCATTACTCACAGGAGCTGCAAATACTGCCATAATTGTTGCTGCTTGTGCAACGGCAGGTACGGCGGCAAAGATCTGCAACGATCTGGTATTGAACAGTTTTACAGACTTGTTCTTACCATCAGTCGATGAATTGAACCTGATGTATCTGAATCTCCATGTCCACAGCTTTGGAGGTTTTACAGCCGGATATTACTGGCAATCTTCAGAAATAGATCTCAATTACGCAGGAGTTCAAAGCTTTGTTAACGGAACCTGGGGCGCCAGGCTAAAGAGTGCAACAAATTTGGTGCGGGCTGTCCGGGCCTTTTAGCCTCATTGGTTTTCCATTGGCTATGCTTCCCTGAGTTTCTCCAAATCGAACTTGGTCATTTTCAGAAATGCCTGCGTAACCCTTCCAGCGCGTGAAGGATCGCTCATTAATTCGGAAAGAAGGGTTGGAATGATTTGCCAGGATAATCCGAATTTGTCCTTAAGCCAGCCGCATTGTCCTTCCTGTCCGCCGTTTGCAGTGAGGCTGTTCCAGTAATGGTCGATTTCTTCCTGGGTATCGCAAAATACCTGCAATGAAACTGCTTCGTTAAATTTAAAGATAGGGCCGCCATTCAAGGCAGTGAACGATTGTCCGTTTATAATAAATGCAATGGTCATGGCAGTACCTTCCGCCTGTCCGTGATGCTCAAAGCCTTCCTTGCCGTATCGGCTGATGCTCTCGATCCGTGAGTTTTTAAAGACAGAAGTATATAGCGATGCAGCTTCTTCAGCTTGATTATCAAACCAAAGGCAGATGGTGATTTGGTGGCTCATAAAGATGATTGGAATTCTAACGGACTTGTTTCGGTAACTTTTTTGAAATTATCAAGAATAGCCTGCCATCCAGCGCGTTGGAGCTCTACCGGATTAGTGCCTTCGGCTTCAAAGGATTCCACCACCTCTGTTTGGTTACCGGCAGGAGAAAAGGAGACCATCATTTTTCGTCCGTCACCCAGCGTACTTTCAATGCACTCCAGGATCGTAACTTTATCATAAGTTCCCCAGAAATCAAAGCCAATGCTGCCATCTTTTGCTTCCATCCGGTAACTGAACCTGCCGCCCGGCCATAAATCATTCCTGGCATCGGTGGTATGCCAATCGTCCGAAGCATGGTTCCAGCGGACGATATCTTCAGGTGAGGTCCAGCATTTCCAAACCTTTTCCAAAGGAGCTGCTATAGTGGCTTGCACGGTTATGGTTGTTTTTTCTTGTTGTTCCATTTTTACCAACGATTTAAGTCTATTGTTTCTCTGAACAGTTAAACATCCACTGAACCCCGTACCGGTCAGTCAGTGATCCATATAAAGCTCCCCAAAACTCAACCCTCAGTTCTTGTTTCACCTGGCCACCTTCCGCCAGAGCGTCAAATAATTGCTTTGTTTCTGTCCGGGTATCGGGTTCCAGCATGATCATAAAATTATTGCCGTTTACCACCGTAAACCCCATCGATTCAGGGGCATCGTTGCCCATCAGCACGTGACCTCCCAGTATCGGAAGCTCTATATGCATGATCAGTTTCTTATCAGCCTCGGGTAGCTCAGGGGCACCGGGAGCAGGTGGGAAATCTCCGAAACGGGCAATGCCCCCTCCAGCGAATTCGCCTCCGAAAACAGATTTGTAAAAATTGAATACTTCCTCCGTATTGCGGGAAAAGTTTAGGTATGTACTTACTCGTGCCATGGTGAATGTTTTTAATTATTATAAGGCGTAAACACGGGGGATATCCCTTTGTTTGCGTAGTGAGGAAAATATTTTGATGCAAACCGATTCAACGTAATTTGTTTTCATCGCGACACAGAATGGCGTTCACACCACCGACTTTTGGGAAAAAAAGATGAACACCAGAACAACATTCATAACTGATCCGTTTAATCTCCGGCACAAATCAATTGATCTCGGAGGAGAGTTTCCTAAAACCAATTGGACCGCAATCCTGAATGAAGGTAGCGGGCTTGATCCTTACAGACTCTTCATCGCCCATTTTAAAACAATTCCTTTGAGCGCCTACGCTTACGATATTGACTGTAAAAAAGCAAATGAATGGTTTTTGCTTAACTACTCGAACCAAATCCGGTACTACTATCAGAGCCTGACAT
Organism: uncultured Bacteroidota bacterium; assembly: GCA_903919925.1. Classification (GTDB taxonomy): domain Bacteria; phylum Bacteroidota; class Bacteroidia; order Bacteroidales; family UBA12481; genus UBA12481. The sequence continues at coordinate 391 of CAIXKO010000170.1, read as the reverse complement.
CTATTTTTAACCAGGGAATACCCCGGAATGAGGAAAACATCTATGTGTTGTTTGAAGACCTGATTATTTTAATTGATACACACTGTGACGCGATTCAGTTCTGTTACCGAACCACCGACCTGGATAAAGTAAATACGTTGCTGGTTGGGTTCAGCCGATTTCTGCTGAAAAATAGCAGGAGGGAACCCAGAATATCGATCCTTGTCAGTGGGCATGATGGAATCTCACTGAAAAAAATGAAGATATCCAAACCCAGGATAAATCTTACTGATAATTACAATGATGACTTAATTGATATTCATCGGATGATTTCCGGCCGATTGAGAAAAAGCAACGATAAGGGTCTTGTTCTACTCCATGGAAAACCAGGAACAGGCAAAACGTTTTATAT
>CAIXKO010000169.1 GCA_903919925.1 uncultured Bacteroidota bacterium | reverse complement strand
GTTCTCAGGATTTTGTTGCCTGCGGAATCAAAAACGTACTCAATCTTGTTTCTCCCATTCTCCTTCCAGGTATAATTATTATTGATCAAACTCCATTTCCAGTAGACAATGTCAGTGCGTATTCCTGCTGTGTCATAATCCCATTCTGTTTTATTCAGATAAACCCAGTTCTTCGAGCTATCCACCCAATCCTGCCGGACTTCCTCTGTTTTCCGTCCTTCGTTGTCATAAGCAAACAGCAACTGTTCCATGGGGAGCCAGGTATTTAGTGCCTGGGACCAAAGGTTGGCAATACGGGATATTATCCGGCCTTGATTGTCATAGCCATACTCCCAGGTGACATCCCCGGTCCATTTTTTTATATCGTCATGCCAGGTGGCGGCTGTACCTAGAACGTTATTACCGTTATCATCATAAAGGAGATCCCATTTGGTCCTTTGCACCCAGCCAACTGCAGGGCCCATCCATACAAATCCGCCGGTAGACAACAGGGTACCCTTTTCATCATAAACATATTCATATCTTCCCGCGTTGACAGAGCACTCTTCACAGGGGAAGCTCCAGCCATCCCATCGCCCGTTCCAGAAATAAATGGAGTGAGATGTCATCCGACCGGCACCATTGAATTCGTTAGCCGTTTTGACGCCATTTACAGAATCATTTCCCGAATGGTAATAATAGGTCACAATGGAGTCCAGCTGTTTTTGCGCTTCGAGATTTCCGGTCAGCAGAAATCCGCAAACGATAAGAAAACTGTACATTCTGATGGCCCTGGCGGGTAACATGGTGTAGGCTAATTTATGATTAACAAAGGTAGAGAAAGTCTTTCTGTTTTTGGAAAAACAAAGAAAGGACGTATCATCCTTGATTTGATCCGTGAAAAAGGTGATATCGGTAACATTAACTTCTTTTAACTTCCCCGAGATACCGTGAATTCAGAAGTAGAGCTATTTTCGTGCAAAACTGTTTGTAATGAAATCTGCCCCATCTGTTTGTTCGTTTTTTTTATTGATTGTGTTGATTTTTCCTGAGGTGGCTTTTGCCCAACCTTCCGCCTTAAATTTACGGGATCGGGCATTAACTGTTTATGTTGATTGTCAGCGCTGTGACATTGATTTTATTCGTCGGGAGATTCCGTATATCAATTATGTCAGAGATCGGAGCGAGGCACAGGTTCACTTGTTAATCACCAGACAATCTACTGGTTCTGGAGGTATTGAGTACCGGATGAATTTCATTGGACTAAAGGAATTCATCGGGGTAAATGAAGAAACGATTTACACTTCCGCCCCGGATGAAACCTCTGATAAAACCCGGAGGGGTTATACCCGGATGATGTCGTTTGGATTGATGAAATATGTTGCCAAAACCCCGCTCATCGAAGGCCTTACCTTGCAGTATAACGACAGCATGGGCAAAATCACGCAGGAGCAGGTGGTAGCTGACAAATGGAAGAGCTGGGTTTTTGATGTGCGGGTTATCGGCCAGCTGGATGAGCAGGAATCATATTCGAGTTTGAGTTCGGAATCTGATCTGGGAGCCCGGAAGATTACCCCCGAATGGAAGGTTGAATTCGGGGCAAGTTATGATCAGAGCGACAATAAATACCGGTATGATGGCGAGGAGTATCTGTCTTCTAAAACAAGCTTTTCCTTCCGCAACTTAACAGTAAAGAGCCTGAACGATCACTGGTCGTTGGGCGCCCGTGCCGGGATTTACTCCAGCAGTTATGGCAACACCATGTTAAGTGCATCGTTTGCTCCGGCGGTGGAATATAATTATTATCCGTATTTTGAATCCAACCGCAAGCAAATCCGTTTTCAATATCGCGTTGGGTATGGCCATGTTTATTACCAGGATACCACCATTTTCAACAAACTGGAGGAG
>CAIXKO010000168.1 GCA_903919925.1 uncultured Bacteroidota bacterium | reverse complement strand
TGATTTCGGTTAATTTTTTTTTCTATATTTGCGCCTCAGAAAAAGGGCGAGGTAGCTCAGCTGGTTAGAGCGCATGATTCATAATCATGAGGTCGCCGGATCATCCCCGGCTCTCGCTACTGAAAGAATCACTTATCTATGGAAAATGGGTAGGTGATTTTTTTAGGGAGCAATTCGAATTGCAAGCTATCGTTTTATCGCAGGCTACTATATTTGACCGTATTCAAGGCAATGTCGGTAATTTTAAATTGGTTCCTATTTTATTTTTCACCCTTTTTCATTTTGATGGTATGCTTAAATTTTAGAACAGCAAAGTTCAATTCTATCGTAGTTTCAGTTTCGCTTAAAGATAAGTCATCTTCTAATATTTCAGCAATGTTTTCACCGCTTTTCCACCGCCATGTGGTGAAGTCAAGAATTTTGATTTCACCGGCTGCCAATCTTTTGGAGTAAGTTCAAAAATATAACCTTGAGGAAACTTTCCGGGGTTATTTTTAACCGCTTGATTAATCTCCCTTGTGGCAACGGAATAGAGTTGTGCCACATCACTATCAAGAAGAACTTTGTGGTTTCTGATTTCAATAGTTTTGCTTTCTACTTCTTCAAGCCGTATGATAACTGTCATGGTGTTTTGCTTAATATGGGAGAACCAAGAACAATAAAACGGCTGTTTTGGAATTATCTTTAGAATTTATTGCGTTTATTTGGATGATAACACCTTTGGTACTAATATCTTGGAATGACTCAAAATTTCATTTGTTTATATATCGTGACAGAATGGGTGGTAATTGGAGGATTTTGATATAATTTCAATGGCTGAATTATTTTAAGGGGAGGGGTTGATTAATCTTTCAGGCAGCGGACAGAGAAGCTAATACTGCGATGGACGATGAGCCCGCCCACATTATCGCTGCTGTTGTTGAGGTGCCAATACCAGGCAAGTAACCCATCTACTGCCGATGACCAAAACCTTGCACTTTCGCCAAGGCCTCCAAAGCCCCCGCCGTTGGCGCATAAGCCGCCCGGAAGAGCTGTAAAGCCGCTGTTATTAGAAGCTCCGAAATTGGGATTTGACCAATGAGCGGTACCGGCTTCCTTCATCAAACCGCCAGCACCCGATCCCAGGAAATCAGTGAGGGTTGTCCATTCTGTGTCGCCAGGTAAATGCCATCCCAACGGACAGGCTGTCATCGCAGCAGGCCAGTTATACAGTACCCCATAGGTTCCGTAATTGGTGGTTTCTCTTGCAGCACTAAGATTACTATCCTCATATCCATAAACATAATAATAGGAATCGGTTTCTGATCCATCTGCAGAGGGGCTCACCGCCGGTAAATAGGCCAGGTTTTTGGCCATCCAAATCTGGGTGCCAATTTTAATCCATTTATAAGCTTTGTTAATTACGCAGGTCCGAAATCACCGTCACCAGGAGTGCGCCTTTAACCTGATACTGACCCAGGTCAGCAGTGTTCACCCATCGTTTGCCTATCAGGCTCCATTTGGCAAAGAGCCTTTATTCCTCAAAGGTTCGATCTGTTCTTGCGTTAAACCAGCATATTTCGCTATCTTCTCCATGGGTTCACCATTGGCTAACATATTGATAGCCGTTTCAGTTTTCCCTTCGGCTTTCCCTTCTGCTTTTCCTTTTACAATCCCTTCTTCATGTGCTGTATCAATGGAATTCAGCAAATCCCGATAGACCTTTAAGCTATCCTCGTATTCCAGGTATTCTTGTCTCGATAATTTCGCTATTTCGGCCACCAGGAAAACTTTTTCGAAAATATTTTCCCTGAGTTTTTCAGGCAGGCGATCGAGCTTATGATTGTTTTGATTTTTGCATCTCCACCAGGAATTTTTCACCTTTTTCGTTCTCGCAGTAAATATCAAAAATGGCTTTCCTTTCTTCCTTGGTCCGTCCTAATTTCTCTGTTTTCAGGTAGGATAACTCAACGATATTACCTTGCTGCTCCTGAAGCAGAACATTGAGAAAATCGAGCAATAAATCCTTATTCATTTCCTCGCCGAACAATCGTTTGAAACCGAAATCAGTGAAAGGGTTGATATACTTTTCCCGCTTTTGTTCCATGAGTTATCGTTTTGGTCAAAGGTACGAAAACTATCTTATGGCAACTGCTAAACCCAGTGCAGGAATACCAGTGCTGGAATTGATCAGAACTCCACCCCGGTTTTACTCCACCATAATCTTCCTGTAAGTAAGTCCGGAATCTGAAACCAGCTGTAGATAGAAAATTCCACGCGAGCCAACCGGGAGTGTTATTCTCTCGGTGTTTGCGGAGCCGGCAGGGAAAGTTTTTTCCCAGACAATCCTCCCGGTCATATCAATTATCGATAACCTGGTGGTACTAATTTTAACAGGCTGATAATCGAAATTGAAAGTCCCGTTATTCGGGTTCGGGTATATCTGGATGGATTGCTGGTTCAATTGGTTATTGATAACGGTTGAAGGGATTACGGTGATGGTTTGTTGTGCGGTACTTGCGTTTCCACATTCATCGATGGTTGCCCAAACCCTGACAATGCTTCCCCGGCAATTTTCAACCGTGTTGATCAATGTGGTGTATTGGATCAATGGTGAGGCAGAGCAATTATCAACCGCTGTTACATAAGGGGGATCGGGTATTGCATTGCAATCAACGGTGACATTGGATGGTATTCCTTGCATTACTGGAGGGGTAATGTCCTGAACGGTAATGTTCTGAATGGTGGAAGATGAATTCCCGCTTTCATCGGTAGCGGTCCAGGTGCGGAGAATGGTATAATTCTGTGGGCAGGATCCCGGCTTGATGTTGTCGACATAAATAATACTTACGTTGGAATCACAGTCATCGGTGGCTGTTGCACTTCCGAGCGATGCCGGAGTGATAGGGTCCTCGCAGTTGATTGTTACGTTGGCAGGATGGATAATAACCGGGGCGGAAACATCGGGACCTGTAGTGGTTACACTTACGGACCCGACTGTTGCACATTGTCCGTTGTCCGGGGTAAAGGTGTAGATGGTTGTTCCGGCAAATGACGTACTGATTATGGCAGGATTCCATGTTCCGGTAACTCCATTGCGAGAAACTGTTGGTAGAGAGGATGGTTTTGTTGTCAGACAGTAAGGGCCGAATGAACCAAATTCCGGTTGGGTTATGTTTATTATCACCGTTACCGGCTTAATATTTATGCATCCATTTTCGCTTACTGCCCTTATATAATAGATGCCACCATTTGTTATAGCAGACGGATTTGCCAGAGGTGTTGTTGCATCGGAATTTGTCCAGTAGGTTAAGGTAAGTCCGGCATCGCTTCCCGCGGTAACCGAAGGGTTGGTGATATCAACGGTAAAGCAGGCAGGTGACGGATTGGTGATAATCAGGTTGCACTGTGCCAAAGCTATGGCTGGCATTATTAAAAGCAATCCGATTGTCAACCAGATCCTGATATCAGGCTTCGAATTTTCCCGAATTTGAATTTGGGAAAATGACATTAAAGATGATTTTTTTGACATGGTGGGATTTGTTTGGTAAGTAAAGGTAAGATTTGTTTATGACATGTACTTGAGAAACAATGTTTTTGTTAATCATCCAAACTTATACTGGTCCCATCTCTTTACAAGGTATTGGATCTTTTTATATTTTTCAGCCAGGTTAACTTCTAAAAATGATAATTCATTAATGGGATGTTGTTTTAGCAAATTTAATCTATTTCATATTTTGTGATTAAATGGATATTAAACAAATGAAAATGAACAATTTATATTCATTCCTACGGGTGGTGGGTATTCTATTAATAGTTGTTTTTTTAACAACTACCTGCGGAAAATATAATTCAAATGATACCTTTTACAGCATTGAAATGGTATCGGGTAATAACCAAACCGGAAGCCTGGGGCAACCTCTTGCCGATCCGATCATTGTTTTAGTAAATGATAAAAACGGAAATCCTTGCTCTGGGGCAAAAGTGTTTTTTGTAGCAAACGATGGAGGTTCAGTTTCTGAAAATTCTGTATTAACCGGGTCCGACGGGTTGGCCAGCGTAATCTGGACATTGGGGGTTTCCGGTGATGTTCAGTCTGTTACTGTTAATGCAAGCAAAAGCGACAACTCAACTCCATTGCTAGGATCTCCCGTGGTTTTTTACGCTGCTGCCGCAGGAATGGGGACGCCATGTCCTGGCATGCCCAATGTTACTTATGCAGGGAAAATCTATGTAACGGTTCAAATAGGCAAACAGTGCTGGATCCGGGAGAATCTGGCATACCTGCCCAGCATTACTCCGGCAGCCGATGGTTCTTATACGGCCCCCTATTATTATGTTCTTGGTTATGATGGTTACAGTGTGAGTGAGGCAAAAAAGCTGGTTAATTATAACACTTATGGAGTGCTCTACAATTGGGAAGCGGCCAAAATCTCGTGTCCCAATGGCTGGCATCTGCCCTCTGAGGCTGAGTGGGTTGAATTGGAAAAATTTCTGGGAGCATCGGCTGGGGGAAAAATGAAAGAAACGGGAACAAATCATTGGCTTTCCCCAAACAAAGGTGCTGTCAATACCAGCGGTTTTACGGGATTGCCTGCGAGTAGCCGCTATTACACCGGAGCTTTCGGGGATCTTGGTAAAGACGGGTATTTCTGGTCCTCAACAGGAGTTAGTGTTTCATTTGCGAAAAGCCGATGGCTTAATTATGATGGTGACGGTATTTATCAATACGAAAACGACAGGGGCACAGCGCTTTCAGTTCGCTGCATACTTGATTGATGATTTTAGGGCAGGAGGGCAAATCTGGGTGTAACGATGGGGGTTGAAAATCTTCAACCCCTACGAATTTGGTTGAAACGATGGGGGTTAAAAATCTTCAAACCCTACGAATTTGGTTGAAACGATGGGGTTGAAAATCTTCAACCCCTACAGATCCGGTTGAACACGTTCGACTTTCCTCCTGCCCTCCTGACTTCGGAAAATCGGAGGGAAAACTCTATCTTTATCAGGTGAAAGCAATATTCATTTTGTTACTGTTGGCGATAGGCCAACTGACATTGCAGAGCCAAACAATCAGGGTAACTTTTACCGGAACTGGTGTGGGAGCAAAGGTTGATAGCGTGACTGCTTTAAATCTCTCAACTAATCAAAGCGTTACGTTTCCCGGATCGGATACCTTGATTTTAATGGCTCAATCCGGAGTAACGGACATACCTCATTTATCATTGTCAGGATTTGTATTCCCAAATCCGTTTTATGGTACTGCAACTCTGACTGCAATTATCGGGGAACCGCAACTAGTAAATGTGAATTTGCTTAATCTAAACGGCCAGATAGTTGCAAAAACTCAGTCTTTTATTCAAGCAGGAGAAAGTGATTTTGCCATTGCTATATCGGATCCTGGTATTTATGTGGTTACGATTGCAAATAGCGATGCAATTGCCAGTACTAAAATTGTTTGCATTGAATCATCCTCTTATCAAAACCGGATAGAATTAATAGGATCGGCATCTGGAATAAAATATCGGAGTGGTCAAAATCAATTTATTTCTGATGAGGCCCTGCTAAAAAGCACGAAAGGAATTTATGGGCTGAATTATACACCTGGCGATAAAATTTTATACCAATGCAGGAGCGGGATCTATACCACCGTATTGACTGATTCTGTAACTTTTTCGAAGAATTACGATGTAGAGTTTGTGGCATGCCTTGATGCCGATGAGCGAAATTATGGAATTGTTAAGATCGGCGAACAAACCTGGATGGCTGAAAATCTTGCCTGGCTGCCGGCTGTTAGTCCTTCAGGATCAGGATCTGGCACGGATAAGCACTACTATGTTTATTTATATGACGGAACCCTGGTTAGCGAGGCAAAAGCTACCAATAACTATTCCACTTATGGAGTTTTATATAACTGGCCCGCTGCCATGAATGGTGCTGCAGGAAGTTTATTTGTGCCCAGTGGCGTTCAGGGTGCCTGTCCTGCAAACTGGCACTTGCCGGGCGATGGGGAATGGAAAATTCTGGAAAAGTATTTGGGAATGAGTGATGAGGAGGCTGATTTAACTATAGGCAAGCGAGCTACCGGGCTCGTGGGTAAGCAGCTTAAATCATCGACTGGCGGGTGGGCCACAAATGGAAACGGTAATAATTGGAGCGGGTTTACCGCCCTGCCAGGCGGTTGCCGTTTTTACACGGGACTCTTTACCAATCAGGGTTATTTGGCACAATTCTGGACTGCAACCGGTTATGACGAGAATTATACAATGCTGAGGAGCCTGAGTTATAATAACGATGGCATTGAAAGGGGATATTGGGAGGAAACCAGTGGGTATTATGTGCGCTGCATACGAAATGATATGCCCAACAACAATAAAGCCCCGGAGGCTGATTTTTCAGTCAATACGGAATCGGGTAATACAGAAACGGTTTTTAAGTTTGATGCATCCGGATGCTCAGATGCTGAAAACTCTTTGAGTGAATTACTGGTATGCTGGGACTGGACGGATGATGGTATTTTTGATACGGAATACTCGGCGGTTAAAACTATTGATCATCAGTATCTTAGAGCGGGATATTACACTGTTCGGATGAAAGTGAAGGATAAGGCGGGTTTGATCGATAATAAAACAAAAACGGTGGCTGTAAAGGTTCCGGGTAGCGGCGATGGTACCTTTACAGATAAGCGTGATGGGTTGGTTTACTTTTATAAAACTATTGGTACACAAACCTGGATGGCTGAGAATCTCGCCTGGCTCCCTTTTGTCAGCCCGGCTGAAAGCAGCACTGAATCGCACAAAGCATATTATGTTCCCGGATATCTAGGTACTAATGTAAATGAAGCCCGGTTACAGTCGAATTATACTATATATGGAGTTCTTTATAACTGGCCGGCGGCTATGAATGGCTCACCGGGCAGCAGTTCAACTCCGAGTGGAGTTAGAGGCGTTTGTCCTGAAGGCTGGCATTTGCCGGGTGATGAGGAGTGGGAGGTTCTGGAGAAATATCTGGGGATGAGCGATACCGATGCTGACGCCAATGATTGGCGCACCTCAGGGCAAGTGGGTCAGAAACTGAAATCCGCTGCAGGAAGTTGGGAGGGTAATGGTAACGGCGATAATTCATCCGGGTTTTCAGCCCTTCCGGCCGGATCGCACTGGACCCCCGGCGGGTTTTCCAACATTGGATATTCTGCAAGCTTTTGGTCAGCCACTGATTTTGACTCTCTTTCGGCGTGGAACAGAAGTCTTATTGGAAGCAGCGAGGGCGTGAGCAGGCTAGAATGGAACAAAGCCTACGGGTTTTCTGTTCGATGCATGAGAATAGGCACTATCGATAACATGGCACCGATCGCCCGTTTGACTGCCAATCCGCAGAAGGGCACCACTTTAAATACTTTTTTATTCGATGCAACTGGAAGTACTGATGAAGAAACTGATCCAAAAGAACTACTGGTTAGATGGGATTGGAATGGTGATGGGACCTGGGATACGGACTTTGGCTTGAACAGAACAAATTCTCACAAATATTCCGGTCGTGGAGGATATCAGGTTATAATTGAAGTGAAAGATGGCGGTGGTTTATCGGATACCGAAAGTTTGACCTTGATGGTTGGCGACAGTGTTTTTATCGATAGCCGGGATGGAAAGGAATATACCTGCATCAAAATCGGGGAGCAAACCTGGATGTCAGAAAACCTGGCCTGGCTGCCTTCCGTGAGTCCTTCGGCGGAGGGTTCAAATACTTCTTTACATTGTTATGTCAATGGTTATGAGGGAAGTATTGTCACTGATGCCAAAAAACATCCTAATTTCTCCGGATATGGTGTATTATACAACGGGGAGGCTGCTAAAGCTGCCTGCCCGCCAGGCTGGAAGTTGCCCTCGGATGAGGATTGGAAGAATCTGGAGAAGATTTTAGGAATGACTCCTACGGATGCTGATGAAATTGGGATACGCATATCAGGCTCGGTTGGTAATAAATTGAAATCCCTTTTCCTTTGGAGTGAGGCGGGTAATGGAGATAACACCAGTGGCTTTACTGCCCTTCCCGGAGGTTGCCGCTATTTCTATGGCGGATGTGGAAGTTTGGGCAGCGGTGCCGCTTTTTGGACCTCTTCAATAATTGATTCTTTAAGTACTTGGTCGAGAAGTCTTTATCATGATTATGACGGCGTGATCAGGTTTGGCGACGATAATAGCAATGGCTACTCCGTTCGTTGTATCAGGGAATGATTTTGCATTTTCTTACTTAATACACTGTTTTCCGGTGCTTAAATGTTTAATGCACCAAAATCTGGTTATATCTTTGATTTTTTAAATGGTTATCCATCAATGTTACACATCATGTCAAGATTAAACATATTCATCATTTTGATGTTTTTCCCGCTGGTTGTATCGGCACAAAGCATCAGTATTACCTTTACCGGTAAAGGCGCCGCAGCAAACATTGACAGCATTACGGCAATAAATCTCAGAACGAGTCAAAAAGTGACCCTGCCAGGAAACGAAACTTTGGTGTTGACAAGGACCACTGGGGCACTGCCGGTTTCTGGATTTTTAAACGAAGGAATTGTTTACCCAAATCCTTTTTCAAACAAAGCTACCTTTATCGCCCTGGTTGATAGGTCGCAGATGGTTTATTTGAAAGTTCAGAACTTTGCAGGCCAGGTTGTTGCCCAATCAAAAGCTTTGGCTGAGCCGGGTGAGAACGTGTTTGCTCTCACGGTGGCAAACTCAGGCATTTATCTGGTTAGTTTAACCACAGACCAGGGAACCGCCAGTTACAAAGTTGTTTGCCTTGATGCCATTTCATTGGTTAATAGCATTGTATACATGGGTGCCAGCCCGGGTCAATCGGTTCTGAAAAGCTCACAAACCGGATACAACCTTGAATATGTGCCGGGTGACATCATTCAATATAAATGCAAAAGTGGCATTTACACCACCATACTGACCAATTCTCCAACGATTTCGACAAGTCTGGAGGTTGAGTTTTCTGTTTGTACGGATTTGGGAGGCAAGAATTATACAAGTGTAATTATCGGCGATCAGATATGGATGGGGCAAAACCTGGCTTATTTACCTTCTGTAAGTCCATCGTCTGCAATTTCGGGAATCGAGAAGAAATACTATGTAAATGGATATGAAGGAACCAGCACGATTACCGCTGGTGCGACTGCCAATTTTTCAGATTACGGAGTTTTGTATAACTGGCCGGCAGCTACCGATGGAACGACTGGAAGTTCTTTGGTTCCAAGTGGTGTTCAAGGTGTTTGCCCTTCCGGTTGGCACTTGCCATCGGATGGGGAATGGAAAAAACTGGAGGTCAGCCTGGGTATGACCCAGGTGGATGCGGATATTATATTCTACCGTATATCAGGTCTTGTTGGAAAAAAACTGAAGTCAGGTTCAGGCTGGGATCAGGGTGGTAATGGCGACAATAGCTCAGGTTTTGCGGCTGTTCCAGGTGGAGACAGTTACAGCACAGGATTCACCGCTCCCGGAATCAGTTCAAACTTTTGGACGGCCACAAGTTATGATGTTGCTTACAGCTGGTATCGTGAGCTGGATTCCAGATATAGTGACGGTTTGTATTTATATGATGGCATTACCCGCTACTATTCTTCAAAAAGCAAGGGTTTCTCCGTGCGATGCGTGAAAGATCAGGCTGCTGTTGTTGTGCTTCCCACCGTAACAACCACTCAGATTACTGAAAAATTCATTAATACGGCCAAGGGTGGGGGAAATGTTACTTCAAACGGTGGCGGAACTATTACCGCCAGGGGAGTTTGCTGGGGAGTAAGCTCCTTACCCACGGTTGCCGGTAATCATACCAGTGATGGCACCGGAACAGGCGTTTTTATCAGCAGTATTACCGGATTATTACCCAACACTCAATATACAGTAAGAGCTTATGCAACCAACAGTGCAGGAACCGCATATGGAGCGCAAGTTACGTTTACCACCACATCGGGTTTTCTCTGCGGCACGGCTATCACGGTTAATCACACTGCCGGTGCAGTAGCCCCTGTAGCTAAAACGGTTACATACGGCACGGTGAACAACATTCCCGGTGAACCATCGAAATGCTGGATTACGAGTAACCTTGGTGCCGACAGGCAGGCCACCTCCGT
>CAIXKO010000167.1 GCA_903919925.1 uncultured Bacteroidota bacterium | reverse complement strand
TGAAGAATGTTAAGGGTGTTAGGGGTGTTAAGGATGTGAGGGGGGGGGAGTGTGTGAAGGGGGTGAAGGGTTTGTGTGGTGGGTGTGGTGGGTGTGGTGGGTGTGGTGTGGGTGTGGTGTGGGTGTGGTGTGGTGTGGTGGGGTGTGGTGTGGTGGGGTGTGGTGGGGTGGGGTGGGATATTTGGGGGAGTTTGTTAATTTTGGTGTAGAGTGTACACTTAATTTGTCTTAAAAATGAAGAATCTGATTTTGTTACTGGTGGTTCTGCTTGTGCTGGGATCGTGTGCTAAAAGGGAGTTGTCCAATGAGATGCTAACTTTTAGGTTGGATCAAACGGGAAAGCAGCTGATTAAAGATAGGAATTGGAGTGAGGAGGTTGTAATCGATAGTACACGATTTTCTTTAACTATCGATGGGAAGGATTACAGATCGGAGAGTATGGTTTGCTCCGCTGTTCTGAAAACAGACTTTTCGGAAACCCGGATTTATGAGGCGGACGGTTACAAAATCAGTTTGGTGAGTGAATTAAAGCCTGACTGGAGGTTTATTTCCAGGCAGGTATTTGTTGAGTCATCAAAAGGTGATGTTTTTAAAGTTAACCGCATTGTTTTGTTTACAGGGAGAGTTGATAATCCGGTTAAGGAAGCGTATCAACTGACCGGAGGAAAATATGGTTTGTCCATTCGATTGGCTTCCGGTAAAAGCGAATTGTCAAAAAATGGATTCTTTTTGCTTATCCAGAATCCATTTGCAAAGTATGAATATCAGGGACAAAGAGTTAAGTTATCATACGATCCTGAAATGAAATGGAATCCCGCCAATGGCCCTTTTCCATCGGACCGGATGTGCTTAGGCACCTATCAGTTAACGGGTAATAGTTACCGGCAGGATATGGCGGCAGAATGGGTTTATGAACCCGATCCGGAGGGTTTTCTGGCTGGAGGCCAGCAAATTGACAATGCTGAAATTAAAGCGGTTACTGATTGTGCCAAAACGTTTTTAGTTGGTCAGCCACAAAAGGGAGTACGGGTTCACGTTGGGTGGTGCGAAAATGACTATCAGATTAACATGGCTACGCCCCAAGGACGGACAGAATATAGGAGAATGATAGATCAGGCGGCTGCAACGGGTTGTAATTATGTGCTTTACACTCCTGATCATTCGGGGTTGGCCTCATTGAGTAATAATGCGGATGCATGGGGTTGGGAGAGCCTGCTATTTTTGAATCTGGGACAAAAAATCAGAATGGGGGAGTGGTTGCCAAAAAGAGATCCAATTCCAGCGGATATCCAGGATATTCTGGATTATGCTAAGAGCAAGAAAATTAAGTTACTGGCATATGCTTATCCTTCATTGCCGTTTATGCAGAATCCGGAGTGGACCGAATGGAGAACCAAGATCGGGCAGAAACCTGAGGGTTATCTGACAGTGGATACCGGAATACGGAGTTTTCAGGATTGGTGGGTAAATTTGCTGATTGATTTTTACCAATATACCGGAATTGGAGGATATTCATTTGATCATTGGTGGATGAATTACTCTGATGATGCCGGTTTGGTGACCAGTAAATATCAGCAATGGTACGGTACACGGCGGATTCTGGAGGAGTTGCGCAAAAGGGCACCGGAGATGATTGTTGACGGGCGGCAGCAATATCATGGGTTTGGCACCTGGACCTGGCTTGCCGGTACCTATCCGCACCCGTTGATGACGGATGAGCAGCCGGGAAGTTTCAATGCCTTTCCCGATTTAAGTACTGACAGGGTAACTGCCGGAAGGCAGCGCTGGGTAGCCTGGCGTTTGATGACTCGCGATTTTACACCTGTTGAAATCAGACCCGGCTTTATTACACATCAAACCCAGAGAAGTGATTCAAAAGAGGTTATGCGCCGCGATAAGTATCGTACGAGGGATTGGGATTACCTGGGCTGGAAATTCAATATTATTTCCTCTATCGCCACAGCTCCGTTCAATCATGTTGTTAATTACCTGCCTGCCAGGGATACACAGGAGTTTAACGCTTTTAGTCAGGCTGATCAAGATTTTTTCAGGAAGTGGATGGATTTTACTGATCAGAATGCTGAATATCTTAAGAATATCATGCCGATTATTGGCCAACCTATGATGGGCCGCTGCGATGGAACCAGTGCCATTGTGAATAATCAGGGTTTTATTTTTCTTTTTAATCCTAACTATCGCATGATGAACGCTGAATTCAAAATGGATGAATCGATCGGAATCGATGGCGAAGGAAATTATTTACTGACTGAGTTGTTTCCGGTGGAAGGATTACATCCCGGACAGCCAGGAAAGGGATTTTTCTCAAAAGGAGATCGTGTAAGCCTTCCGATGGATGGTGTTACAGCCCGTGTACTTAGGGTTCAGCAAGTGCAAAAGACTGTAAGTGAATCGACCCTTTTTAACATTCAGGGAGTGGTGACTCTTGATGGGCCTGTTGTGAAAATTGATCAGGCAAGCGGATTGGCAGGAGAATCGGTTGATCTGTTGGTATCACTATCCAATAATGGCTCCATAAAAAAACTGTTAGTGAACGGGATTGAACGGCCATTTAACCAGGTTGGCCAATTACTAACTTCTCCGGTTACTTTTGCAGGGGTGGATTTTCGACAGGCTCAGCAGATTGGAACCTATGATGCCGGGTTTACAAGTGAAACCTTTGAGCAGGATCTTGTTATCCCTCAGCGGATTATTACTCAGCTCGGGAATCGTAAAAAAGCCTGGCCCATAACTTACACCGCGGATGACCTGGTTGCTCCGTGGCTGGAACCATCAAGATTGCTTTTGTATGTTCAGATTGCTGAGCCCTATCTGGAAAAGACTATTAACAATGAAAACCGAAAAGTGCCCATCAGGGCTGTTGAGCTAAAGCTGGAAATAGACGGAAAACCTGTTATACTTAATGAGGCTTATAACGGGGTGTATCCTTATGTTGAGCGTTCTAATCTTGGTTATTTCACTGATATTTCAACTATTACGGCTGATCAGCCACACAAAATCAAACTGATTCTGCCCAAAGGGCTGAAACCGGGGCAATTCCAGGGAGTTTTTATCGATCATGTTGTGAATGAATATACTAACTTGATTAATCAAAAGTAGAATTGGCAGGGTAACTTCATTATTTTTGCAGGTTAATCGGATTTCAAGGAAAACATGTCGGAAGATTACCGGGAGTTGGTTTATGTATTGGTGGGAGATTCGCTGATCGGGGTAAAAATCGAAGCCCGGCTGGTTGAATGTTTGGAGGATGGATCCTTCAGCATGAATCATATCCGGCTGGACCCGTTCAGCTACCGAAACTTTGATATTGCTTTAAGTGAGCACGATAAGGTTTTGCTGAAAATATTACGTGAATTAACTCATGATAAGCTGGTATCTAATTTCTCTAAAAATCAATCGGAACTCCAGGATTTGATTAGAACCAGGGGGGATGATTTTTTCAAGAAGATATTCAGGCCATACGTGGAAAGGCGACTGGCAGCCATACTTTCCTATTGCCATGATCATCATGTTCCTGTGTATCAGTTAACCGGTACTGGAGCGATTTTGGATGAACCCTACAATTTTAAACCACAACCGGCAAAGGTATCCTATTATTTCCAGTGGACCCCGCAGGCACTCACGTATTCGATTAGTGTACTGGTTGATACGGGCAACATAAGTTTAACCAGTCGTTCATTTCAACTGCTGACCGATCAGCCGGGTTGGATTGCTTATGATGGATGTCTTTATATTCTCGATGGAGTGAACGGCAACAAAATTAAACCCTTCCTGTCCAAACCAAATTTAGTGGTTCCTCAGGCATCGGAGACAAAGTATTTTGCCACTTTTATTTTGGGACTTTTAAGGCAAACTGCCATCCGTCAATCGGGATTCAAGGTAACTGAGCATCTGATAAAGCCGGAGACCATTATTATATTGTGTGCCGACCTGAACAACTATCCATATTTAATGGTAAAATTCAAGTATGGCATGCAGGAAATACCGGGAAATTTTCATGAGCCCAGGTTGGTGAACATTAATGAAGAATCGCATCCTCCCTCGTTCGATGTCATGGTCCGGCAACTGCAGGAAGAAGCGGAGGCTTACCAATTTCTGCTCTCCCTGGGGTTAATACGAAAAGGCGAAAGCGGGTTGATGATACCACGTACGCTTGACAGGTCAATGGATGGGCTTACCCGCTTGATAGAGTTTACCCGAACAAATTTTGATTTGCTAAATGAAAAGGGGATTACGGTCAGGCAGGAGTTTGTATCCACCTATTTGCTGGCTCCACCGGAAATCAGGTCCAGGGTAAAAACCGAGCGCGACTGGTTTGATTTGTATATTGAGATACAGGTTGGCGATGAAATAATACCCTTTTTGTGGCTAAAGGATTGCATACTTGGCGGCCAGAACGAGTATATAACCCGAAGCGGATCTGTATTTCTGATTCCGGAAGAATGGTTCAGTCGATACAAAGGTGTTTTTATGTTTGGAAAAGCCGACGGCAATCAAATAAAGATAAGCAAGTTGCATTTGGGTTGTCTTCCTGCGGTGGATAGTGGAAAATGGGAAGGAACGATGCCGCCGGATGAATTGATTCGCCGGATTTTTGATCATCAGGATGAAGTAAAAGGGAGCGCAACACTGGCTTTACGGCCTTATCAGGAACTTGGAGTAAAGTGGCTTCTGGGATTAAGCAAGGAGGGGTTTGGTGGTTGTTTAGCCGATGATATGGGTTTGGGAAAGACTATTCAGGTTTTAGCTATGCTGGATCATGTTCGGTTATCCAGGGGGGCATCGCCGGGCGCCTCACTGGTAGTGATGCCATTGAGTTTGCTTCATAACTGGGAAAACGAGATCAGGAAATTTACACCGTCACTTAAGTTTTACCGGTATGCCGGTCCCCAAAGAAATGCTGATTTTGAATGGCTCAATGGTTTCGATATTGTGTTAAGTTCTTATGGAACCATAAGAAACGACATAGATCTTTTAGAAAAAATTACTTTCCATTACCTCATTCTTGATGAGAGCCAGCATGCCAAGAATGCTGACTCCATTACTTTCAAGGCAATGGTAAGAATAGATGCCGTTAACCGCCTGGTGATGACTGGTACACCTGTGGAAAATTCGCTTGATGATCTTTGGTCGCAAATGACGTTGGTCAACCAGGGGATGCTGGGTTCAAGAAATTGGTTCCGCGATCATTTTATCAAAACAAAAACTCTGAGCGCTGACGAGGGATCAACATTACTTCGTGAAATTGTTAAACCCTTTATTCTGAGGAGAACAAAAGATGCCGTTGCTCCCGAATTGCCTCAGCTTACGCAGGAGATCCGGTATTGCGAGCCATCAGAGGAGCAATGGTCGGTTTATGAATCGCGCAAATCTGAGATCCGGAATTTGCTCCTCAGCCGGTTCAGAAACCCGGTTGATGGCAATACACGGATGCTTGTCCTTAAAAGCCTGATGAAACTTCGTTTGATAGCCAACCATCCGTTAATGGACGATCCAACCTACTTAGGGGGTTCGGGTAAGATGAACGAGATGCTGGAGATGACTAAGGAAGTGGTTTCCGAAAATCATAAAGTATTGGTGTTTTCGCAATTTGTAAAGCACTTGAAGCTGATTGCTACCAACCTTGATCAGTCCGGTATTTCCTGGCTGATGTTAACCGGGCGGGATTCGGCAAAAAGCCGTGAGGAAATGATCCATCGATTCCAGAATGACGATGGTTTACCGGTTTTTTTGGTAAGTCTGAAAGCAGGTGGAGTGGGGCTTAATTTAACCCGGGCCGACTATGTTATCATGGCCGATCCCTGGTGGAACCCGGCGGTGGAGAATCAGGCAATCAGCCGCGCTCACCGTATTGGGCAGGAAAATCATGTTTTTGCTTACCGGTTCATTACCACGGGCACTATCGAGGAAAAAATTCTGCGGATGCAGGAGCGGAAGCAGAATCTGGCGGATATCTTTGTGAATAAGAATGCCCTGAACCTGATTGATCCTGACGAAATTCTGGATTTGCTGAGCTAGGATCAGGTATTCATTTCCCGGCCAACTGTTTCTTTTCCTCAATCTGCTCCAGCCGCTGAATGGTTTTTAGTTTTTGGCGGGCAATGTCCAGGTCATATTGCGACTGGAACCTTAGCCAAAAATCAGCATCTATTTCCAGAGCTTTTTCCAGGAGGATTGCAATTTCAGCCGAAACCGATCGCTTACCTTTGATAATTTCGTTCAGCATAGTTGGCTGCATATTAATCATTCCGGCAAACCTGCGCTGAGTGATGTGCCGGGCCACCAGTTCCTTTTTCAGGACAATACCGGGATGTGGGATAAAATACGGTATCAATTCTTGTTCCATGCTATTGAATTCGATTCTAGTTAATGTAATGGTTGCTTATTCTGAGCAATCTGCAAATTGTTCTTTTCTTATCCTGCCAATCTTCTGTAGGGCTGATGAATTCTAACCTGAATTGTTTATTAATCCAAACTGCTTCAACACCTGCCAGGTTGCCATGTTTTTTCTCGTAATGAAGTCCCTTTAGCAGGTCTAGATCTTCAACTCTGGTAACAATTTTCAAAGTATATACTATCTCGACGTAGTTCCTGATAATCTCCGGTTGAAACCGGTACTTTTTATTGCTGGTGCGCCCATAATAGTAAAGCTCTTCCAAATATTCCTGATCAAATTCAATTTCCATATATCAGACTTTGCAAAGTTAATACAATTACCAGGAAATTCACTAAATAAGTGAATAAAATTTTCCACAACCTGTTCCTGGTATTATAGATGACTTTGCCAGATGAAAATGGAAAAGATCAGCCGAATTTATTTTCAATCCACTCTGGCATCGAACAATTGGTGAATAAGAGGAGTTTAACCAACGATAAACAGATACCCTTTTCCCTTAATCGTCTGTATTTCAATAGATGGATCCTCGGATAGGAGGGTGCGGATTTTTCGGATGTAAACATCCAGGTTGCGGGAGTTAAAAAAGGAGTCATCGCCCCAAACCGATAGCAGGAGTTCCTTACGGTCGGTTACCCGGTTACGGTTGGCGCAGAGCATGCTGAGGATTTGCATGTCGCGCTGCGATAATTTGATGACACCTGAAGGAGCGTGTAATTCGTATCGCCCGGAATAGAAGGTGTAACTTCCTATGCTGTTTTCGTTTTCTTTAGCAACGGATTGATATCCATTCGAATTCTTCAGGTTTAGCTGGTTTTTAATTCTGACAATCAGCTCCTCGATACTGAAAGGTTTCCGAATATAATCGGTTCCGCCAGCTTCAAATCCTTTAACCAGATCAGCAGTTTCCACTTTTGCAGTAAGGAAAATGATGGGCATTCCGGGGAACAGTCCCCTGATTTGGCGGCAGAGTGAATACCCATCGATATGGGGCAGCATGATATCCACTACACAGATATCAGGGCTGAAAGTGCTGAACCGGTTCATCACCCTGGCCCCGTCGGTTTCCCATGCCACATCAAACCCTTGATCTTCCATTGTTTCCCTGACAATTTTGCCCAGGAAAAGCTCATCCTCAACGTACAGGATTTTTGTGTTCATGCCGTTTTTGATGGAAATCGAAGTGTAAACGCACATCCTCCCTGGTCGAGGTTTTTAACGGATATCGAACCTTGATGCTGCTTCATGACCATTGCTGCAAAGCTAAGTCCCAGTCCATATCCTTTTATATTATGTATGTCGCCGGTAGGTACCCTGAAGAATTTATCGAATACCCGGCTGAGATATTCTTTGGGAATTCCGGGTCCATGATCACTTACCTCGATACAAGTTGTTCCATCTTCCTGCCAAAGCCTGATTAGGATTTCAGGGTTTTCAGGACCGTACTTTAAGCTGTTATCAATCAGATTGATCAGTATTCCCTGAAAGTGAAGGGGATCAACCATCACCAGTCCGGGTATTTCCGAAGAGTCGAATTTTACCGAAGCCATTAGCGAATCAAATCGGGGCTGCAGTGAGAGTAATATATTGTTTATCAGTTGATTTATATCAGAAGGCCGGGGTTGGATAATTTGTTTTTGATCACCAATCAGTGATTGATCGAGAACTTTACTAATAAGCTGGTCGAGGCGATTCATTTCCTGAGCGGCCATATCGAGATATTCGCGCATAATGACAGGATTTTTCGCCTTATCGAATGTTTTCAATGCTTCCAGAGCAACCTTAACAGTTGAAACCGGGGTGCGGAGTTCATGAGTGATATTACTTACAAAATCGTTCCTTAATCCATTCAGTATCAACTGTCGCTTGAAGCTTCGGTTAGTGAAAAAGAAAGCAGATCCGGTCAGGAGCAATAATATCAGGGCAAAAAGTATTTGGGCCCCCAATCGTCCAATTAAATAAGGGAATTCGCCCTTAACCTGCACCCCCGGCAAATTATCGGGAAACGTGCTGCTAAAATGCATACCTTGTTTTCCGTAATTCCAGGAATCCTTTAAAGGTGAAAGAAGGTTTACGCCTGAAACCAACTTGGCGGGCTTAGGCTGGTTTGTATCAAAAATAAATGATGATGAAGGTTTCGTTGCTTTAGCTGTATCCTCAGTCCATATTATAGATACTCTGAATTTTTTCTGCGCGATCCTTTCTTTAAAAACCTTCTTAAATAAGGCGGTATCAGGATTTCCGGGAAGAAAACCCGAAAAACTTCCGGTGTTGGTAACAGAATCGCCGGAGTGGTTAATAAAAAGTCTGACACTGCGGATCAGCATGTCCTGTTTTTTACCGGAGTTGGAGAAAGTAGTACCCAGTGCTCCGCCTTCGCCTGGCGCTGAATCTGATAGCCCGATAGTTACCAATGCACTTTGACAGGAATCATTTCTGGCAAAAAAGGCTTCGTTTTTAAAAACCTTCATTACTTTATGATTGGTCGTATCAATTTTAGCGCGAGTCATCACGGTAATATCCAAAGAATCATTAAGCGCTGGCTCCACAACGCGGTTAAATAGTAAACTATCGATCACCTGATTCCTCGATTCGTCATAGATGCGTGAAACAGCCTCGCCCAGAAGGTCTTTTTCATCGTCATACTGACTTTTCAGCCAATAGGAAACAAACCCAGCCAACATTAACTGACTGATGATCATAAGAATAGGCACCCACCGAACTTTTCTGATATTCACCTTGATTTTTTTATCGCTACAAATATAGGAGTGCCCCAATGAATCGATTGCAGCTATTAACCTTTATTAACCTTGTTTTTTAAGTTGTTAACCTGATTATTGCCTGGAGCCTTCTATTTTTGACCAAAATTCAATCCAAATTATGAAAGCAATAATTTTCATCAGTGTCGGTTTAATGGCTTTTACCCTGCTGGGTGCCCAGAATGATCCTGCCAAAGCCATAAAGAGCGGTAAAGTTGTTTATGAAGATAAAGCAAAGTTGGAAATCCATCTCGAAGGCGCCGCAGCTGAGCTGGCTGCTTCATTGCCAAAAGAGCGCAAGAGCCTCAAATCTTTGGTGTTTAATGAAAATGCCTCACTATACACTAATGTAAAACAAGATGAAGAGCCACAGGACCAAATGGTTGAAGGCGGTGGAATGATCGTAATGACGAAAATGATGGAGCCTGATAATAAAATGTATACCGATTTTGCGGGTAAAAAGCAGATCGAGCAACGCGAGTTTATGACCCGCATGTTTTTGATTGAAAAGGAATTGGGTGTACCAGATTGGAAGCTCACGGGCAATACAAAGGAAATACTTGGTTATATCTGCCAGGAAGCTACCCGCGAACCCAACGACAGCACTAAAATTATTGCCTGGTTTACCCCATCGATACCAATCCCATCGGGGCCTGGTGAATACCTTAACCTTCCCGGTTTGGTTCTGGCAGTTGAAATGGACAAGGGGGATCATACCTTAATTGCACAATCAATAGAACCTATGGTTGTTGATAATAAGATGCTTGCAAAACCCAAAGAGGGGAAGAAAACCACCGAAGAGGGTTTTAAGAAAGTTGTTGATGAAAAAATGAAGGAAATGGGTGGAACCCGCGGTGGCGATGTTAATGGTACACACATGATGATTCGCATTGAAAGATAACCAAGGTGTACTTGACCGGTAATTGTCCGTTCAGACCGATAATTATTCGTCACAATAATCCTCCACATATTTAAATTATAGGTTATGAAACGTGTTGTTTGGTTCATATTAGCTGGTCTTTGTCTCTCCATTGCCGGATTTGCCCAATCCAATAATCTTACCGGCGATGTGATGGGGGAAAAGGGAGCTCCCCTGATATCCGCGACGGTAGTGCTTTTAAATCCAAAGGACTCTACCCTGGAGTTTTTTGGGATCACCAATGAGAAAGGGCATTTTGAAGTAAAAAGTATCCGTGGAGGGAATTACCTGATGCAGGTGGCTTATCTCGGCTATCAATCATTTTATAAAAACCTGACCATACCATACGGTACAAGTAATGATTTTGGAATAGTGGTTTTAAAACCAAAACCTATAGATATTAAGGAGGTTCAGGTTGTTGGCGAATATGTTCCTCTTACCATCAGGCATGATACAATAGAGTTTAATGCACGCGCTTTTAGGACTAAATCGGACGCCAATGTGGAGGAATTGCTGAAGAAATTACCCGGTATTGAGGTTGACCGCGCAGGCAATATCAAAGCTCTGGGTAAAGATGTTAAAAAAGTTTTGGTTGACGGAAAAGAGTTTTTTGGAAACGATCCTAAAGTGGCAACCAAGAATCTTCCGGCCGATGCCATTGATAAGGTCCAGTTGTATGATAAGCGATCGGATGAATCAGAATTTACGGGAATCGACGACGGAACGAGGGATAAAACAGTAAACCTGGTGCTTAAGGAAGATAAAAAGAAGGGTATTCTGGGTGATGTTACAGCAGGTGCAGGAACAGGTAACCATTATCTTGGAAGTGGAAAGGCTTACCGTTTTTCCGACAAAGTTCAGGCAGCTGCACTGGGCATGATCAACAATGTTAATCAATCGGGGTTTTCATTTGGCGATTACATGAGTTTCAACGGAGGTATGACCGCCATGGCAGGTGGAGGTGGTGCCGTGATGATTGGGGGAAACGATGGTTTTCCAATGAATTTTGGTGAACCTGAGAGCGGATTGGCAGCATCGGGTGCTGGCGGAGCTAATTTTTCCTATTCCTGGGCCAAGGAGCGGAGGGTTTTCGCCAGCTATATATTTAGTGGATCAAACCGTACCTTAAAGGAGAGTTCATCCACGCGCAACTTTATTTCCGATCGGTCTTTTTCGCAGAAACAAACGGCTAATCAGGTACAACGGGATACTTCACACCGAATTAATTTTGGTATGAGAAACCGGATTGATTCCAGTCAAACCATTATTGTCAATGGAAATGTTGGGTTTTCTGCTGGATTTTCCCCGCAGAATTCAGTTACTGATGCAGTTGAAAACGATATTCCGGTATATAATTTATCCAGGATCAGCACTGGAAAATCAAAATCATTTTCAGGGAGCGCCAGTGGGTCATACCTGAAAAAATTCAACCATAATCATTCCATTTTCAAAATATCGGGCGATGGAAATTATGCAAACAGCCTTTCGAACTCCAGGTATCAAAATACAACCGAATATTTTCTGCCCGCCAGTACGCAGATAGTCAGTCAGTTTCAGGATATTGCCACCGATAATCTTTCATTTTCAGGATCTGCCTCATTAACTCAAAAAGTTAAGGGTAGGCTCTATATGGAGCCCGCCATACGTATAGGATCAAACAATGATCATTTCGATAAAACACAGGGATTGCCTCAGCTGAACGATAAGGTGGTAGACTCTCTTAGTCCCGATTTCAGAAAGAAATACCAGTGGTTTCGTCCGGAACTCAGTTTAACGCGCAATTCCGATAAAATTCAGTTTACCGCGGCTTTGGGAATGGAGCTGGGTCAGGTAGAGACCACCCTTTGGGACCAATCGCCATTAACCACCAAACATTTTTATTTTACTCCACGCTTGCAATGGGAGTACGAATATAGAACTGGAAGGCGGTTGATGATGTTTTATCAATCCAGTGTCAACACTCCTTCTACCAGTCAGTTGCTTCAAATTCCTGAGACGAGTAATCCCTTATCGGTTTCTTTCGGTAATCGCAATTTAACACCGGAGTATGGAAACAATCTTTACTTTAACTGGCTGATTTTTGATCAGTTCAGCTTTACATCGCTCATGAGTGGAATCGATGCCGGATACACTTTGAATAAGATCAACTGGTCGAGAACGGTTGATTCTCAATTGAAGCAGACCATGACCCTGATCAATGTTAAGAATGATTATAATGCTTCAGCGAGAATGGATTTCTCGACTCCGATACGTAAACTGGGGATAAAAATCAGTACCAATCTACGGGAAAGCTTTAACCGTGGAATCAGCCTGGTTAACGGAACCGAGAACATTAATACCAATTTCACCCATAAGGTTTCCCTTTCTATCGATAACCGTAAAAAGGATAAGTGGGATGTAATGGCTGGCGGATCCGTATCAGTAACCGATGCTAAGTATTCAATACAGAGCGCTTTGAATAATCGATATATGAATCTGGCTTATTTCGCTGAAATGCGATACAACCCTACCGAAAAGTGGAACTTTGCATTTAAGGCCGATGTAACCAATTATACCGCCCAGAGTTTTGATAAACCGGTGAGTGTTCCATTGCTGAGTGGAGAGGTTAGCTATTATTTTTTAAAGGCAAACCGTGGAGTGCTTACTTTGCAGGGCGTTGACTTATTGAACAAAAACACAGGAATTCAGCGTATTAGCGAGTTGAATTATCTCCAGGAGCGGCAAACCAATATGCTGGGCCGATATGTGATGCTGACATTCAAATACCGTTTGAATAAGCTGGGTGGGGAGCATGGGAACGGGATTAATGTGAAGATTGGGAGGTAGTTGGCAGTCTGCCAGAGGGTACCGGTTAGAGTTTGCCGGCATGTTGCCATTTTGTCCCAAGCCTAATAACCCGCAAACTATTCGTGCATAGGCGTTTAAAGTACCCACCCCCTGGCCCCCTCCCTGAAAAAGGGAGGGGGAAAGAGCTCCAAATTTACATCGGAGAGGAGCCCCTCCCTTTTTCAGGGAGGGGTTGGGGT
>CAIXKO010000166.1 GCA_903919925.1 uncultured Bacteroidota bacterium | reverse complement strand
GGCGTCTCGAAAGGGATGCCGTTTTGTCCTTTAGCAGAGAACCTGAATCCGGTAATATTGTTCAATTAATATCGGATAATGCCTATTAATGTAATATCATCACCGCCGCTGGTAGCACTAAACGGGAATCCGGTTAGGTTTAAATTGCAATCGGACAATTTTCTGGAACAAGTTGGATCCCGCATCTCCTTTGCCATTCTATTCGCCAATTATGGTAGCGGGTTCGAGGATGATTGGATCGAATTCCGATGGAACGCACAAATCGTTCGCCTGGTGTGTAAACCAAACCCTGATGATTCCGGCACCCAGATATTTGACAATTCCGGAAACATTTCAACCGAGGATTGGATTGAGAAGTTCTTTAAATCCCTATCCTTGAATTACTATCTGTCCAACGATTTTACCTTCACCAGGGAGGGGCTCTCGGTGGTATTGCAGGCCAAAGAAATGGGCGATCAATATGCTATCGAATGGTCGTGTTCCTGGACATCGGAACTAAAGCCCTGGGCTGGCATGAGTGGGAGCAACCAAATTACCCGGCCATTCTACAAATTGGGCATGCAGGTGATGCTAGCCTCAGGGGATAGCTGGGTAAAAATCGGGGAAGATATCCATCCGGTCAATGATTTAGGAATCACCACCTTTGATATCCACCGCTTGTTTGATGACCATGTATATCCTCTTTTCCAGTTCCCCGAGCCCACTTCCCCACTGATGCTGGCACGCCCGGATGCCTGCCGGGAATATCGGGTCAGGTATTATGAGCAATATGGAGGGGATCTGATGGCACGGGCACTAACCGAATTGGATTCCTTTTTTATTCTTTATGCCGGCATATCCGCTCTGCAAGAGGCTCTGTACAATCGTGGGAACACCTCTTTTTGGGCAAAGCTTCAGTACAATAATTACTTTTTAACCTGGCAGCCGCTTGAAAAACTGGTTACCCGCAATCAAACGGAAAAGCTTTTCTTCCTGCTGCAGGAACCTACAGCATCATTGATTCTCCGGATATCGTTCCGTTTTAAAAATGGAACCGGAAGTTCATCTTACCCCATGTTCTCGATTGATGCACCAACCGTAAAAACCGTTTATGAATTAACCTGCACGCCCTCGGTTATGGAGGTGCCCGGCTGGGAAACCGACCAGCTCGATTATTACCAGGTGTGGTTAGAGAACGATCAAATGGATCGGATCAGCGAGATTCGCACCTTTCGGTTTGATTACCAATACCATGAATCTGAACGCCTGTTCCTGTTTCTTAATTCCCTCGGCGGATACGATACCATCCGCTTTACCGGTGACCAGGAAGATTTTTTGGAATATGACCGGGTATTGTATAACTCCGTTCTACCATCTGATTTTACTGCAAAGGATCACCACCTTGCTCAACTCACAGCTACCGAAACCCGGAAGTTTAAGGCAAACACCGGTTGGGTTACCCCGGAAGCCACGGCCTGGATACGGGATTTTTTCCTCTCCAAAAACGTGTACCGTTTATCCGGGGGAAAACTCATCCCCGTGATTATCACCACTACCCAAGCCACTCACCGCAAGGATAAGGAGGACCTGTTCTCCATTGATTTTGAATATACACAGTCCTTTTCCAATGAAAACTATTCAAGAGAAATTGTGGCTGCCAACCTCAATAATGACTTTAACGGTGACTTTGTAAACCAGTAACCATGGCAATATTCTCGATACAGGCTCTCAAAAACCGGATAACCGAACGCATTCACGGTAATCGTGCCCGGGTAATTAGCGGAGTGGATCTTCAGGAAATCTTACACGATATGATTGATTCTCTGACCGGAAGCGGCGGAGAAGTGGGCCCTGGAACGGATCAAACCACGCCAATCACGGATTACGGACTTACCGGATCCGTTGATGGAACCAATAACCTTTTTACAACCTCACAAAATTTTATCGCTTTATCTCCGCGGGTTTACCTGAACGGAGTGCGCCAATTCCTTGGAGAGGACTACACCGAACAAGGTGATAACCAAATATCCTTCACCACGGCACCATTCACCGGTGACAAGATCATTGTTGATTATCTTTTTTTAACCACTTAATTCAATAGTTTTTATGTCCACAACATTAATTCGTAAAGCGCAACTCGTCAATCTTGGGATTGTCGATGCCGACGTTGCTGCAGGGGCAGCAATTGTTACCACCAAACTGGCCGATGGAGCCAGTTTTATCAGAAAAGAAGGAACGGTTGCCTTCACCGCCGATCAGTCCATGGGGAACTTCAAACTCACCAACCTCGCTCAGCCATTAACTGCCAACGATGCAGCCCGGTTGATCGATGTACAGAATTCCGCTGCCGGGATTACCGCCAAGGATGCCGTTCGCGTGGCAACCACTGCCAACATTACCTTAACCGCAGCTCAGGCTATTGACGGTGTTTCCGTCATTGCCGGGGACCGTGTTTTGGTTAAAAACCAGACCACGGCAAGCGAAAACGGTATTTACGTTTGCGCTGCCGGTGCCTGGGCACGCTCCGGGGATGCCAATACCGCCTCCGATGTAAAATCGGGAATGTTCGCTTTCGTATGCGAAGGAACCGTGAATGCTGACACAGGTTGGATACTCTCCACCGATGGGGCCATCGTGGTGGGGACCACCTCCATGACCTTTGTCCAGTTTTCCGGAGCCGGAACCATTCTGGCTGGTGCCGGGTTAACCAAAACCGGAAGCTCGATCGACGTGGGTACCGCTTCCACCGGGCGTATCGTGGTTAATGCCGATAACATTGATCTGGCTACCGTGGTTACCGGTGCATCCATCGGTGCCGCTACCGGAGCCAGTGTTCCGTATCTGACTTACGATGCGTATGGCCGTATCACTGCCGGTGCCAGCCGTAACCTCGTTTGTGGCGATATCGGAGCCCAACCCCTTGATGCCGCATTGACCTCTTTGGCAGCTGCCGGAATAGGAATCCTGGTTCAGACCGTGGATGGGACCATTACCCCCCGAACCCTGACCGGGACAGCCAGCCAGATCACCGTTACCAATGGTGACGGAGTGGCCGGTAACCCAACTATTGCATTGGCCAGTGGGATTGCCACTCCAGGAACCTATACCAGTGTAACCGTGGATACCTACGGCCGTGTAACCGCCGGAACCAATCCAACAACATTTACATCTGCCAACTTCGTTACCGGAGAAACTCCATCAGGCACCGTGAACGGTTCCAACGTAACTTTCACTTTGGCCAACACTCCTACAGCAGGATCTCAGGAATTGTATTTGAACGGGATTTTGCTGGAATCCGGTGCGGGTAATGACTACACCATTTCCGGGGTAACCATTTCTATGCTGGTGACTCCGCAAACCGGCGATAAACTTCGTGCAACCTATCGTAAGTAAAACCAAAAATGGGCATCACTAATATTCGGGGAACGCAGGTTCAGGACGGCAGTATTCAACGACTGGACCTTGATGTTGCAACCGTTGGGGCATCTGTGCTGAGAAAAATCGTAGTTGTTGCTTCCACTGGAATTTTAATCAATGCATCCTCCGGCGCCGATGCCGGCACCGGCGATGTATCGCTGAAAGTGGATGAAACCTACCTCGATGGCCTGTATCCCCGGTTATCCACCAGTCGTGCCCAGAACTCATTCCTGGCAGCACCTTCCGCTTCGGCGGGAGGTGCCAGCTTCAGGACCATTGCTGTTAATGATGTTCCCACACTTAACCAAAGTACCAGCGGGAATGCGGCCACCGCCACTAAACTGGCAACAGCCAGGGCAATAAACGGAGTTAGCTTCGATGGTTCTGCTGCGATCACGGTTACCGCGGATGCCAACACCCTATCAGGTACCGTTCTGAAATCAACGGTGGTAACGTCTTCTTTAACATCGGTTGGAACCCTTTCTTCACTTACTGTTTCCGGATCCATATCTTCCACCGGAGTAACTATCAATGGTGCTTATGCCGGGGTTAGCTTTGTTGGGGGAACATACACCTCAAATATCTATTCTGATGGATCCACCCTGGTGATCGCCAATGATGGAATGATTTATCTCCAGTCCGTTACCGGCGGGGTGCTCTATGCCAAGGGCCAGAAATCAGCCAGCGATACCTGGTTTGAAATGTTTGCCAACGGAGTATCACGGGCAAAAACAACCACCAATGGTTTTTCCGTAACCGGTTGCGGGTACTTTTCCGGCTTAAGCGGAACCGCCATCGAGGCTACAGGCGATATCAAATCCACGGGCGATGGGTATTTCTTTAATTCGGTATCGGATATGCGCTTGAAAAAGGATTTTGAACTGATGCGACTGGATGATGCGATTGGGATTGTTCGGAAAAGCAAACCCTATTGGTTCACCTGGAAGGAAGGAAAGAAAACAGGCGAGCGGGATTTTGGATTTGGGGCACAGGATATGGAAAAGATCCTGCCCGAGATGGTGCAGCACCGGCCCGATGGAACCCTTGGCCTTTATTATGAACACTATACCGCTGTTCTGGCCGCGGCAATTCAATACCTGGATTCACGGGTGGCCGCTCTGACTCACGAATTGGAATCCTTGAAAAATGGCAAATAACCCATTGCAGAGAACCGGCCTCCTGAAGGTCAGCGACATCATGAAGGAGAAGGAATGGTTGGGTACCGAGAATAAATCTCTGACCAACCTGGTGGAAGGAAATGACCGGCTCACTCCCTATGTGGTAATCAACTCGCTCAATCCACTTAATATCCGAACCCGGATTACTACAAAACCATACCGGATTTCCTCCTGGTACGATTATAACCATGCTTTAACAGAAGGTTCCACTGAATTAAATGGAACCATTGTAGGCGGTAACATGAAGTCCCTGTCCAAAGGATCCAACGAATCCGGACCTGGATTAGGGATGTACGCCAATCATTTACAAACCCTGACCAATCATCTTAAAAACTGCACCGCCGGTGTGGCAACTGCCAAATCTACGGGCAATGATCCTTACCTCGATGTATGGACCCGTTTCGAGGTAACCAATGTGGTGACCGGCGGACGGGGAGCTTATAATGTGGATAACTCAAGAGCCTATCTCCAGATTGATCTTTCCTCGATTTTGACCATGCGGGTAGTTTCAAAAGCGGAAATTCTTTTAACCTGCTATACCAATACCTACACCCCTTGCCAGGTGGTTCTGGTTAAGTATGAGGGAGATGCAAACTTTGTTGATTACCCCGATTACCCTTACGCTCAGGTAATATCTGAACCGGTTCTGTTCTCATCAGGTGAACAAACCTTTACGCTCAATGCTGCTGGAATCTCATTATTGAATGAGAAAATCATCAGTGCCGACCGGTACTTAAGAATCGGATTGATCACCTATGATTTCGATTATCTCCAACAGCCTTATCTGGGAGCCAATCTGATACACGGAGCCGATTCTGCATTTACCTCACTGGGAAATTGGCAACTGCTTAACAGTCAAACTGCCAGTTTTGCTACTGAAATGGTTGGAACCCGCACGCTTCCTGTGATGAAGGTTTTTCCCGGAACATCCGAAAGAATTTCCATTCAGCTGAGCAGTGCTTACTTTTCACCAGCCATGGTGAGTGGAACCAATTACTTCTTTAACTGGTACTACCGGTTTGGGCAGTTTCCTGCCAATTTTAATAAATCCAATTTCGGGGCCTATACTTTTGCCAGGTGCTCTGGTTCATTTTTGCCTGTAGGGTTTATTCACCCCGATAATCCAACTGGCATGTCACCGGAGTGGCAAAATGGATCGTGCTACTGGACTTCCGGAGTGCCTGGTTCACTTATAATCTACGTTGGAGAGCCTACCTTTGAGGACTATTCGGTTAATGAATTTGCGGTGGCTGAGCTCAGCATCGTGGACCCCATCTTTACGGCTATTTTCGGGGGAAAATATAATAATCCGAAACTCAAATATTACTATGATGGCTATCCGGGAGCCGTTTCCACGGGATCCGTATCGGGAATAACCGCTTCCCAGGCAACTGTGGGGGGAACAGTGACCACTAGCGGGAGAACAGCCATCTCAGTCAGCGGGATATGCTGGAATACTACCGGAAGCCCAACCACTGCCGATTCAAAAACCACGAACGGGGGAACCTCGGTTACCACCTTTTCCAGTACGGCAACCGGCCTCACCCTTGGTCAAACTTACTATGTTCGGCCGTATGTGACCACCGAAACGGGAACCTATTATGGATCTCAAACCACATTTACCACGCTAGGATTGCCAACCGTAACCACGCAGGCAGCCGGAAGCATTACCTCTTCAACAGCAACGCTTAACGGGAATGCTTCTGCGGATGGCGGGCAAACCATTACCGATCGTGGATTCGTTTACAAAATTGGTGGGCCTCCTGCCATAACTGATAATAAAACAACGGCATCCGTTCCCACCGGTACTGGTGCCTTTTCGCTGGCTTTAACAGGCCTCAGCCCCGGATCATTATATTATGTGAAAGCGTATGCCACAAATTCAAGCGGAACCCAGCTGAGCACCTCCAGTATCAGCTTCCAGGCATTGGCCCTACCCTCGGTTACGGTGTCCGCTGCAGCTTCGGTTACCGCCACCACGGCAACGCTGAACGGCAACGTGGACTCGGATGGTGGCTCATCCATCACCAACAGGGGGTGGTACTACAAACTGGATAGTACCCCTACCACTGCCGATTCGCAGAAAGTGGATAGCCCGGCCACCGGTACCGGAGCCATGACGGAATCACTTACCGGGTTACTGAAAAACCGGCTCTATTATGTAAAAGCTTTTGCCACCAATTCCGTAGGAACTGCTCTTTCATCGAGCGCGATATCATTTACCACTTTATCAACCACGCCAACCGTTGCCCTTTCCGCGGCAACCAATAGCGGGATGCCCACCACGATTACCCTGAACGGAACCGTTTCCGATGATGGTGGCCACTCGGTTACCGATCGTGGATTTGTGTATAAAATTGGTGGGCCTCCTGCCATAACTGACAATAAAACAGCCGCATCGGTAGCAACCGGTACCGGTGCCTTTACCAAAGATATTACCGGACTAACTCCGGCAACTTCCTATCAATACAACTGCTACGCAACCAACGCGGATGGTACCGTTCTTTATGGAACTCCCGGCAGCTTTACCACTGCTGCAACTGCACCGGTGGTTGCAGCCACCTCGGCAGCTTCAGCTATCACTTACAATAGTGCCACCTCTGGTGGGAACGTAACTTCGAATGGAGGATCCGCCGTTACTGCCAGGGGAATCTGCTGGTCAACCGGATCCGCTCCAACCACATCAAATAACTCTTATTCAGCTGGCTCCGGAACCGGATCATTTACCGGATATATCACTGGCCTTGCTGCCAATACCACCTATTATGTGCGAGCTTATGCAACCAATGCCATTGGCACCACTTATGGAACGCAGATTTCTTTTGCAACCACAGCCCAATTATATGCTCCAACCGTGGCATCCACCACATCGGCAACCAGCATTACCCAAACCACTGCTGCCTCCGGAGGAAACGTAACATCGGATGGGGGGGCAACCATCACGGCACGGGGAATTTGCTGGTCATCAGCCACCAGTTCACCCACCACGGCAAACAGTGTTCAAACCGCCTCCGGCACAACAGGCAGCTTCTCTGCCAATCTATCTGGATTGTCCGCTGGAACAACCTATTATGTTCGGGCGTATGCAACCAACTCGCAAGGAACTACTTATGCGAGTTATGTTTCATTTACAACCGCTGCCAACCTCAATATCCCATCGGTTACCACAACCACACCAGGTCAGGTAACCTATAACTCCTTCTGGGTAGGATGTCAGGTAACCGCCGATGGCGGCGCAACGGTAACCGAACGTGGATATGTGATGAACACCGCCGGTTCACCAACCACTTCAAGCTATACCTTTAAGCAATTTTCAGGAACAGGTACCGGTTACTGCGATATATTGGCCACCGGCCTTGCGGCTAATACCACCTATTATATAAAGGGATATGCAATCAACTCCCAGGGAACTGCCTATGGATCGCAGTTATCATTTACCACCGGATCCGCACCGGTCGTGCCAACGGTTACTACCACTTCTCCGGCAACTTCAATCAGTTCCTCCGGAGCAACCCTAGCCGGCAACGTAAGTGCCGATGGTGGCGCATCGGTAACCGAAAAGGGAATTTGTTACAGTACTTCCACCAACCCAACCACTGCCAGCTCAAAAGTGACCTCCGGAACCGGTACCGGAGCCATATCATCCAACCTTACCGGCCTGGCATCCAGTACCCTCTATCATTGCCGTGCGTATGCAATCAATTCTGTTGGAACGGCTTATGGTGCAGAGGTTGATTTCACCACATCCGCTGGTGCAACACCACCGTCCGTTACCTCCGGCTACGCTGATCCCATGACATCCACCAGGCGGGCAGTGAACCTGCATTCCGATATCAACACCATAAATAGTGAGGTTACTGCCGATGGAGGTTCAACAATTACCGAAAGAGGCATTTGTCACAATGCAACCGGAAGTCCCACCACCGCTGATACCAAAGTCATTATAAGTGGAACAACCGGTCTTTTTGACGCTTTGATCACTGGAAGTTATCATGATACCAACTCCTTCTGGTGGCGGGCTTATGCAATCAATTCTGTTGGCACATCCTACGGCGTTGCAAGGCAATGTACCCTGGACGATGCATTCTGGAACCAGTAAATTTCAATAAAATGTACATAAACCTGAAAATCAATCAGAAAGACATTTTCGATATTTTCCGTAGCATGGGATCGATCCGGCAGGCTCTGGAGCCGGATACGGACCCAGTGGTGGAAATCAATTTTCAAACCGCCAGAGATGCACTCGATACTCTTTACCGGGTGGAAGATGCAGGCGAGGAAAGAACCGAAAGGCTCTATTCCACCCGGTTGGAGTTGATTTTTCACGGGATCGTTTTGGCCAATTTCCCGGAATCAGTTTCTCAGGAAATTCGGGAAGGCATCCCGGTGATGCTGATCGAAGGATAAATGAAAATTTCTAATTTTTCTTAAATATTCTTAACAAACAAAAAACTATGAAAACCTTAAAGAACAACGAGTTGACGATGGTACGGGATTTACTCACCCGGTTGAATGGAGTGCCGAGCGTTAAGCTGGCTTATGCTTCTGCCAAAACGATTGTCAAAATCAACAATGAGATCCGTGATCTGGAAATGATCCAGGCTCCGGATGAAGATTTTCGGGCGTTTCAGTCCGTGCTGGAAGAGGTCAAAAAAAAGTGGGCCCGCAAACGCAAGAACGGCGAACCGGCCACCAAAATTGACCGGATCGGTAACCAATCCGTTGAAGTTTATGACATTCCGGTAGAGGACCTGAAATCCTACCAGGACGAAGCCGAAGAGTTGGAATTGCAATTCAAATCGGTTATCGATACCCAAAGGGTTAAGGAAAAGAATTACCTTGATATTCAGAACGAACCCTCGAAAGTGCAGTTCCACCTGGTGGAGATGAGCGAGGTAAAGCATCTGTTGGATAAGAAAAAGGAAGGCCCTGGCAGGCTAACCGGTCCCCAGTTCCTGGCAATGGCATTCCTGCTCAAAAAACCGGTCATCAAAATGGATATGATACCCGATGATGTTACCCAGGCCGATATGATGGCACTGGTGGAGTATTTCGAACTTTAATACAAAATCCTGATTTCTGTGTTACAGCTCATCATCAATAACGAAACGGTGGATCTGAACGAAGATTCCCTGATCAACATTACCGAGGAATCTCCTGTTTTTGAAAAGGACAATATTCCCGGGGGTTTCTCATTCCCTTTTGAGCTGCCCGCTTCACCCAGAAATAACCGCATTTTGAGCCACCCTGGTCGGATCCAGTCTTCCGTACAGGGTGGTTTGAATTTGCCTTTCCAATTATACCTTAATTGGAGGCTCATTGGAACCGGGACAGCCACCATCCAAAAAGCCACTTCACTTTCTTACAGTGCATTTCTTCAAATGGGAACAGGGGACTTTGCCGGAAAAATTGAAGGGAAGAAACTTTCCGATGTCGATTTTGGAGGAGAAAGAACTTGGGAATTCAAACCGGAATACACCTTTCCGGAAGATGATTTTGCCTTGTTTCCGATTTACAATGAGAACTTTATGGATAATACCCAGTTTAAGGATGCCTGGAAAACCAACCGGTATCGTTTAAACTCTCATGAAGCAGGTACCTGGTTCACCGGAGTCAACTCCGTAATGGCGATCTCGCCTTTTCCCTACCTTGGATACGTGGTGAACCGGATATTTAACCATTTTGGATTTGTGTTGAGAGAAAACATTCTGGCAACAGATCCCGACCTCAAACAACTGGTTATTTATAACAATCACGATTCTGCAAATCTGGTTAGTGTTACCAAATCAGTAACTAAAACCATTTATGGCAGGCAAAGCGATGGCTCCTGGGGCCCTATTCAGCGAACCGTGATCGTAACCACCATTAACAGGGAATTCAATACCTGGAACCTCCAGGATTTCCTGCCGGATATTCTCATCAAAGATTTTATCCTGACTATCCGAACGCTTTTTAACCTGGCGATTACAATTGATAACCAGGGGTTCGTCTCAATTATCAAGCGGAAAGACCTGGTAACTTCCGGGAAATCGGTACCGCTCAATGCGAAAGCCATGGGTTTGCCGCTCATAACCATATCGGATAATACGGCAGGAGTTAAACTTCATTGGGAACATGAAGAGAATGACTTGCTATTTAGTCAAGGCTTTAAGAATATCTACGACGATCCTAAATTACTCAAGCCACCGGTGGATACCCTTGATGAACTCACCCTGATCAGTGCCACTATTAATGAAATCAGGCTGGTAATAAGTTACAGCCTTTATTATCAATATGCCGGGGAAGAAGTTAACGGGGTAACAGAATACTCCTGGAAGGTTTTTTCCAATGACTTTCAGGATTTCATTATTGGAGATAAACCGGACGAGTATAACGCACTGGCATCCACTTTGCCAATGATACATTTCCAGCGTTCGATT
>CAIXKO010000165.1 GCA_903919925.1 uncultured Bacteroidota bacterium | reverse complement strand
TTACTGCCAATGCCAGCGCCATCCAATTGTGGAACGAGGGATCCTTGATTTTGTAATGTGTAAGTTCACCATTGGAATCCGTGACGGCTGCATGGGCGATTTCTCCGCGCCAGCCCTCGCACACAGAAAAGGAAAACGAAGAGGGGAGCAGGGCGCTGGAGAGAATGGGAAGCCGTGTATCGGAGGAGAGGTTTTCGATATCGGTATTCAGTAATCCGGAGGCAGTTGTGGTAACCAGATCAATGGATTTGCGGGCCTCCAGGTTGCGGAGCATCGCCCGGGCTAAAACATCGCCGGAATCTAAAACTTCGGATTCATAGTTCAATTCCGAATAAATGCCGGTTGGATGTGTAGTCCGGATATCTCTTTTTAATCCGGCCATTTTTGCTGCCATCCCTACTGCGCCAATACTTAATGCCTGCTCTCGGGTGACGGTACCGATACCGTCGAAACGGATGAGCAATGATGGCGCAGTGAAAATATTATCAGTGATCTCGCGGAAGCGGCTGCCTGTATTTGCTAACGTACTGATCATGGAGTCAATAACCGATGTAGTCAACGGATAATGCGTGCCGCCTGGTCTGATGAGGCCCTTGCCAAACCGGTTGCCGCACCAAAGCTGGGTGGTGTTGATGATGGTGGTACGCAAAGCCTCATTAACCACCTGACCAAACTGGTAAGCAACATCAGTACATAAAGCGGCTGTATCGCCAATATGAACGGCAATTCTTTCGAGCTCCAATGATATGGCCCGCTCTGCATGCAACCTGGGGCTGATGTTGATTCCCGCCAGTGATTCCATGAGCTCAGTATGCGCAACAGCATGTCCAACAGTAGTATCGCCGGCAATGCTTTCGGCGAGTACGCATCGTTTGAGCCCGGAATCTGCTTCCATCATGAGCTGTTCTATTCCCCGATGCTGGTATCCAAGCTGGATTTCCAGGTGAATAACCTTTTCGCCATTGCAGATGAAACGGAAATGTCCGGGCTCAATCACTCCCGCATGTATCGGACCCACGCCCACCTCATGAAGCTCCTCACTATCGATACGATAAAACGGGTAATCGTTCATTGCCAGATCTTTCCGAAAGCGGTTGTGTGAGAACCGAACGGGTTTGAGCCACGGATGTTTATCGAAATAGATGCCCGTATTTTCATGAATCTCTCGCTCAAAAAGATGGAGGGCAGGGAACTGCGGTGTGATCGATTCCAGGGTAGTTACAGCACGGCTTTGCTCATGTGAAAACACCTGGAACTTTCCGGTAGCATCATCGGCAAGAACCGCGATAAATTTCCATCCCGAATGATATGGAAAAGCGTAATACAAAACGCAGTGAACAGCATCGGAACTCAACTTGTTGATAATCAAAGTAGAAAAATCAGAATAATCCAATACCGGAATGGCCTCGAGTTTAATAGGCCCTGCACCTGGTAATATTTCGATATAGGATGGATGCTGCATGGTCATTACAAATTGGGTAATCCTGCAATTATCTGGTTAATAATATCTTTTAGAAATGGAGGTTGGTAAAAGCATGCACCAACCACAATCAGCAGAAAAACAAACTGACTGATCGTTTCCCATTTGCCGGCAGTTCCAGCTGCAACAATATCGTCCCGATCGCGAGGAAGCGAAAACAGGAGATGCAGCACACGGGTGCTCATGGCGTAGAGCACGCAGCATAATAGTATGAGTACCAATATCAGTACAAACCAGCCCTTGCCGGCCACCAATGCTTTGATAATCAGAAATTCGCTTACAAAGAGCCCTGATGGTGGTATGGCAAGTATAGCCAGCGTTCCAATCAGCAGAGCGATTGCGCCTGTTGGAAAGAGTTTCAGATATAGCCCGCTATCGTCGAGCCTGAACGTGCCAATCACCCGGCCCATTTGGCCTACCTGGAAAAACAGGCTTGATTTGGTTAGCGCGTGAAGAACCAGGAGCAGGAATGCTGCATAATATCCAATACCGCCAATTCCAATCGCAATGGCTACCAACCCCATATTCTCGAGAGTGGAATATGCCAGCATACGCTTGGTGTGCTTGGCTTTGAGCATATATCCTGCCGCAACTAAAACTGATAAAACACCAGCGAGAATCATTACTTTATTCATCCATCCAAAAATCGGGGAATCCGATAATGCCTTATAAATACGGAATATCGAAAGAAAGCCCAGGTTAACCAATCCGGTTGAAATTAACGCGCCAACCGGTGGCAGCGCTACTGAATTGGCATCGATCCCAACCGTGTGCATGGGAAATAGCTCCATTTTGGTGCTGTAACCGGTGAGTACAAAAATGAAGGCTATTTTAAGATAAACCGGATCAAGCTTATGGGCAACAGCCGCTAACCCGTCAAATGAAAGTCCGTGCATGCCGCTGCCCTTAACCGAAAGGCTCAAAAAAAGTATCCCCATGTAGGCCAGCGCAATACCGGTTGAGCAAATGAAGATGTATTTCCAGGTAGCTTCCAGCGCATGGCGGGTACGCTCGCTGTAAATCAATACCGATGCGGTGAGGGTGGTGGCCTCAACCAAAATCCAAACCAAAGTTATATCGTTGGCAAGATAGGCACCGGTTATCGCGGTGATCAATCCTGTAAGTGCAGCATAGTAAAAGCTGAAACGCTTGTTTGTCCGGTCAGTGAAATATGGAAATCCCTGTATTACTGCGGCGGTGGAAACCAAGGTGAGCAAGCCTAAAAAAAGTATGCCGGCCGGGTCATAAGTAAAATAGGATAGCTCGGTTTCACCGGCATGCAATAAAACGTATCCGTTAAACAGCCACTGAATAATAATAAATAGCACCATCAGCCCGCGCGTGAAGGATAACTGCTTAAACGACAACATCATTAGAGCAATCGCCAGGGCCGATAGAAAATATACTGCTACCATTTTTAATGCTTTAAGCTGGTCAGATGATCGGACTCCAAATCGCTGAATTGTGAGCCAATCCGGTTTAGCAATACCCCGATAATCAGCACACTCACAAAGATATCTAGCAATATTCCAATGTTTATCAGCATCGGCATTTCACTCCCTACCGCCAGGGAAAAGAAAAATACAGCATTTTCAACAACCAGGAAACCAATCATGTGAGAGAATATTCTTCGGTGTGTAATGATCAATAGAACACCGGTGAAAAGGGTAAAAAGAGCAATGGTAAGAAAAAGGGCATCCACGCTGGGCGTTTTCAGCACGTTGGAAAGAATTATGCTGATAAACAGTCCGGCCATAGTGAATAAAAGCGAGTAAAATGATGGAAAAGCTTTTGGATGAACTTTGTAAACTTTGGTTTGATTGATGATCCGGAAAAGGAAGTAGGGTACCACAATGGCCTTAAACAGAAGGGTTTCGGCCGAAACAAATATCAAGTT
Organism: uncultured Bacteroidota bacterium; assembly: GCA_903919925.1. Lineage (GTDB taxonomy): Bacteria > Bacteroidota > Bacteroidia > Bacteroidales > UBA12481 > UBA12481. Next base: position 440 of record CAIXKO010000165.1, on the reverse strand, counting down.
AGCCAGATCGATGGTTTTAAGTTCGATAAGTGCAATAAAAAATAGCAAAACCCCTTGAGCAGCAATTAGTTTAGCATAAGATCTAAATCTTTCCGCTATACTGATATATACCAGGGTTCCTGCAAAAAGCACTATCATTAAATAAAACATAATAATCAGATAATCAGTTTATTAGTAACGATTAAAACAACCAGAAAAGCCAGCATGGCCACCGCGGTTAAGGTTAAGATGAATTGGGCATTTTTCTGCATTTTCTTCCTGGCCCTAAACGATTCTCCAATTCCAACAATTATGGCAAAAACCATTTGCACGCTGAAAAAGAGAAGAATCTGAAATCCGGGGTGCCACTCCGATGGAACTAGCGAACTGCATATCAGTGAGCCGTATACGGCAAATTTTATATAGGTGGTTATATGAATCAAAGCTTTATCGAAACCACT
>CAIXKO010000164.1 GCA_903919925.1 uncultured Bacteroidota bacterium | reverse complement strand
GAGAACGGGAAGATCGTAAAGATCGTAAAGAGAACGGGAAGATCGTAAAGATCGTAAAGAGAACGGGAAGATCGTAAAGATCGTAAAGAGATCGTAAAGAGAACGTGAAGGAAGTGAAGGGAACGTGAAGAAGGGGAAGAGTGAAGGGAGTGAAGGGGTTGACATTGGGGGTAAAGTATTGGGGATAAAGCATTAGGGGTAAAGCATTAGGGGTAAAGCATAATAAGCTTAAGCTGCTCAACGTATTGGGCAATCCTTTTGCGTTCCTCCTTGCCATGCCGGCGGAGTGGCAGGGCCATATAATCATCGCAGATTCCCATAACCGATAAGGCACATTTAATCCCCTTAACAATTCTGGAGGAATGCTTTCCTACATTATATATGGTACTATTAATCATCATAACTTTATCGCGAAGCAGTGCAATCCGGTCCAGATCGCGGTTAACCGATGCATCATACAAATCCACAAAAAGTTTAGGAAATACATTGGCGCCTCCGGCAACTGCCCCATGCCCGCCATTTAATATAGTGTCGGGTAAAAACAGTTCAGTACCGGCAATTATCGAAAAATCCGGAGAACTTTTAAATTCCTGAATCAGAGAATACAAATATGACATATCACCTGAACTATCCTTTACTCCAATGGCACCCAACTCCTTGGCTCGCTTAATAGTTTCTATCGACATGTGGAGTTTGGTGCATCCGGGCATGTCATACATCAAAAATGGCAATCGCAGTTTGGGAACTAAATTCTCGAGATAGTCCCGCATTTCTTCTTGCGCAATCGGCAAATAATAAGGTGGGGCAACAACCAATCCATCAAGGCCCATCTCAGCAGTATAATCCGCTATTAAAAGTGCGCCATGCAGAGCAGTATCGGTAATGCCAACCACAACCGGAACCCGGTGATTAACCAATTCACTGGTTCTTTTAATCAGCTCTTTACGAAGCTCATAACTCAGGCTCGTTGCTTCACCAGTGGTTCCGAGCATAAATAATCCATGGACTCCGCCCGTTATCAGGTGTTCAATAAGACTTTCCAACCCCTTAACATCAATGGTATTGTTATCAAGCAGGGGGGTAATAACAGGTGGAATAATTCCCTTTAGTGGTAATTTCATGATTAGGTAATGTTATAAAATGTACTTAAACGGGTCCTGTTTCGCAAACTATTTGCTATCACAATTTTTATAGGTATAGAATTCTTACACAAAGTAAGATGATCAAGCTTTGTTTCACTTGTGCAATCTTGTTTTGTTTGCATTGTTTTTTAACTCAAATCTTGGAATAGTCTTGTATATTTGTGTTTGTAGTGTGAAGTTTAATCAAATTATTATGGAAATCATATACGAAAAGATCTTTGTTCCCCACAAACATTCCTTCATTACCCGGAGATTAAAGATGCTCACCAATTCCCATAAAATTCATTCACATGAGAATTTTGAATTGAATTACATCACCTCAGGATCGGGGAAAAGAATGGTCGGCAATAGCATTATGGGTTATGCTGAGGGCGATCTGGTGCTTTTAGGGCCCGATATCCCACACTGCTGGGATGTGCTGGAACCAGGTCAGGAAAATACTTCTGAATGTGTTGTTACTCATTTTTATGAAAAAATAATCAGTTCCGATTTCGCTAATATTCCTGAGCTGGAGGAGGTTGTCACGCTTTTGAAAAGCGCCGGAAACGGAATTTGGTTCAAAGGAAAAAAAACGGAGGAAGTTGGCATCGCACTCAAAAAGATGGTAACTCTGAGCGGGCTGGAACTTTACATTGAACTACTGAAAGTTTTTAACCTCCTTCTCCAGATCGAAGACCGGGAAATCCTGGCTCTCCCATCAGCCATCCCAAAATATATCGACCGAAACCATTACCAGATCAGTAAGGTTTATGAGTATGTTTTTAAAAATATTCAAACCGGAATCCTGCTCAAAGAGGCTGCTGCCATAGTTTTTATGGAACCTGGTTCCTTTTGCCGCTACTTTAAAAAGAAAACCAACCAAACCTTCATGGATTTCGTAAAAAATGTGCGGATAGGTATTGCAGCTAAGCTACTTGCAGAAACCGATAAACAAATCACTGAAATTTGCTACGAATGCGGTTATAAGAATCTGGCTAATTTCAACCTGTACTTTAAGGGTATTATGAAAAAAACCCCCTCTGAATACCGCAAGGATTTTAAGTAAATCCTGTTAGGCGACCTTAATAGGAATCCTGAGGTCAATCCTGAGGTCTATCCTGAGGTTAATATCCTGAGGTTAATATCCTGAGGTTAATATTACGTAGGAAACAGTCAACAATTGTTATTAAAAAAACAATTTTCTACTGTTTCTTTGATCTGTAGGCTCTAATAGATCGCGTTGGGTGGATCATGGCAATACTGGAGAATACCGCCCTTCATTTCTTTTAAGAGCAAAGGTGGTTGGTGGTAAAAATAGTTTAAAATGACAAGCATAACCTATGGGAAAAATTAATTATCCATTAGATAAAATCGATTTAACGAGATTTTTCTGGATAAATCAACCAAACTATTTCAGATTAAAGAATAACCGTTTGACCGTTATCACCGATCCGGGAACTGATTTTTGGCAACGTACCTACTATGGCTTTCAAAACGATAATGGTCACGCCTTTGTCAGTGAAATTAACGGCGATTTTACCTTTTCGGTAAAAACCAGGTTTAAAGCTGAATATCAATACGATCAATGCGGTATTATGCTCTATCATAACGCTGATAACTGGGTTAAAGCCTCGGTCGAGAATGAAAACAAGGAATGTGCCAGGCTCGGATCGGTGGTTACCAATCTTGGTTACTCCGACTGGGCATCAACGGATATTTCCGCACATATACACTCGGTAAGCTATCATTTCAGCCGCAAGGATCAAGACTTTTTAATTGAGTACTCTTTTGATGATGTGCACTTTACACAAATGCGCATTTTCCATATTGATGTAGAGTTGCCACTGGCAAGGATTGGAGTTTATGCGTGCAGCCCGCTGAATTCGAGCTTTAAAGCTGAATTTTCAGATTTTAAGCTGGGAGCATGCCAATGGCAAAACCACCAAACGGAATAAATCAACTGAATAAACAATCAATAAATCCGATATATGAGAAAGCAACTATTACGATCATTATTATTGATTTTATCCTTGTGCCTGGCCACTGGCCTGCCTTCCTGTAAAACAGAAGCGGAAAAGCAGGAAACCAAAGCTCAACCATCAACTTATGAGGATGTTCCGTTCATACAAGAATCTCACGATGCCTATTTTATCAGTAATATTCCCGGGGATAATGAAGTACGGAGCATTGCGGTTGACCTCAACTCAAATATCTGGATTGCAACAGCTTCAGGCATATTTTATAAAAAAGCGGATAGTCGCACCTGGCAACCGGTAATTACCGATGAAAACCGCGGTCCGGCCTACTCGGTAACCGTTAATCCAAATGGCGATGTTTTAATGGGAACCTGGAATGGCATTTATCGTTTTAAAAATAACGATTTAGTTAAAGAAGTTGGCTCAACTCCTCCGATATCAGTAATTTGCAACGAAGATTACGGTAATGGCAATGCTAATATTAATGGTAATTACGCATTAGGCCCCTATGGAATCTGGCGATATGTTTCTGATAAATGGGAGCAGCAGAATTACAAAATATCGCGATCGGTAAGAGATGCGATAACCGATTCAAAAAACAATTTATGGATCGCCACCGATGTAGGTTTATACTGTTGCAATAATGGCAAAACAACATTGATTCAAGATGTTAGTGAGATGATCAGCTGTTATGTCAAAGGCATTGCATTTGGTCCCGATGGAAATCTCTGGGCTGGGGTAATGGGAGGAATATCGGTGCGAAACAGTGAAAAACTGGTTAAAAACCTGACACCAAAAGATGGAATTCCTTCGGCATCAGTCAACTGTATTAAACAATCACCCGATGGCACCATGTGGGCCGGCACCGATGTGGGTGTGGTACGTTTTGCCCGCGATGGTTCACACTCCCTTCGATTCAGCAGAAGATGGCTGACTAATAATAAGGTTACCGATATCGCTTTTGAATCAAACGGGAATGCATGGATTGCCACCGCCAATGGGGTAAGTGCTATCAGGCGTAAGATGATGACATTGCAGGATAAGGAACAGGATTTTTATGGCCAACTAATGAATAAGCATATCCGCGAACCCTGGACCTGCGGGGTTCTGAAACTCGAAATTCCCGGAGATACCGCATCATGGCGCAATTCCGACGACGATAATGACGGCGAATATACCGGTGGCTACCTGGCCATGGAGAGTTTCCGGTATGCGGTAACCAAAAGCGACGATGCCAGGATAAAAGCACGCAAAGCATTTGATTTTCTGCGATATCTGCAGGAGGTAACCGGTACGGACGGTTTTTTTGCACGCTCCATTGTGCCGGTGAGCTGGGCCAATGTGAACGATGCAAACCGCACCTATACCCCCAGGCAACTGGCTGAAGAACTGGTAAAAGATCCACGCTATAAGCCGGTTGAGCAAAGATGGCGCAAATCGGCCAACGGAAAATGGATGTGGAAAGGCGATACCAGCAGCGATGAGATGGACGGACACATGATGAGTTACTTTTTCTTTTATGAATTAGCGGCCAACGATGAGGAAAAAGCAATGGTTCGCACCCATGTGAAAAAAATCATCGACCAGCTGATCAAAACAAATTTCAACCTGATCGATATCGATGGAACCCATACCCGCTGGTCTGTCTGGTCGCCCGATCAGTTGAATGATGACCCGGACTGGGCCTCGGAAAAAGCGCTCAATTCATTCGAAGTCCTGGCCTATCTGAAATTTGCGGCACAAATAACAGGCGAGGATAAATACGAAAAAGAGTACCGTAGATTAATCAATGACGAGGGATATCTGAAAAATGCATCTATGCTGAACAAAAAAAATCCGGCATGGCAAATCTATTTCGATCGCACGCTGGAAGGCTACCTGTTCCCGATATTGTTGAGATATGAAAAAGATCCGGAACTGCATGAGTTCTATAACAAGCTGATTACGGAGTGGATGGACATTCAGCCCGCTGGCGAAAACCTGATCAATAACCTGATGTACACTTATGCCACCGGTAAAACGGTAAATATCCCGCAAACCATTGATTTCCTAAAGGATACCCCTCTCGATCTGGTTGATTGGCCCATAGATCATACTTTGCGTGAGGATGTTCAACTGGTGCGGACACCTATTCTGGAAGAGATTCAGATTTCGGAGCTGCCTCCAGCCAGCGAACGTTCCACCGTGCGATGGGATAAAAACCCCTGGGCCGCGGTGCAAGGTGATCTGCAACAAGTTAGGGAACCGGTATTCTGGTTGTGGCCCTATTGGATGGCACGGTATTTTAATTTAATTAAATAAAGAATTCACAAATATTATGGAAAATAAAGAATTCACAAGGATGGCATCCCTCGACCAGTTCCGGGGATTTGCCATATTCGGTATGATTTTAGTTAACTATCTCGGGTATTTTGAAATAATACCTGAAACCATGAAACATCCCCGTTATGGGATGACTTTTGCCAACGCCATCGCACCATTCTTCCTGTTTGCAGTTGGCATGGGATTCTATCTTTCGCTAACTAAAAATATCGCGAAACTGGGTAAACAAAAAACCTTTATTGCTGCTATTAAACGCTATGCAATCCTCATTATCATTGGGATTGTAGTTTATGGCCCCGATCCGGTATGCGATATGTGGGACGCTTTAGTTGATATCGGCTTTGCCGGATTACTTACCCTTCCATTCATTCTTTCCAAACGATGGGTTAGATTCAGCCTGGCAATTGTTTATTTAATCATTTACCAGTGTTTATTTGCATTCACCGGATATGGCGAATGGACCATGCAAAAGAGCATCGACGGCGGCCCCCTCGGCATCATCAGCTGGGCATCCATCCTGTTTTTTGGTACGGTTTTAATGGATGATTTACGCAACGCAAGCCCGGGGGTATTTGTAAAGCGCTCACTCATTGCAGGATTCATTCTAATGGCCGTTGGCTTTGGGTTATCGCTGCTCCAGCCTGCCTCGTTATGGCAATTCTCGCAGCGCAGCATGACCATGTCCTATCCGATATTTGCATCGGGACTGAGCTTTGTAACATTTGTTTTATTTTATTGGCTAGCCGATATAAAAAAAATACAAATCCCTCACCTTACCATACTGGGCATGAATCCATTAGTAATCTATATTGTGCAACAGGTTTTATTAGAATTCCATGGCGACCTGTTAAGTAAAACCGCCCCGCTTTGGCAGGCACTCTGCGGCTTTGTGATAATCTATATGCTGTGTTATATTGTTGCACGATATATGGCTAAGAATAAACTGGTGGTGAAAATCTGAGAATGGCTAAATAAAAAGAAAAATCACGTGCAAAAGAAAATCTCCATAATATCTGTCCTGCTCCT
>CAIXKO010000163.1 GCA_903919925.1 uncultured Bacteroidota bacterium | reverse complement strand
CTCTTGCCCTCTTGCCCTATGTACCCATATCGATTTTGGCCCAGCCCCCTCTAATTGAATTATCTTTTTTGCCCCTATCTTTACTCCATGAATCCAATCAGAATCCTCTTTTCAGCCATCTCCGGTTATGGCTTTTATTACTTGAAAACACTTTTGGATGAAATTCCTGAAAATCAGGCTCTCATCTGTGGAGTGATCGATCCCCAACCGGAAATCTCGGGTCATTTTCAACTCATTTCCGAAAGGGGTATCCCAATCTATCCCGATATCGAGTCCTTTTTTCTCGATGGCAATACGGCTGATCTTACGGTAATATCCTCTCCACTTCAATTTCATGTGCCCCAGGCAGTTGTTGCCTTGAAAAATGGAAGCAATGTACTGGTAGATAAGCCTGTTGGAGTAACCCCAGGTGAACTCAAAAGGTTGATTGCAGTCAGAAATCAAACCGGTAAATGGGTTGAGGTTGGTTATCAGTGGTCATTCTCAAACGCCATTCAAAACCTTAAGCGAGATATAATTAAAGGTATGTTTGGAAAGCCCATCAGAATGAAAACCATCTGCTTGTGGCCCCGGCCCTATGCATACTTTAACAGGAATAACTGGGCCGGTCGCATCCGTACCGATGATGGTAGCCTGGTGCTCGACAGCGTGGCCAACAATGCCTGTGCCCATTTTCTTCATAACATGTATTTCCTTTCCGGGCCTGAAATGAACACAAGCTCGGTTCCGGTGGCTGTTAATGGCGAGCGGTGGCGGGCATACGATATTCAGAATTTTGACACTATTGCCTGTCAGTCATTTACCAGCGAAGGAGTCGAAATTCTATTTTATGCTTCGCATGTAACTGAAAACCAAACCAATCCTGTATTTGAGTTTGAATTCGAAAAGGCTACCATCCGCCTCGATGAAGACTCCAATGGAATAGTTGCCGGATATTCTGATGGAACTACAGTAAACTATGGACATCCCGATTCCGATCATCAATTTAAAAAACTGTTTGCCGCCATCGAAAAATGCAAAACCACTTCACCAGATATCTGCCCGCCCGAAGCTGCTTTGTCTCAATTGCTTACCATAACCGCTTTGCACGAATCTACGGATGAAATCCAAACTTTTCCCACCCGTTTTATCGTTACGGAAAAGGACCGCCGATGGGTAAAGGGCCTCGACTCCACCATTCAAACCGCCTATAACTCCTCATCCAAAAATCTTAAATTCTAACCCCCACCCCCACACCCACACCCACACATACATATTACCAACCTCCCTAAAGTCCAAATTGAAACACTCCTAAAATTAGCACATTAGCACATTAGCAAATTAGCAAATTAGCAAATTAGCAAATTAGCACATTAGCACATAAGCACATCAGCACATTATGACTGAATCCCGCTCCCTGGTCCTGCAATCCCTCAACTTCGAATCTCCCTCGCGGTTACCCCGTCACCTCTGGCTATTGCCTTGGGCCGAAAAGCGTTATCCTGATTACGTGAGAAAAATACGTCAGTTGTACCCCGATGATATCGTGCAGGCACCTGCGATTTACAAGGAACCACTCAACCTTACCGGTGGAAAATATCAGTCGGGCGTTTATGTTGATGAATGGGGATGTCAATTTGTAAATATGGAAGATGGCCTCATGGGAATCGTTCATGAGCCGCTTATACAGGATTGGTCCGATTTAGATACTTTCCGGACTCCGGATGCAGCGCTCAATATCGATTCTGACGCAATCAACCGGTTTTGCCGCTCGACAGATAAATTCGTTTACGCCGGAAGCATCGTTAGGCCGCTGGAGCGTTTCCAGTTTATTCGAACCATGGAGCAATCAATGACTGATATCCTTTTTGAAGAACCGGGATTCCTGGAATTGCTCCATCGTATGCATGTTCATTTTTGCAAAGAGGTTGAGGTTTGGGCTCAAACTGATGTAGATGCCATTTTTCTGATGGACGATTGGGGAACCCAGCACGCCATGATGCTTTCGCCGGAAGTTTTTCGCAAATATTTCAAACCGATGTACCGCGATTATTGCGAGATCGCACGCCGTTATAACAAATTTGTTTTTATGCACTCCGATGGAAATATTGCCGATATCATTCCGGAATTGATTGAAGTTGGAGTCCACGCCCTGAACAGCCAGTTGTTTTGCATGGATATAAACCGGTTAAGTAATGAAGTGGCAGGTAAGATCACTTTTTGGGGCGAGATCGATCGCCAGAATATTTTGCCAAATGGTTCTGAATTGGAAATCAGTGAAGCTGTAGCTTTGATTTATAGTAAGTTATATCGGAATGGCGGAGTCATCGCTCAATGCGAATTTGGACCGGGAGCCAATCCGGAGAACATTTTAAGGGTGTTTGAGTGCTGGAACCACTTAAGAAAGGGTAAAGGGTAAATGGTAAATGGTAAAGGTAATGCGTAAAGGGTAAAGGGTAAATAACGAAAGATAAAAGAATGAAAATATGTAACTTATTTAATATGAAACGATTACTAATTATTCTGCTCTTTGTGCCGGTGTGGTTTCCTGGAAATTCCCAAACCCGGATACCGTTAAAGAGCTACCTCGATTATGCACGGGCATCGGCCGATTATATTTATGACCAGAGGGATTCTGTGGTGATCAAATGGCGGAAAACCATTAATCCTGAAGATATTTTTGGCTACCGGGCTCCCGGGAATTTGCTCGAGATGGCCGCCATTTATGCAACTCTCTATGATTTAGAGGGAAAGAAAAAATATGCAGAGCGGGCTAAAGAAGTCCTTTTAACTTATGGTCAATATACTAAGGAATTCCCGGTAGCGATATCCAGGCGCAAGGCCGATTATGCGGACGGGGTTCCGGCTCTACCCGATTTCTTTACTACCATGCGTTACCTCCAGGCATACGATAAACTGAAAAACAAAGGATTTCTGACAACGGCGGAAATGACAAAGATCGATGACCTGATTGCCCAAAGCCTGGTGTACATACTGCGCACCCAGGAGTGGGGAGCTATGAACCGGTCAGCTTTAAGGGCCGAAACCCTTTCATGGGCGGTTAAAGTCCTTCCTAACCATGCGGTTTCTCCCATGTTGAAAATGTATGAGCAGGCGTTGTTATCCGACAATTGGGGGCAGTGGGAGATTGAGGACGCATCGCTCTACCATGCCGTATGGCTCTATGCATTAATGGGTTCGGCGGATGCTAAAGGGGAAATGGCTGAGCTTTTTAAAACCCCTGAGATGTATTTTTATTCACAGTACTTCCTCAATCTGATGTCGCCTCAGGGAATGATTCCCGATTTTGGCGATTCGCATAATTTTACGAATTGGAACCGGTGGATCGTATTTTTTGAAGCCGCTGCCAAGCAATATAACAGCCCGGAAATGAAGTGGGCAGCAACGGTAATCGCAAATATATTCCTTGATCTCACCAAGCCAACCAGCGTGGGATTAGGCTATATGTTACTCGATGCTTATCGTTATGGTTCGGATATTATCGTTCCGGTTTCACCTAAAGTATTGAGTGAGGAAGTAATGGAGGATATGGTGGGCAAAAAGATGGTTTTCAGAAACGGTTGGGAGGCTGCTTCATCTTATATGTTATTGAATTACAGGGATGAGGGCGATGGAGGATTGCTTTATCGCGATTACCTGCGCAATACTATCCCGATTGAGGAGGAAAAAGTTACTCACGGCCATGCCGATGAAAACAGTATCTCGCTGTTGATGCACAAAGGGTCCACCCTCCTGATCGATGGTGGTTACCGCGATTTTCTGCCCAGCGGCTATTTTGGATCCTACCGGCAGGATTACTTTCATAACCGGTTGTGCGTGAGGAATGAGAAAATCTGGTTTGGGCAAAATGCGGGCGAATACCGATACAGCCAATCCGATCATCCTGCCATAAAACCACAATCGGTCATGGATTTTATGCAAAATGCAGGATCATACCGCAAAGTGAGAACCCAAAAGATCGACTTCCTTACTTTCCCGGATCATGATTACAGCCGCACCCGGATGACTGACGACGAAATGGGCTACGAAAATGACCGGGTGGTGGTTTATATCAAGAACCCGGAAATGTATGTTGTATTTGATATTTTTAAATCACGCTCAGAGCAGTATTTCACCGCGGCAAATCTTTGGCATACCCAGAAAATTCTTAAGCAAGGCGAGCATTGGTACGATACAAAATATGAAACCATTCAAACCCGGCAAGTCGGTGGAGATCAGAATCTCCTGATCTATTTCCCGAAAAACCATTACCGGTTTGAACAGACTCAAAAAGAGAACCGCAATTATCAGGAGGAGATTGCGATCTCTGAGTTTTCAGCTCAATTTTTTGAGCTGGGGCAGCACATCGGTTTTGTTACCATTCTTGTGCCTCATGCTGATTCTGAAAACCCCGAAACGCTCATTAAATCAATCGAATATGTGCCTTCTTCCAATGAGGAGGAAGGACTTTCGGTTAGGATCAAACTCGCGGATAAAACAATTCAGGTTGGGGTGAAAAGCGACCTGAAAATGGATCTGGTAAGGGATTACCAGCGGCCAAAGTATAGTTGGGAATCCGGGAAAATTGGCTACGGAAATATCGAAACCAATGCCGATTTCTTTTATACCGAACAAAAGGGTAATCAATTATCATTTACGGTGGTTAACCTTACAAAAGCTACTTTTAACGGCCAGGAATTATACCAGCAACCATCCTCATACTTCGGTCTGAATTTCGATGGCAGGCAGGATGCTCCGGACACGGGAAAAGCAAGGCTTTGGAGGGATAGCGTGACTTTGAGGTAGGAGGAAGGATAATTTGCTAATATGCTAATATGCTAATTTGCTAATTTGCTAATTTGCTAATGGAAGAGGGGGGCGTTAGTGTCATTCGTAACTTGTTAAAAGACGCGCAATTATGCGTCTCTACCGTTCTTCCGCATCACGATTCACGTTTCATGTTTCACGATTTATGAAATGGATAAAATAAAGGACAAAATCACAGAGGGCGGAATGGTGCCGGTGTTTAACCATAAAGATGAGCAAGTTGCCTATCGCGTGGTTAAGGCTTGTTATGATGTGGGGTTGAGGGTGTTTGAGTGGACAAACAGGGGTGCGGAGGCTGCCGGAATGTTTAAGTTGGCGAAAAAGTTTATCGATCAAAACTGCCCGGGAATGGTGCTGGGTGTTGGTTCAATTTTCGATGGAGATGGGGTTCGGAGTTTCCATGAAATGGGTGCTTCGTTTATCGTAAGCCCGATAATAGATCCTGATATGGCAAGAGTATGTAAAGATTTGAATATCTTATGGATACCTGGGTGCGGTACGGTAACCGAGATTTTTATGGCTCAAAAATCTGGCGCGGAAATAGTAAAAATTTTCCCGGGCGATGCTGTCGGTGGACCTGCCTTTGTTAAAGCCGTGCTGGGGCCAATGCCCTGGAGTTTGATCATGCCAACCGGCGGGGTAAGTCCCCAAAATGAAAACCTGAGAGCCTGGTTCAAAGCAGGTGTATGCTGCGTTGGAATGGGATCGCAACTATTTACCGCCGAAAGAATTAGTAACCCGGATCCGGAAAACTTAATATTGGAAATACGTAAAACTTTAAATATTATTCAGGAATGCAGGATATCGCAAAAATAAACAGCGGAGTGCAGGATTATTATTCTGAAAATTTTGCTCAATGCTACGGCTGTGGCCGGCTCAATGAATTTGGTCATCAGATAAAAACAAACTGGGATGGCGATGAAACTGTGACGTTCTTTGCTTCAAAGAAATTTCAGACTGCAGTTCCGGGAGTCGTTTATGGAGGCCTGCTGGCTTCTATAATCGATTGTCATGGAACAGGATCAGCATCCCTTGCATTGGCAAGGGCCAACGGTATTGTTTTAGATGAGTTTAATGCTCCACGCTGTGTAACCGCTTCCCTTAAAGTGGATTACAAAAAACCGACTCCAATCGATATTCCATTGGAAATTAGGGGGGTAATAAAAGAGGTCAAGGGCAGAAAAGTAATTGTTGAAGCCCGCCTCATTGCCAATGGCGAAATTTGCGTTACCGGTGAAATTATTGCGGTTCAGGTTTTCGATGATTTTGGCAAATAAAATGGTCCGTATTTAACTTAATAAAACCAGAGGGTTGAAATATTTCTAATGATGATATTAAAAACACCAGTTGTGGACCCGGGTCTTTCGCTGACGTCAATAAATTTGAGGGATTTTGGCGGACTCCCAACGGTAAATGGGAACCGGATGAAAACGGGTTTGCTTTATCGCTCGGGGAACCTCGAAAAGCTAAGTAATTCCAATCTATTGGCTATTTCGGAGCTTCATCTTCAAACGGTTATAGATTTTCGCTCTATGGAGGAGCAGTCGAAATCGCCAGGAGGATTCCCCGGAAATCGTAAAGTTTCCCTGCCATGCAATATCGATCAAATCACCCGCCAACGCTTACGGCCCCTCCTGTTGCGCAGGTATGCAGATGATGAAATTGTGGAGGCAATCGATAGTGTTTACAAGGAAATGACCGATTTGATGGTTCATCCTGTTGGAGAGATGATCCGGATCATTTTGGGCACCGGCAATTGCCCGGTTCTAATTCATTGCCGGGCCGGAAAGGATAGAACAGGCTTTGCTGCTGCGATTATCCAACTGGCAATGGGTGTTGATCAGGAAACTATCATGCATGAATACCTGAAATCCAATGAGTTCATTTCTCCAAAAATTAGTAAAGCGCTAAAACGCCTTCGACTTTTCACTCTCGGACTTTTTCCTAAAGGCAACCTTCAGGCTGCTTTTGAGGTTAAGGCTCAATACCTGAACACCGCTTTTTCAGTGATCGAAAATAAATATGGCGGATTAGAGCGGTACCTGGCTTCCGGTGGAGTACACAGGGAGGACCTGGATGCACTCAAATTAAAACTGCTCGAACAGCAAATATTGTAATGCCCTGGTATATTTCATGATGCATTATCATTATCTTATCGCGCTTGCAGCTGCTCTGGCTGCCGGCTTTATAAACGCAATCGCAGGTGGCGGCACGCTGGTGAGTTTTCCAGTGCTGCTTGCCCTGGGTTTGCCTCCAGTGGCAGCCAATGTAACAAACACCTTAGCGCTTTGCCCCGGTTATGTTGGAGGTATTTGGGCCCAACGACGCGATTTTGCCGCTCAAAAAAAACGATTAATTACCATTCTTCCAATCAGCATGTTGGGTGGTATTGCCGGGGGACTCATCCTCCTGAATACCGGGGAGAAAGTGTTCAACGGCATAATTCCTTATCTGATTATTTTGGCATGTATTCTTTTAGCTATCCAGGTGCCGGTGAAAAAATGGATGCAATCCCGGTCTGGTAAAGCACATGACAATCGCATTAAACAAATCGGCGCTGCTCTGCTGCTTTTAATCGCTTCGGTCTATGGCGGATATTTTGGCGCAGGTGTTAGCGTTATCGTTATTGCTATTCTCGGATTGATTTATGACGATTCACTCACCAGTCTCAATGTTCTGAAGCAGGCAATATCCTTCAGTATCAATATTTCAGCAGCAATCTACTTTTCATTTTCAGGCAAAGTAAACTGGTCATTTGCCATAGTTATGATGATTGGTGCTATAACCGGCGGAATGATCGGAGGTAAATTCGCCAGCCGTATCAAACCAGGAGTGCTCCGATGGGTGGTAATTGTTACCGGCTTTGCTGCAGCCTTGATTTACTGGCTAAAATGATCCTTGGCTCATTTTAATTATTGCTTAGATTTGCGAAAATATCCATTGAGAAATAACAATTTTCTTAACCCCTTATGCCTTTAAATAATTTTATTACCGATCTGGCAATTAAGCTGGGAGCTACAAGATCCGCCATTGTCAAAGCCTCTGATATCAGCTTTTCTGCCAGTTTTCGAGATCTCTGCGAAATGAATACATGCGGGAAATTCAATACCAACTGGATGTGCCCTCCAGCTGTTGGCCCTTTTGAGGATCTGAAAAACCAGGTACTTGCTTTTGATTCCGGGCTGGTGATCCAATCGGTATACTTTCTCGAGGATTCTTTTGATTATGAGGGGATGATGAATGCAATGGCCATCCATGAAAAAACGTTCCGCTTGATTTTGGATCATATTAAAACGGAACATCTTTTAAATCCCATTCTTGCGCTGAATGCCGGTTCTTGTCAATATTGCGAAAATTGCACTTTCCCCGGAAAGGATTGCCCTTATCCGGATCATGCCCTGGCTTCTGTTGAATCTTATGGGATTGATGTTACTGCGCTGGTAACGGCTTGTGGGATACCATATAACAATGGACCAGCTTCCGTTTCAAATGTGGGTATGATAATGTTTAATTCCGAAATATGAGAATCCTGAGAACACTGGCAATTATTCTTTTTTCGCTGATACCATTAAGTCTGACTGCCCAACATCAGCCTGCTACTTCCAAAGACCAGGTAGCGGATTGGGAAGCGATGAAGTATGGCATGTTTATTCATTATAATATGAATACTTATGCCGGAGCCGAGTATGATACCGGCAAGATGCCCGCTGAAGCTTTTAATCCGGCTCAACCTGATGTGGATCAGTGGATCAGAACGGCTAAGGATGCCGGTATGAAATACGCGGTGTTAACGGCCAAGCATACGGGCGGTTTTTGTTTGTGGGATAGCAAGGTAACCTTCAAAGGCAAAGAATTTGACTACGATGTTGCTAAATCGGGTTACAAAAAGGATATCCTGTCACAGTTCATGGAAAGCTGCCGGAAATACAACATCAGGCCCGCATTTTATTATTGCTTGTGGGATGATCATAATCAGCCTGTTTCTACTCCGGAGGAATACTTTCAGCTAACTAAGGGGCATATAACTGAGCTGGTAACCAATTACCCTGGCCTGGTTGAACTCTGGATTGATATTCCCTCAATTTTACAGCCCGGGCAGCGGGCAGAATTATATGCAATTGCTAAAACACATCAGCCTTTGTGCCTGGTAACCTGCAACAATGGATTCACCGATGGCTCATCACTTTCAAATTATCCTGCCGATATTACCAACGGCGAGCGCACCCTGCCTCCGGTTGATGGGCACAACCCTAACCGCGTGGTCAATGGCAAGCGGTTTTATATCCCGATGGAGGTTTGTCAAACCATTAATCAAAACTGGTTTTGGATGCCGGGCGATGTCACAAAATCGGTTCGCACCCTTTATTATTGGTATGATCAAACAACAAAAAGAGGAGCAAATCTTCTGCTCGATGTGCCACCTGATCTGACCGGGCGGATTCCTCAAAATCTGGTTGACCGGCTGATGGAACTTAAACAAGTTATCGACAACCCGGTTCAGCTGCCGCCTTTGAAAACTCTTACCGGGTATAAAAAAGCCGTGGCATCCGGCGTCATCGATAACCGGGCGGAATATCTGCCTGAATATGCCGTTGATGAAGATCCAAATACCCGGTGGGTTGCCCCGCTTAAAGATTCGGTTCCAACTCTTACTGTGGATCTGGGTGAATTCAAACAGTTCAATACGGTTACCATACAGGAGCCATATGTGGCCCACATACAATCGTTTGATGTTCAATATTTGCAGGAGGATACCTGGAAAACCATATTAAGTGGAACCAGTATCGGCCCCGGTTTTACCAAACAGTTTCCTGCAGTTACCGCTCGCAAGGTACGATTGGTGATCAGGAAATTTATTACAGGCGAAAATCCTTATAATGTGATTTCGTTTCCCGGTTCCCCCCCACCAAAGGAAGGCGCAACCATAGCCGAATTCCAGTTGTTAAATACACCATTGGATGATCCTGATTATGTGAATTCTTTTCAATACGGACGCGAGTATTTTTTCCTGAGAAGTGGCAAAACCAAAATGGTCATCCAGTCCGATAAATCCGGCACTTTACCTGCTTTTACTTACCTGCTGTTTGATGCAGAGAATCCCGGACAAACTGGCAGCAAGAAAAATGCATTGAACTATATTCCGGGCACAAATTTCTCACAAACCGCCCTGAAAGTGATTCTTGGAACGGTTGAGTTTACTGCATTGGGCCACAACTCTGAGGCTAAATGGGTAACGCGCGATAACCACCCGGCGGTGGAGCTGACCTGGTGGGCCGGTGGAATCAAAGTACAGGAAACCTTTGCTCCAGCGGGCCAATCCGGCAGTTTTACCCGCTACATATCTTTAACAAATGCCGATTTTTCCGGTCCCGATACCATCAGGATCGCCGGTCCCGACTCCTACCCCCAGTCCGATCCCATCCCCATCAACCCCAATCAAACCATCACCCTCCCTCGTACCATCACCCCCCCCACACCCTCAACACCCCCCACACCCTTAACCTCCTTAACACCCTTAACACCCTTAACCTCCTTAACACCCTTAACCTCCTTAACATCCTTAACACCCTCAACATCCTTAACCTCCCCAACCTCCCTCTCTACCTCCGATTCCCTCCTCTCCACCCTCTTCCGCAATGCCTCCTATTCCCTTCCCGGCATGGTTTCAGCCAATGGGCGAATGGATGCTGGTGTATTTGAATACGGAAACCAATGGGTACGCGATGGATCAAACGTGGCTTTAGGACTGATTTACAGCGGTTCTTTCGAAAGTGCAAGGGGATTGCTGAATTATATTCTTTCGGATCTGGTTTCCGATGAAGGCACCACCATCATTGCCGGAGGTTTTGATGAGCCCGACCGGGAAGAGTTTGACCAGATGGGGGTGCTCATGAATTGTCTGAAACTTTATTACGACTGGACAGGTGATTCTTCATTGCTCGTTACCTGGCGCAAAAGGATTCTGGCACTGGTAGAGCGTCCGCTGAATCCGGTTTTTCGCGATTCAACCGGGATGGTCCATAACCGGCGCGAGTTTTGGGAGCGAACCTTCAGTGATGCTTATGAATTGGCCTATCAAACGTATATGATTCAAGGGTTGCGTGATGCAGCAGATTTAGCCATTATTCTCGGAGTTCCTGAAAAGGCCGGTCCCTGGAGAAAAGAGGCAGATGTTTTTCTGAACGCGATGCTTCATCATCCTTCCAGGTCACTGGTGGACCAGGGTGCCCTAATCAAACGGAGGGACGTTAATGGCGGGATCGCCGATCTCACAACCGGCCGCCAGCTCTCCTATAAAAATGATGCCCCGGGTCCAACTGAGTTTAATCACCGGTTGAACCCCGATGCCACTTATGCATTACCCATTTTGCTAGGCGTTATCGACCCTCATTCAGAATTAGCCATAAAATCGCTCGATAAACTTGAAAAGATATGGAATGCCCGCTGGAACATGGGCGGATATGAACGTTACCATTCCAGTTCTCAGATCGATCAGCCAGGACCCTGGACTTTTGGAACCGCTTTCATTGCCCGTGCTCAGCACGATGCCGGGTTGCTGGATCGTAGCCGCCGCTCACTTCAATGGCTCAGCAATATTCAGGGCGGCAATGCGGGAGCCTGGTTTGAAGAGATTCCCCTAAATCGCAGCCAGATTCCCTGGTGCGGAATCGTTCCATGGACATCAGCTGAAGTTGTCTCCTTTGTAATCCGTCACTGGCTTGGTGTAAAGGTGTCAGGCGATTACCTGATTATCGCACCAAACCTCTATCCGGGAACAACAACTGTTTCCGCAGACCTCCGTTTCCGTAATCAAAGATTGAAAATCACCATCAACCAAACCGGTAAGAAACCCGTCCTTACAATCGATGGAAAACCTGCAACTGCTAATAAATCAGGTGAGTATAAAATTCTTGTACCAAACTTATCCAATTGATTCACCAAATAAATCATTTAAACAATAGAATCCCTCTGTTTGTCCTATATCCAAATTTCTCAAAATGAATAAAATCGGTATTCTGATTGCCCTGACATTATACGGTAGCATCAATTTTTATTTGTTCAAACGTTCCTGGCAGGCTCTTCCCCCTAACACGCTGCTGCATATTGTTTTTGCTGTACTATTCATATTAAGCTCCGTCTCGTTTTTTATTGCCATGGCCCTCGGTAACCAGTTACCCCTGTCTTTGGTTGCGGTGCTGGAAAATATTGGTGCCTATTGGGTTATCGGGCTGCTCTACTTCATATTTGCTGCAATGTTTATTGACATTATCAGGGTTTCGAATCACTTTTTTAAGTTTTATCCGGATTGGGTTTACAGCAATTACCCGCAGGTAAAATTCATTGCATTACTCACCGTGATCGGACTCTTTACGGTGTTTTCACTAATCGGGAATTACCGGTTCCGGCATCCCGCTGTAAGTCAGGTAAATATCGATATGCCCAAGGGCACTGGTCCGGCTGGAACCTTAACCATCGCCCTGGCCACCGATGTTCATCTGGGAAATGTTATCCGGAAAAACAGGCTTAAGAAATATGTTAAGCTACTCAATAGCCAGAATGCTGACATTATTCTGTTTGGCGGTGATTTGCTTGATCACAGTATTCGTGCGGTAGAGGCTCAAAATATGAATGAAGATTTGCGTTTGCTGAAAGCGCGATATGGAGTATACGGAATATTCGGCAATCATGAGTATTATGGAAATGGGGCGATGGCGGCGGATTTCTATGCCCGGTCGGGTATTAAATTGCTCAGGGATACTGCTGTCAACATAGACAATCGATTTATTCTTGCCGGCAGGGATGATGTTTCACAGCATCGGCGCAAACCCTTGTCAGAGATTCTCGAGAGTATTAGTGGTAATCTTCCGAAAATACTGCTTGATCATAACCCGGCAAAGATGGATGATGCCCTAAAAAATAACATCGGTTTGCAGCTCTCCGGCCATACCCATAACGGACAAATTTTCCCCATTAACTTAATTGTTAAGGGTATATATCAATTACCTTACGGATATAAACAAACCGGAAACACACATTACTATGTTTCATCCGGATTGGGCCTGTGGGCAGCCCCGGTCCGCATTGGCACAAAATCAGAAATAGTCAGGATTCAGATCTCTCTTCAGTAAACTGCTTACCGGATTGAGATTGCATCCGGATGATCTGGATTATTTTGCTACTAATTTCACCGATTTATCCTCAATCATTTCCTGCAATTCCGATAGCAACGCCCGTTCATGGGGATCGATATGACCATCCTCCGTTGCAATGTTAATGATTTCGTCATATTCATCCCTGGTGATCCGGTGATCCTCAATTGCCTTGACGATCGCTGTTTTTAGCCTTTCGGCGCTTTCACTGTATCCCATGATCAAAAAAAATTAAAAAACACTTTATCGGGGCTAAAGTTAAAATTTCGATTCAGTATCTTTACCTCAACCATAAATTTTGTAATAGTTATTCACAGCAGTGCCCCTCCTATAGAGTGGCGAGCCTAACCAAAAATAGATTTATGAAACGCCTCATTTTTCTTTTCATTCTTCTTCTTCCATCTTTTCTTTTTGCTCAGTCACCTTTGCAAAACAGCCTGGGCAGCCTCTACCAGCTATCCAACGCCAAATCACGGTCGGTCAGCCCTGAAAATCTAACGGGCGGTAAAGGCCAGGGTGGAGCCACAACGCTCGAAAAGGGTAGCGCCGCCCATGCTGCACGTGAACTTGGACAAGGCTGGAAAGTAAATCCATATGTCAGAATCGAGCCAGGTACCACATTTACCATGGCCGAAATTTCAGGTTCGGGCATCGTTAATCACATCTGGATGACTCCAACCGGAGATTACCGGCTGTCGATTTTCCGTATTTATTGGGACGATGAAACCGAGCCATCCATAGAGGTGCCGGTAGGCGATTTCTTTTGCTCCGGATGGGGTTGGGGCAATGAGCCTCAGATCAACTCACTAGCCGTTTGCGTTAATCCCCAAAACGGGTTCAATTGCTACTGGCCCATGCCCTTCCATAAAAAGTGCAAAATTACTATGGAAAACAAGTCGGCCGGACGGCTGATCCTCTATTATCAGGTGGATTATTCCGAAACTGAAATCGATCCGCATGCAGCAAGCTTTCATGCTCAGTTCCGACGCGTTAACCCTACTCCCGATAAAGCCGATTACACTATCGTAGACGGTATTAAGGGCAAAGGACATTATGTGGGAACCTATATCACTCATGGGGCCAATAGCCCCGGCTGGTGGGGTGAGGGAGAAGTAAAATTCTACCTCGATGGCGATACCAAATTCCCAACCATTTGCGGCACCGGCGATGAAGACTATTTTAATGGTTCTTATGGCTTTGAGGAAAGGACCGATAGTTTGGGAAATTACCATTATACCGATTTCAGCTCTCCCTATTCCGGATTTCATTTTATCAAGGACCCGGCTAATAAAACCGGCCAGCGTAGGTTTGGGGAATACCGCTGGCATATCATGGACCCGGTGCGATTCGATAAAGATCTGAAGGTTACGATCCAACTACTTGGCTGGCAAACTGAAGGGCGATATCTTCCGCTCAAGGATGATATGGCCTCTGTGGCTTACTGGTATCAAACTGAACCGCACACGCAGTTCCCACTTCTGCCTTCTGTTGAAAAGCTCGTCATTAAAAAAGATTAGGAACTCCTGTTCAAACCGTTTCCCGGCGATTTCCTCTCCGGGGCCGATCATGTAAATATTCACCAAATGAAATTGATTAGTTTTGTTGGGTTGCTTTTGCTTACCAGCTGTATGAATAATAATTCCAGGGAAAAGTTCGATTATCTGATGTTTGGAGAAATCAAGCCCGGTGGCTGGATCTCCACTCAGATGGAGAATGACCTGGCAGGATTTACAGGTCACCTGGATGAGCTGGCTCCTGATCTGATTGCAAAAGATGACATATACGGAATAAACCGCCTCACCAGGCGTGATAAAAGTAAGGATGTCGGTAATATTAAAGAAGGTGCCGATTGGGAGGTTCAATACCTCTGGTGGAACAGCGAAAGCCAATCAAACTGGCGCGATGGGCACATCCGCCAGTCTATCCTTACCGGCAATGAGGAGCATCTTAAAAAGGTATCTGCCTATCTTCAACATATTTTAAGCACCCAGGATAGTAATGGCTACCTCGGTGTTTATAACAAAAGTCTGCGGTATAAATTTGATGGCGAAAATGGTGAGCTTTGGGCCAAAGCAACGCTGCTCAGAGGTCTGCTGGCCTGCTATGAGTCAGGTACTGGCAACGCTCCTGAAATTCTTCAATCGGTGGAACGTGCGGTCCGGGATGTTATGCTGAATTATTCTATCAATACTTCGGACCCATTTAAAGCCGAAAAATCATTTGCCGGAATTTGCCACGGTCTCGTTTTTACGGATGTTCTAGATCGGCTCCACCAGCTGACAGGCAACCGGGAGTACCTCGATTATGCGGCCTTTCTCTATCGGAACTACTCGAAAAACAAATTGATGGAGGAGGATGTTTGTCTGGGCAATATCCTCGATCCCAATTATAAGTTTAAGGGACACGGGGTTCACACTTATGAGCATTTACGGACGCTTACGGTAGCAAGTTATGCAACCGGTGATCCGCAGCTCAGCAAGGCCCTGGAAATTTACCTCCGCCGGATCGATTCAGTCACCTGTCCATCAGGCGGACCGGTTGGCGACGAGTGGATCACCGGCCGAAAAGCGAATGCTACAACAACAGGTTATGAGTACTGCTCGATACACGAATTGCTGGATTCCTACACTTTGCTTTTGCAGAAATCAGGGACACCCGATTTTGGCGATAAAATTGAGAACCTCTTTTTTAATGCCGCTCAGGGAGCCCGGAATCCAGTTGAAAGTTCAATCGCTTACCTGAAATCGGATAATTCCTATGCCATGACCGGCACCTTGAATGATACCACACCAAATGCCAAGCAAACCAGGTATAAGTATTCTCCAGTGCATCAGGATGTTGCAGTTTGTTGTGTTCCCAATGCCGGTCGAATTGCTCCCTATTACGTAAAGTCAATGTGGATGAGGGATTCAAAGGGACTGGCTGCTATGCTTTACGGGCCCTGTAACCTGAAAACAACCATCAATGATCAGCAGATTGAAATCAGTGAGATCACTGAGTATCCTTTTGATTACCGAATCCGGTTCAAAATCAAGCTTGAGAAACCAGCCCGGTTTACCCTGAAATTCCGGATCCCATCCTGGATCGCCGGATTCCGCCTGAACCAGGATTACCATGAAAAAAAACAGTTCATCGAGGTGAGTAAAACCTGGAAGAATGAGGAGGAAGTCGTCCTCGATTTTATTCCTCGGATACAAGTTAAAAAAGACCTGAATCAGGAAAGCTATTTTACTTTTGGTCCGCTGGTTTTGGCTCATCCGATTGATGCACAGGTTGTAAACGGGAAAGAATATTCATTGCCAAATTTCCGGGATGTACGTTTCTTGCCAAAAAGCGAAATAATTTATCGCTATAATCCTGATAATCAGATTTATTTATCGGAAGCGCAAAAATTACTTTTCAGAGCAGATCTTATCAACCCAAAATCCGGAAACCCTGAACCGGTTGAGTTGGTGCCGATAGGACAAACCATTTTACGACAGGTAACTTTTAAATGAACCAATCATCAATTATGAAAATACTTCAATCATGTCTGCTTCTTGCTGCATTTTGTTTTTTGCCTTTTTTCAGGGGTCATGCCAATGGTTTAAGTGCCGATACTATCCGGATTACGGATTTGGGCCTCGATCCGGATTCGCGTATGAATGCGGTTCCGTTTGTTCAAAAAGCGCTGGAAGCCTGTAAGGGTAAAACAAATGCTGTAGTCTTCTTCCCAAAGGGCAGGTACGACTTTTGGCCTTCGCATTGTATCGAAAAAGTATATTATGAGTCGAACACAACAGTAAATAATCCACGCCGGTGTGCTATTCTGCTGGAAGGTTTATCCGGAGTAACCATCGATTGCGGAGAATCGGATTTTGTTTTTCACGATAGGATGCAGCCATTTACGGTTGATAATAGCAACGATATTATCATAAAAAGGGTGAGTATCGACTGGGATATTCCGCTCACCGCTGAGGCTGAAGTGGTTGCCGTTGACGCTGGCTTTATGGATATCCGTATAGATCCGATCGAATCGCCGTATATTCTGGAGCAGGGTAAACTGGTATTCGTTGGCGAGGGCTGGAAAAGCCAATGGTGGGGGACCATGGAATTTGATCGAACAACACTCGCAGTTGCTTATAACACCGGAGATTGGGGTTGCCTGGGAGGCGGCTGGAACAACTATAAGGCAGTGGAGCTTTCGCCCGGGTTGATCAGGCTGAATCATGCATTTAAACGGCTACCGGCTAAAGGTAATTACTTGGTTTTAAGGCATAGCGAACGCGATCATTCCGGTGTATTTATTACCGGCAGCAGAAATATCGTGCTGGAAGATATCAATATGTATCACAACGCTGGTCTGGGAATCTTATCGCAATATGCCACAAACCTTACTTTCCGCCGGGTTAACTCAGTTCCAAACCCACTGAAAAAGAGAATTCTTGCCGGTCACGATGATGGCCTTCATTTCTCCAACTGTGCCGGTCAGATCACGATTGATCAATGCCGGTTTCATGCTTTAATGGATGATCCCATCAACGTTCATGGAACCAGCGTGAGGATTATGGAGAAAAAGGATGCCAATACTTTGATTTGTAAATTTATGCATAACCAAAGTATCGGCATGATCTGGGCCAGGCCTGGTGAAAAAGTTGGATTTATCGAGAATAATTCGATGCTGACAGTTGCGGAGGGGCAGGTGGATCAGTTTAAGGTTATTAACACCGAAGAGTTTGAAATCCGCTTTAAAGATCAGATACCTGCCGGAATCGAAGCAGGGTTTGCTTTGGAAAACCTTTCCTGGACCCCCGATGTTATGATCTCAAATACACGCTTTGAAAGCTGCCGGGCCCGGGGAATCCTGATCTCAACACCCGGTAAAGTGGTGGTCGAAAATAATGTTTTTGAATCCAGCGGTTCTGCTATTCTCATAGCAGGTGATGCCAATAACTGGTATGAATCCGGTGGAGTAAAAGATGTGCTCATCCGTAACAATCATTTTACAGATCAATGCCTTACCTCGATGTATCAGTTTTGCGAAGCGGTAATCAGTATTTATCCCGAAATTCCAAAACCTGATCCTTCCAAACCCGGATTTCACCAGAATATCCGAATCGAAAACAATCAGTTTGATTTGTATGATTATCCTGTTTTGTATGCAAAATCCGTGGATAATCTGATATTTACAGGTAATAAGCTCACCAGGAGCAGTCGATTTCAACCCTGGCACCCCCGGAAGTACTCTGTCAGTCTCGAATCTTGTAAAGGTGTTGTTATCAGCGGAAATCTGATTGATCCCAATGTCCTGGGCAGAAATATTCATCTGTCGTTAATGAAAAAAAGAGATTTGCTGCTGGGCAAATCACAGTTTTTGTTCGATTAGTATGGAGGGTTCAGGCTAGCCGGAAGATCGGTATTTATACTGAACTTTACCTAAATTCCTCAACCACATAATACAAATAATTAAGAAATTAGTTAATATTGTCGCCCATGGGCAT
This sequence comes from uncultured Bacteroidota bacterium, assembly GCA_903919925.1. Lineage (GTDB taxonomy): Bacteria > Bacteroidota > Bacteroidia > Bacteroidales > UBA12481 > UBA12481. Next base: position 3,876 of record CAIXKO010000163.1, on the reverse strand, counting down.
ACTACAAGACAGACTAAAAAAGTACGATGCACCTCAAAAGGTACAGGCGGCCGGTGTTTATCCGTACTTCAGGGTGATTGAATCCGAGCAGGATACAGAAGTCATCATCAACGGAAAAAAAGTGTTAATGTTTGGTTCCAATAGCTATTTGGGCCTGACTAACCATCCTAAAGTGATAGAGGCAGCTGTTCAGGCTACCAAAAAATATGGTACCGGTTGTGCCGGATCGAGGTTCCTCAATGGAACCCTGGATATCCATATTGAGCTGGAAAGTAAATTAGCCGAGTTTGTTGGAAAAGAAGCCGCATTGTGCTTCAGTACAGGCTTCCAGGCTAATCTGGGCGTGATTTCCTGCATTCCGCAGCGAGGCGATTATATATTGCTTGATGGACTCGATCATGCTTCGATTATTGAGGGAGCACGTTTGTCGTTCGCCAAAACGGTGAAGTATGCGCATAACGACATGGATTCGCTAAAGCGCAGGCTCAAGGTTTGTCCTCATGGTAAATTGAAGTTCATTGTGATCGACGGGATTTTCAGCATGGAAGGCGATATAGCCCATCTTCCTGAAATTGTTGAACTGGCTGAAAAATACCATGCCTCGGTAATGGTTGACGATGCCCATTCGCTCGGTGTTCTGGGGAAAAACGGAAGAGGAACTGCTGATCATTTTGGCCTTGCCGATAAAGTTGATGTCATTATGGGAACCTTCAGCAAATCATTTGCATCATTAGGAGGGTTCATCGCCGGTGATTTCGATACCATTAATTACCTGAAACATAACTCCAGAGCGCTGATTTTCAGTGCATCCATGACACCGGCTTCCACAGCCACCGTGCTGGCTTCACTCGAAATTATGAAAGAGGAGCCGGAACGTATCGAAAAGCTTTGGGAAAATAGCCGCTACTCTCTCAATGCATTCAAACAGCTTGGCTTTAACACTGGCCTTGCTGAAAGTCCGATCATCCCTCTGCGTATGGGCGATATGGATAAAACCCTTATCCTGACCAAACTACTACTGGAAGCAGGAATATTTGTTAACCCTGTTGTGCCACCTGCTGTTCCTAAGAATGATACGCTGATCCGGTTCTCCCTGATCGCCACGCATACCCACGAACAGATTGACCGGGCCGTAGAAAATATACATAAAATGTCGAAAATGCTGGGAATTCTTTAAGTGCATCTTTTTGATATTCCATTTGCATTCTTGTTCCTAAGCTTTTTCTGTTCTTGTTAAGCGTTTTCTAAACACTAGCATTTTCTAATCGCTTGCATTTTCTAATCACTTGCATTTTCTAATCACTTGCATTTTCTAATCAATTATGTCCCAGGTAATTTTGATAACAGGCGCCTCATCCGGTTTAGGAAAAGCGGCAGCAGATTTTCTTTCTTCACAAGGGCATATCGTTTATGGTACCAGCCGGAAGCCATCCGGTGAGAAACTTCCCTGGAAACCTATCAGCATGGATGTTACCAATCAACAATCTGTGGAGTCCGCTGTAAACGAAGTGATTGCAAAAGAGGGCCACATCGATGTTCTTCTCAATAATGCCGGAATGGGGATTGGTGGCGCACTGGAAAATTTCTCAGGACCGGAAGTTCAAAAGCAATTCGATACCAATTTCTTTGGCATGGCCAGAATGGTTAGCGCCGTGCTGCCTTCCATGCGTGCCCGCAAATCTGGGAAAATCATTAATATAAGCTCAATAGGCGGGTTGATGGGCTTGCCTTTTCAAGGGCAATATTCAGCAGCTAAATTTGCCGTTGAAGGTTATAGTGAAGCATTATCAATGGAACTTAAGCCTTTTAATATCAAAGTTGTAGTGGTAAATCCTGGAGATTTTAAAACCGGGTTTACCTCCAGCAGGATTTTTACTGAAATTGACTCCAATGGAGGTAATTACGATGTAAATTTCAAAAAGGCTGTTGCTATCATGGAAAAGGATGAACAAGGTGGCTCTAATCCTGTTATCCTCGCCCGGACCATTGCGAAAATCATCCGGTCAAAAAATCCTAATTTCCGATATATCGTCGGGCGATTCGATCAACGCCTGATTGCGCGATTAAAGCCTTTTCTCCCAAATGCACTGGTTGCCTGGATTCTCCGCGACCATTACAAAGTCAGCTAACTCCAAACCAAACTTTCTCCAAAATGTCAAGTCTTTTAAAGAACATCCTGATTTCTCTTATCGGGTTAACCGCTGTTTTTAGTCAGGCCTTACCGCAGGATGGCTCCAGTTCAACAACCAGGGCCCTCCATGTTATTGGTACCGCACACTTTGATACCCAGTGGCAATGGACTATCCAAACTTCAATTAACGAGTACATTCCCAGTACTTTTAACAAGAACTTCAAACTATTCGAAAAGTATCCCGATTATAAATTCAGTTTCGAAGGAGCCATCAAGTATATGCTCATGAAGGAATACTATCCGGAAGCATATCAAAAGATGAAAGAATATATCGCAGCCGGTCGGTGGAATATCTGCGGAAGTTCACTCGATGCAACCGATGTAAATATATCTTCTCCGGAAGCAGTGATCCGGACCATCTTAATTGGACAGGATTATTATAAGAAAGAATTCGGGGTAAAAAGCTATGATATTTTTCTGCCCGATTGTTTTGGCTTCGGATACGCCTTGCCAACCATTATGCAGCATTGCGGCCTGTCTGGATTTTCTACTCAAAAACTAACCTGGGGCGCTCCTTTCGGCGTTCCATTTGATATTGGTACCTGGACCGGAGTGGACGGTTCACGGGTTTTTGCCGCACTCAACGGCGGATCGTACGGAGCAAATCTTCGTGGTGACCTTTCAAAAGACACTAAATGGAATTCAACGGTAGAGAAAACAGGCGAAAAATCGGGTGTTTACCTGGGTTACCGCTATTTTGGCACCGGTGATATCGGTGGTGCACCAGAGGACTCCTCGGTTTTTTATCTGGAAAAGGCAATCCATTCCGATGGACCATTAAAAGTGATCAGCGCACCGGCCGATCTCATGGCCCGACAAATGACTTCCAGTCAACTGGATAAACTTCCGCAGTTTAACGGGGAACTTCTTACCTCCCCGCATGGCAATGGATGTTACACCTCCCAATCGGCCATGAAGATGCTAAACCGGAAAAATGAGCTGCTGGCTGACGCTGCTGAACGATCAGCTGTTGTTTCAGACTGGCTCGGAGCAACCTATTATCCAAAAGCTGTTTTGCACGAAGCCTGGGTGAGGTTTTTATGGCACCAGTTTCATGATGACCTTACCGGCACCAGCATACCCGAAGCTTATGCTTTTTCTTGGAACGATGAGATCCTGAGCCAGAATCAGTTTGCCGGTGTTCTTGCCAACACCGCAGGTGGTGTGATCCGTGGGTTAAACACACGGACAGGTGGTATCCCGGTTGTTGTATTTAACCCGCTCTCCATTGACCGGAGCGATATCGTGGAAGCTACGGTTGAATTACCAGAAGAGTTTAGCCAGGTTCAGGTTTTTGGCCCCGACGATAAAGAAGTTCCTGCACAAATTATCAGCAGGAATGGCCGTATGGCTACCCTGATTTTTACCGCTTCCTGCCTTCCGGTCAGCTACCAGGTTTTTGATGTCGTACCTTCCGCTAAACCCTGTGCACTCGCCACTGGCCTTTCAGTAAAAATGAATCTCCTTGAAAACAAACGGTATAAAGTTTTGCTGGATAAAAACGGCGATGTGTCATCCATTTTTGATAAATCTTCAAAGTTTGAGCTTCTTAAAGCACCTCTACGTTTGGAACTGCTCGATGACAAATCTGTTTCATGGCCTGCCTGGGAGATACTCTACGATGCCGTAACAAAGGCTCCACGAGCTTATTTTGATCAGCCGGTGGTAGCTATCACTGAAAATGG
>CAIXKO010000162.1 GCA_903919925.1 uncultured Bacteroidota bacterium | reverse complement strand
CGAAGGGGCCACCAATGCATTTACGTCTTCCCAAACATGATCGGCCAGGTTTTCCGGAATAAAATTATCAGTACCAATCGGGCAGGCTCCATGTGATTCCACCGTTCCCACCGGCAAAATGATCCGGTCAGTAACTTCCGGTACAATCGTTGCCAGCCGCATCCAGCTGTAATTCTGCATTTCATGAAATGGAAGTGAAGAAACTTTCTTTTGGGCAAAAGTGCTTGTTGAAAACGCTGAACCCAGGAGTAAACTGGTTAAAAGGAGGGAGATCCGGAGGGTTTGCCTCAAGTGTAAAATTACTGTTGCCATTGGGATATGAGAATTTATTGGGGGATAAATATAGGGAGTTTGGGATAGATTTGGGGCGATGGAACAATTTTCGGGGGGGAGGTGCGGGTGTGGGGGGAGGACTGGTGGGTTCCGGGAGGACACTTGGGTTCCGGGAGGACAATTGGGTTCCGGGAGGACACTTGGGTTCCGGGAGGACACTTGGGTTCCGGGAGGACACTTGGGTCCTCCCCTACGTGAAGGTCTTTTACATGTTGTCAATACATAAGCATACAGCTTCGATGTCATAATGCTGCATGACTTTTTCCTTGCAACCGCCGTTACCGTAACCACTGTTGCAAAAACATGTAAAAGTAGATATTCTAATGCCAACTGTTTCGTTTTAGCTAAGCAAACGAATGCTGTCCAATTAGCCCTGAAAGGGCGCAATATATATGGACTTTCAGGGCTGCCTCAATAGACACGCAATTAAGCCGCTCTACGGGCAGGTGATGATAAATTCCGTACCTCCCTCTTCGCGGTTGGATAAATGGTAATGAAACCCGTGATTGACCAGAATTTCACGCACTACAGTTAAACCAACACCCTGACCATCTGATTTTGTAGAAAAAAATGGGGTGTACAAAAGGTCGCGGGCCTGTGCGGATAGGCCAGGACCATCATCGGAAATAAGCACCATGATTGGATCTGTCTGGGTTTTAACACCGATAGTGCCATCTGATCCTATTGCTTCTATTGAGTTCTTAATCAGGTTAATGAATACCTGTTCCATCTGACTCTGATCGGCCAATAAAGGGGGGAGCTGCTCATTAAAATCAATTTGAATCCGTATCTTTTTCTCAATTAAAATTGGGCTAAACGATTGAATTACTGAATTCAGCGAGCGATTCAAATCAAAAGGTTCTTTTTCCGGTAAAGGCAGTTTAACCACATCCGAAAAGTTTTGCATAAAACGGTTAAGCCGGTAATTTCGCTGAACGGCCACCCCCAGCATTTCAAACACTTCGTCCTGATTATCGGACACAAAGGATTTTTCATCATCCAAAACAGTTGAAAGTATTGAATTTACTGCACCTACCGTATTATTCACCTCGTGAGCCATCATTCTGATCAGTTTACTGTAAGCGGCCTTCTCCGCATGCCGGATTTCCTCGGAAAACTCTTCAATAATATAGAAAGGATGCCTGAATCCGTGATCCATAAAAAAGAGCTTCCGACATCGGTACTTTTGGCCATCGGCAAGATCGAAAATACGCTTTTCGTCAAATTCGATGGTGGTTAGATCTTTGGCTAACGGATTTGCCAGATCCCGAAGTCCAAGCCCTTTATAATCAGCAGGTGATATTGCCATGAACCGATAAGCAGCCGGATTGATGTCCACAATCCTTTCATCGAAATCGACAATAACAATACCCAGTGGTGATGATTCTATGAGTAAATCGAGGAACTGGTTTGCCTCCCGCACGGCGAGCCTTTCTTCGCGTAACCGCTTGATCATGGAGTTATAAACCTCCACCATCCCATCGGCATCCGGATTACCGTTGTTGACCAGGGTAGTTGAAAAATCGCCCTCACGCAGCATGCTCATGCTTCGGCTGATCGTTTCAACCGGACGGAACGATTTATTGATCAGCACAACCGTAATCCCAAAAAGAATTGGAATAGCGATTTCTGCCGTAATCAGCAACCAGGGATCGCGGCCCTTCAGGAACCAGATGGCGCAGACCAGAAAAATCAGAAAAATCAGGCCCAGCCAAAGGATCAATCTGGTTTTACTTTTCATCACCTGGATGTATT
>CAIXKO010000161.1 GCA_903919925.1 uncultured Bacteroidota bacterium | reverse complement strand
GCCTCCCGCGACATTTCATAATTATCCAGTAGGGTGTATAAAACATTCGGGTTCGATGGAGATACGGCAATGCCAATCCGTCCGCGGCGATTAGGTTCCGGTAAACCTTGATTGATCTGGATCCAGGTTTTGCCTGCATCGGTGGATTTCCATATTCCGCTGCCTGTATAATTGTCCTTAGTTCGCGGATCGTTCCATTTTTCACGAACACGCTGCCAGGTAGCGGCATAAATGATATCGGGGTTAACCGGGTCCATTGCAAGGTCATAGGCACCTGTCATTTCATTAACATAAAGAATTTTTTGCCAGGAAACCCCGCCATCAGTGGTTTTAAATACTCCTCTTTCCTGGTTTGCGGTCCACTCATGTCCACCGGCTGCAACGTATAGAATTCGGGTATCGATAGGGTTTATCAAGATTCTTGCGATGGTATGCGTGTCTTCAAGACCCATATTCTTCCAGGAATTTCCGCCATCATCGGTTTTATAGATGCCGCATCCAGCCATACTGCTGCGGAAAATATTAGCCTCACCGGTACCAACCCAAACGATATCAGGATTTTTCGAATCGATGGCCAGATCACCTATATCGGTGGTAACCTGCTTTTCGAAAACCGGCATCCAGGTGGTTCCCTCATTTATTGATTTCCACACCCCTCCTGATGCTGCAGCAACCCATATGGTCAATGATTTACCTGGTTGCCTCACCGCTTCAATATCAGTTACCCTACCGCTGATGTTGGTAGGTCCGACATATTGCCAGTGAAGGTCTTTATACTCGGATTGATTTTGCAGAGCCTGCTGCTGATCGTATCTGGTAATACGGTCTGTTCCTTTAATAAGGGGCTGTTTGATAGCAGTTTGTGATTGTACCGAAAAGCCTGCACTAACTATGGTCAGTAACATTAAGATACGAACGGATAGGGCTTTCATTGCAGAAATAGATTTAGTTTGAGTTTCTTATCAAAAATAGGTCAAAAGGATATCGGTTTGTGCGTTTTATTCGAGACAATTATGTTTTTTTAACAATTACTCATTCTTCTTGTAGTAAATAAACAAAACAAACCGGTCATTTGTCCTTCAAGGGAATTAAATCAAAAGGAAGCCAGTGAATTTGTCAGAAAAGTTGAAAAGAGTAAAGGTAGAGGCTATCAAGGAGATTGCCAGGGGAGTATACGTTTTGGAGTATAAACGCTTTTTTGAATTTGAGGCAGGTCAAATTATTTCGATAGCATTGGTTGAGAATGAAGACCCACGTATGTATTCAATTGCCAGTGGAGAGCAGGATCCTAATGTTCAAATTCTCTTTAACGTGGTAAATGACGGTCAATTGACCCCGATAATGGCTGAACTGGAAGTTGGCGATTTTATTTGGAGCAGTTCGGGATTCGGAAGGTTTACCGGCACCGAAGGCGAAGCCTGGTGGATTGCACAAGGAACCGGAATTGCTCCGTTTGCATCGATGCTCCGATCGGGTCAAACCAGGAATAAATACTTAATACATGGAGGCAGGTACCGCGAATCGTTTTATTTCGCCGATGAGTTGAGTCCGGTTTTGGGAAGCAATTATATCAAATGTTGTTCGGGAGAAGAGATTGAGGGGGCCTTTACCGGCCGGGTTACTGATTACCTTAACTCGCTTACGCGGTTGCCGGTGGAAGCATTGTATTATCTTTGCGGTAGTTCGGAGATGGTTGTGGAAGCGCGGGATATCCTCATAAAAAAAGGAGTGCCGTTCAGGAAGATAATCGGAGAAATATATTTTTAGCCTCCTCATTCCAAAATTACTGAACCAGAAAAATGGAAGAAAAAGGCAAAGAAACTTTGTTTGGAAAGAGGCCGACGGAGATTGTAGAACTTTGCCGGTCACTAAACATGCCGGCTTATACAGCAGCACAAATAGTAGATTGGCTTTACAAGAAAAGCATCCTTTCAGTTGATGGGATGACGAATCTGTCGGTGAAACAACGCGAGCTGCTTAAATCACGCTACGAGATTGGATTATTTCCTCCCTCAAAAGTAGAAGAATCAACCGATGGGACAAAGAAATATTTGTATCCATCGGGAATTAAAAAATATGTTGAAGCAGCCTACATTCCTGATGGTGAGCGTGCTACTCTTTGTGTCTCATCGCAGGTGGGGTGCAAGATGGGTTGTTTGTTCTGTATGACTGGTAAGCAGGGGTTTCAGGGTAATCTCACTACCGGTGAAATTCTAAATCAAATTCATAGTTTACCTGAGCGAGAAAAACTTACCAGTGTAGTATACATGGGTATGGGTGAACCTATGGATAATTTGGAAAATGTTCTGAAGAGTATTGAGATACTGACAGCTGAATGGGGATATGCGTGGAGCCCCCGCAGGATAACGGTATCTACTATTGGAATTATTCCGGCGATGCAAACATTTCTTGAACGGTCGCAGGCTAATCTGGCAATCAGCCTGCATACCCCATTTGAAGAGGAACGGCGGATGCTGATGCCAATTGAGCAGGTATATCCGCTCACAGAAGTTATTAAAACCATTCGTGCATGGGATTTTGGCCGGCAAAGGAGAATCTCATTTGAATATATTCTTTTCAAAAACCTGAATGATACTGCAAGGCATGTAAAGGAATTGGCGAGGTTGTTAAACGGATTAAGATGCCGGATCAACCTCATCCGCTTTCATCCGATTCCTGATACACCATTGGAGGGGTCAGATGATCAAGCAGTTCAGAATTTTAAAGATGCATTAAACAAAAAAGGTATTCTAACCACGGTGAGGGCGTCCAGGGGGGAAGATATTTGGGCTGCATGCGGACTATTATCAACAAAAGCCATCACCGGAAAGTAGGAACCGAAAGCATAAATTATGATTCCAAGAAAATTATTGGATACGGCACCTATTCCGGGAAGTGACAAGGAATTGCGGCTTTATAAGCATGCAAAGGATTATTCAATCGACATATCTGGTGAGGGTGAATTGATGAGCAGCAGGGTTCACGGGTCAGAAGAGGCGCTGGCGGAACTTTCCTGCAGTAGAATTAACGGACGTCTTCATCCAAAGATATTGATCGGTGGCCTGGGTATGGGATTTACACTTGCTGCGGCGTTGAAGCACCTTGGCCCTGGAGCAGAGATTGTTGTGGCAGAGCTGGTTCCTAAAGTTGTTGAATGGAACAGGGGACCCCTTGGGGAAGAGGCAGGTAATCCACTTTCAGATCAAAGGGTTACCGTAAAGGAAATTGATGTTGCGAAAATTCTCATTTCAGAAAAGCATGGGTTTGATGCCATTATGCTGGATGTGGATAATGGACCAAATGGATTAACGCACATTGACAATAACTGGTTATACTCTTTTCAAGGGCTGGATGCATCTTTTAAGGCACTGAAGCCCAAAGGAATTCTGTCAGTATGGTCGGCAGGCCCGGATGTGAAGTTTTCAAAGCGCTTGCGCCAAACTGGTTTTATGGTGGAAGAAGTGGTGGTACATGCTCACGGAAAAAAGGGAGGTAAGTGCCTCATTTGGCTGGCACAGCGTTGATAGGCGTTATTTATTCACCGTTGGACCCTAAAAATGGGGTTTCTACCAAAGAATACTGTTCTAAAGTGTTTTTTCACTGCAATTAGTTAAATTTGCTTGTTCAGAAGAAAACCAATCATTGATTTCAAAAAGTTCCCAATTCTTCATTTTAATATTCATGTGCCATGAAAAGATTTCTTCCTTTAACACTTATCGTGCTGATGTTGATTGGATTTGCCAATCTTCCCGCACAACAATGGATGAATAATTCTCCTCAGGCAGAGGCAGTAATTGATAATCCCGGCTTTTTCGACATCCAAAAAGCTTTTAATGATTATTGGGGCCAACTGGATGTTAAGAAGGGCTATTATTTTGTTAATGGCGAGAAAAGAAAAGCTGGCGGATGGAAACAGTTTAAACGTTGGGAGTGGTTTTGGAGCAACCGGGTTGACCCACAAACCGGAGAGTTTCCAAAAACATCTGCTTTCACTGAGTATGGTAAATACATGGATGCACATCCTGCTTTGAAAGGTACAACTGTGACAACAACAGGGAACTGGACGAGTTTAGGGCCAACCACAACATCAGCAGGGTATGCAGGATTAGGTCGGTTGAATTGTGTGGCTTTCAGCCCATCATCAACGAGCGTTATTTATGTTGGTGCTGCATCCGGAGGGGTTTGGAAAACCGTTAATGGAGGAACTTCATGGACTGTTACCAGCGATAATAATGCAGTTTTAGGTGTTAGTGATTTGCTCGTTTTGTCAGGAATCCCGTCTGATATTATTTATGCTGCCACCGGTGACCGGGATGCAAACGATAATTATTCAGTGGGGGTGTTAAAATCGATCGATGGAGGAAGTACCTGGAATACTACCGGGTTGAATTGGTCGCAGAGTTCACAGAAATTGGTTTACCGGTTACTTGGCGATCCCACCAATGCTGCCGTTTTGTATGCATCTACCAGCGATGGGTTATATAAGACCTCTGATAGTGGCAATACCTGGAGCAAACTGACCACTACTCAATTTATCAATATTAAGTTTAAACCGGGCAGCAACCTGATTATGTATGGTTCTACCCGAATTAATGGTGACGTATATCTTTCAACAGATGGAGGAGTAACCTGGGCCCTTGTGCTGGATACTACCGGATCACGTGTTGAAATTGCAGTAACTCCAGCCAGTCCCGAAATCGTATATGCACTGATATGCAGCACATCCAGCGGACTATTCGGGGTTTATAAATCCATCAACAGCGGTGTTTCATACACTCAGCTGGTGGGTTCATCACCCAATATGCTCGCATGGAATTGCAACGGCAGTGACGCAGGCGGACAGGGTTGGTATGATTTGTGTATTGCCGTTGATCCGACAAATGCCAATAATGTTTTTATTGGAGGGGTAAATACCTGGAAATCAACAAATGGCGGAACAACTTGGGCCACCAGTAATATGTGGTCGGGGAATTGCAGCGGGACCGCTACTGAGGTACATGCCGACAAGCACTATTTTGCTTACCAGCCCGGAACCACCACGCTGTTTGAATGCAACGATGGTGGGTTATATAAAACCAGCAACACCGGTACCACCTGGACCCATTTGAGCAATGGTATGGTAATCAGTCAGATGTATCGCCTGGGTGTTTCACAAATGGTTTCCGGTGATGTGATCGCCGGCTTGCAGGATAATGGAACCAAGGCCATGGTGTCCAATACGTGGAAAGATGTAATCGGTGGAGATGGCATGGAGTGCCTGATCGATTATACCAACTCCAGTGTTCAGTATGGTGAGTTGTATTACGGTGATATTTACCGCACCGATAACAAGTGGACCTCTTCCACTTACATTGCCGGAAGCATCACCGGCAGTGGTGATTGGGTTACCCCTTATGTAATTGACCCAAATGTTAGCTCCACACTTTATTGCGGGTACCAGGATGTGTGGAAAACCACCAACAAGGGATCGGCCTGGACAAAAATCAGTACCTGGGGCGGATCCTCCCTTAGGTCGTTGGCAGTAGCACCATCGAACTCACTAAACATATATGCGGCAACCTCCAGTATTATTTACCGTACTACAAACGGGGGTACCTCCTGGACCAATATTACTGGAACACTTCCGGTAGGTTCAAGCAATATTACTTACCTATCAGTAAAGCAGGATGATCCTAATACCGTTTGGGTTTCAATGGGGCAGTTCAATGCTTATTGTGTTTTCCAATCAACCGATGGCGGCGTTATCTGGACCGATATTTCAGCAGGTTTGCCCGCTATTCCTGTGAATTGTGTGATCCAGAATAAGCAAAGTACTTCGCAGGTTGAATTGTATGCGGGAACAGATGTGGGAGTGTTTATCAAACTGGGTAGTGCGTCCTGGACTCCTTTTTTCACCGGGTTACCCAATGTTGTTGTTTCGGAGCTGGACATCTTTTATGCAGCCGATCCGGCTTTGAGCAAAATCAGGGCAGCAACTTATGGTCGTGGATTATGGGAATCAGATGTTTATGCCGGGGTGTTTGTAAATTCCCCACCTGCCTTTACAACCGATCCGGTAGTTGAAACCGGAGCAACAACGGGTGTGGCCTATTCATCCACGTTAGCAGGTCATGCAACGGATCCAAATACAGGCGATGTTCTTACTTTTTCGCTGGTTTCGGGCCCTCTGTGGCTTACTGTAGCTGGAAACGGAGCTCTTACCGGTACGCCACAGGCAGGAGATATAGGTTTAAACAGTTTTACTGTAAAAGTAGATGATGGAAAAGGAGGTACGGATCAGGCTGTACTTCAAATAACTGTTTCGATACCCTCTTACTGTGCTTCCAAAGGACTGAGTTCTTCAATGGAATGGATCAATGCGGTATCCTTTAATTCCGTAATCACTACCACCGGAAATAATGGTGGGTATAAAGATAATACCGCGATTACTTATGCATGGAACTCCAAAGCGGTGGTCAGTTATACGTTAACACCTGCATTCAATGGAAAAAGCACCAGCCAGTACTGGTCGGTGTGGATCGATTTTAACCAGGATCTTGATTTTGGTGATGCGGGAGAACAGGTTTTAACCCGATCTTTAACAAAAGTAGCGATAACAGGGACGTTCACGTTGCCTGCATTTACCGGAACTACCAGAATGCGTATCTCCATGAGCGATGCATCAGTGCCATTGCCTTGTGCCCAGTTCAGCGGTGGCGAAGTGGAGGATTATACAGTTAACATCACCGGCCTGGTTGTGCTTGTTCCAGTGGCCGACTTCTCAGCCACCCCTTTAAGTATCAATGCAGGTCAGTCCGTTCGGTTTACTGACCTGTCAATAAATGCCCCAACCAGCTGGGCGTGGACCTTTGGTGATGGGAAAACGGCAGTTTTACAGAATCCTTCAAATACTTACAGCACCGCAGGCGTATATACGGTAACCTTAACTGCTACAAATACTGCAGGGTCCAATCAGAAAACCAAGACGAGTTATATTACAGTTAATCAGCCTGTTGTTACTTACTGCTCTCCAACTGGGATATCTAATACCAGTGATTATATTACCAAACTTACAATAGGTGGCACAACCAGTGCAACGGGTAAGGGAACATCGGGTTATCTGCTTTACAACTCTCCGGTTTTTTCGGTCACTGCAGGGAAAACATCTGCAGTAAGTTTAACTCCTCTAAAAGCTACTAACCGGGATTATTGGAAAATTTGGATCGATTTTAATATGGACGGCGATTTTGTTGACACTGGTGAAAATGTATTGAACCTGACTAATAGAAGAGGTACAACTACCGGTTCCATACTGATTCCAACAACAGCATCGGGAACAACCAGGATGCGTGTGGCTATGAAAGTAAGCTCAACCATGAATCCCTGCGACAACAATTATAGCGGTGAGGTGGAGGATTATACAATAAATATTATCCCACTGGGTATTATTGGTAATGGTAGTGATTTGTTAACCAACGGAGTGGAGAATGGACCGAAACTTAATTTGTATCCAAATCCGGCAAGCACTCAGCTAAACATTGCCATTGAAAGTACCACAGGAAATGCTGTTTTGCGCATATACAACATCCTGGGATCCGTGCTCGATATTATAAAGGTGGATTCAAATCTGATTCAACTGGATCTCTCAACCTATTCGAGCGGGGTTTATTACATCTCGATGGAAGATCAGAACCAGCGGGTCGTGCAAAAATTTGTCAAGGAATAGGATTGTTAACTTCAAAAGTTTTTTGACCAAAAAGCCAATTGCCGTTTTTATCAAAACCATAGATCATCAATTTGAATTGTCCAGGCAAGTCGTTGGTGGAAAAAAAAACTCGGCTTTCAATCGGAGTGACGCTTTGACTCCATAGCAATATCGGGTCCAACACTGGGGTTGAGAAGTTATTAGCGCTGTTCTTTGTACCAGTTGAAAAATGAGAAAGTGCAGGTAAATCTATGGATCCGACTACCGATTTTGCAGGCAGCTTTAGTCCTGCAAAATCGTTGTTGAGGGAGATGAAATTTACAACCGCAGCAAAAATGTAATTGCCGTGGATGTAAATTTTATTCTTTACCTCAATCGTCTTGATTCTGGAAGGTGGCAGTTCCAGCAATTCCTTTTGGTTGGTAAGTGGTATCCCATCAAGCAGTATCAGGGTTTCGTAGTCATGTGCAAAGGGGCTCTTATTATAAACAGATAGCCTGATCTGATTTCCTTGCCGCCGAACCTGAACATCGGGTACAACCTCGTAAACTACTTCCAAAACATTGGCCAGCTCTATATAATCATTGGTGTTAACGATCCGGTCGGGAGTTCCATAGAATGGCTTCCTTTTAATCAGCGTATCGGTTCGGCTATCCTCTTGTGATAATGGTTGTTCATAAATTTGTTTCAGTTGCCTGTTGATACTCAGTGTTCCGGCATACTCCAATTCATCCTGGCTGAGATTGAAATCCTGATACCGGGGTTTGAAGGTTCTGATATCATACTCCGGAAAAACCTCAATGGTCCAGCCTGAATCAGGTTCAGAAATAAAAGACAGAATGAAATCATTTGAATTCCGGATGCCTGGGAGAGAAAAATTAAATACTCCATTGCGATTGGTCTTTGCAACCTCAAAGCGATTGTTATTCAGTATAGTTATACTAATGCCGATGGATGGAACCGGTTGGCCGGACAGAATGTCGATTACACGGCCACTGACAATTCCTGCACGGGTTTCTGGAAAGAACTGTAAGTTTTTTTGTTCTGTGAAGGGTAAGTTTATGACTTCAGGAACAACAGGGCCCGAAGAGCCAGGTGTAAAAAATGACTGTACGCATTCATCCGGATATCGATTGTTTTTCAACCATTCCTTAAACCCGGTATTGTTGGATGGAATCCGGGTATCACAGCTCCAACCAGGCAATCCGGGGAGAAAACTGCTGGATTGATTTTCAGGTTCACTCTGGGTGATAAGTATATTCAAACCAACCATTTCCTCATTGGTAAAACTTTTGGGCATCTGATAATCAGCTTGCTGGTTGCTATTTAGCCCGATGGTATCAAAAGGTAGATTAACAGCAACCTGATGCTGGTTAAAATCGTAATTTGACCAAAGCTGACTGGCACAAACCGTATTGTTTTCTGCTACTATCGAGATCTGAACAATACCTTCCGGAATTTTATTTTTTGGCACTTTAAAAGTAATGGTGTCCCCGGCTAAAGTCTTGGTTTCAAACCAATACCAGGAATAGGAACGGTGGATAAGTAGCCGGAAGGCTGAGGATTCTTTTGTCCTCAAATTCCCGCTCTTAACTATTAAATAATCAGGTAAATCAGTTAGTGTCATTCCGGTTTTTAGGGTTGCCGGATCTGTATAAGTCTTTTCAATGGGTGACACGAGGTAGCGCTTCGTATCAGCAGGGTTTACTACTTTAAATGGAATAGCAGTAAATTCAGTTTCCGGAAAGTTTCGCATCCAGTTTGTGTATGCTCTAAGGTAATACCAGCCTGATTTTAATTCGGCTGAGAGGACAAATGAGCCAGCTACCTGAGCATTAGCCAGTTCCAGATTTTGT
Organism: uncultured Bacteroidota bacterium; assembly: GCA_903919925.1. GTDB lineage: Bacteria > Bacteroidota > Bacteroidia > Bacteroidales > UBA12481 > UBA12481. The sequence continues at coordinate 5,869 of CAIXKO010000161.1, read as the reverse complement.
TTCTGAAGTTTGTTTCCTGTGGAATCCAACAGCTCTACTCGGATATATTTACTTAATACGGAGGGCTTGTATGTATCTTTTTCGAGAAGGAAGGCATGAAATTCGATTTGCTCGCCTGATACAAAGAGATGCCGGGGAGTTTGCAGCCAGACTGTTTCCCGGAATTTGACGGAATTAACCAATTTACTTGATTGCGAAACAGTAGGAATACAGGGGATCAGGCCCACTAACAGTAGCCAAATTAGTATTATGGTTTTATTTACCTGCATATTGCTTCCTATCTCCAGAAAAGTGGTTTTTCCAATGTTCCGTCCCTTAACCGGCAATCATAGCAAGATGGAGTAGCGGTGAGAAACGATTTTTTTATTATATCCTCGGTCACAAAGGACCCTGCCGGAAGTACGTACCACGGAATATCCTTGCCAACGGTCATCAATATACAACTAACCGGGATGACCTGAAATTCAGTTGGCTTATCAACAAATAACCGGAGAGTGGATGCTCCCGCAACTTCAAATATCCCTACAACATAAAAGGTTGAGTCTGTAGTACAGTGAATGTTACCCTGAAGCTGGTAAGGTTGAGTTTCATACAAGCTACCGGTTTTGTTAATGAGTTTATCGACATTCTCCCAGAACGACATAGCGGATGGAGAAATATTGTACTGTCTGACATTCAGGCTGTACCGGATGGAAAGCTCGTCGCCGTATTGGCTTTCAAAGTTTAATGGAGCCTCGGTTACCCGGTTTTCAGAAAGTCCAATGGTTTGGGCCAAATATATTCCGGATACCTTTTTAGATTTCCAGCAGGTACGAAGCAATTTGTTGGAAGCTGGATTTGTTTTCCATCCGTCCCAAATATGGGTCGCATTGTATGGAACAGTATATAAAAAAGTGGCATCGAGCGTCCATCGGTAATAGGAGGGACCTTGCCCAGGATCGTGGGTGCTGGCAAAAAAACGGTAACCATCAACAATCTCACCGTCCTCACTTAGTTTTTGCACGGTATGCCGGTAAGTGACACTATCGATCGGAGGTGATCGTCGCAATTCCTGATAATCAGATTCGAAAAACCGGTCATTGTAAAACACCTGAAGCTGGTAGCTTTTCCCGGTTTCAACCTTAAAATCTGTTGGCAGTTCATAGGTGCCGGCGATGGTTTCCCTGCACTTAAAAAATCCGTCGGGACTGCTGATCATGGCCTGCGCCCCTGATACTCCCCTGGGTTTGTAAATCATTTTAGAACTATCTTCAGTAGCGATAGGGGCGGAGATGGAGATTCTAACAGCTGAGGTTGAGGTGGTATCGTCCGAAATCAGGCATTCAATGAACAGAACTTCATGGTATCTGGCTGTTTCAGGAAAGAACCGATCAACACAGGAACCGGTGAGCAGCACACAAGCCAGTAAAAAGATCTTATTCAACTGCATAATTTCCCAGTTTGAATTGATAACTAATTGTAAAGATTGGTACGCCGTAAATCGATAGTTTATAACCTTTTACGGCATCATCTTCCTGAACAAAATAGATAGAGTAAGCATTTCGGCGGCCGGTAAGGTTATAAACAGAAAAAACCCAGGAGCCATGAGCGAATTTCTTCTTGAGAAGATTGCCTTCAATGGTAAAAGAAACATCGGTGCGGAAATAATCGGGGATCCGGTATTCATTCCGGAGGGAATAGTTGATAACCGGTAATTCGTTTACAAAGAAATAGCCTGTGGGATAAGTGATTGGTCGTCCGGTATTGTACACAACGGTTGAAGAAATACTGAGACGCCTCGATAGTTTAAGATTAGCAACAAAGTTTACTGCGTGAGGTTTGTCATAATTTGCCGGATAGGTAATCCCCTGATTTATTTTTTGCCAAAATGCAGGGCCATTTACGGTAATTAGCGACCGGGAGTATGCATAACTTACCCATCCGCTTAGCCGTCCGGAATTTCTTTTCAAAAGGAATTCAATTCCCCAGGCTTTCTGACTTCCCTGAAGAACCAGTGTCTCTATATCAGGATTGTAAGTTAATTCAGCATTGTCCTTATATTCAATTACATTCTTGCCGGTTTTATAGTACACTTCAGCAGATGTTTCTATTGACGAGTTGTTGAAGTTTTTATATATGCCAAAGCTGATCTGGTCAGCAACAGGTGGTGAAATATACGGATCAACCAGTTTCCACCGATCGGTTGGGGCCACAGAGGCGGTATTGGACAGCATAAATAGATATTGCCTCATCTTATTGTAGCTGAGCTTGATGGAAAAATCAGGATTGAGCCGGTAATTAAGCGATGTCCTGTATTCGGGCCCGGAGTAATGGCTGATAGTTTTCCCGGACGCATAGGTAAGCGTATCCATGATATTTGCATTCTCCAACGGTAACCCGTTCTGATATTGCTTTATGGTATTTGGTCCCAGATAATTAAAGAAACTGTACCGCAATCCAACATACCAGGTTAATTGGTCGGTTATAGTGAATTCATCAAAAGCGTGAAGGGCATATTCCAAGCCGCTTTCTGCACCGAAATCTGTTTGAAAAAGTAATGATTGACTGCCCAACGGATTCATTATGCCATGATTAAGGTTGTGGAGAATAGCATTGGCACCAAACCCCGATTTATGTCGCGCCGCAGGATAGCCGGTGAATCTGATTTTTAATTCCTGCGACCTGACGCTGAATTGATGATCGAACGCCTTTGATGCTTGCTCCCTGTTAGCCTGATAATTGTTGTAATTGCTAAAAACTGCGGAAGTCTTCAAAGTCCACTTGTCACCAATGCGTTTATCGTAAGTTGCCGAGGCACCCATATTTTCATAGCGGTAATTATTGGAGGTGGAGAGGGCAAATTTATCCTTGCTGTAGTATCCAAAAAACTGCCACGACGACCTGTTTTTTCCTAATAGGTGAATACCTGCCATCAAATCGTAAAATGATCCCTGTCTTTTGTACAACTCTGCATCATTCAAACGATTCAATATCCAGTTGGAGTAGGTTGAACGCGCACTGACCATGAAAGAGCTTTTATCTTTAACAATCGGTGTTTCAATTAATATAGAACCTGTTACGGGACTGATGCTCCCGCGCGCCCCAAATTCTTTTTTGTTTCCTTTGCGTGTAGTGATGTCAAAAACCGATGCCAGGCGTCCTCCGAATTCTACCGGGAAATTGCCTTTATACAGATTCAGCCCATTCACCATATCGGGATTAAATGCTGAGAAGAATCCGAAAAGATGACCCGTATTCAAAACCGGGATCTCATTGATGAGAAACAAATTTTGATCAGAAGCAGATCCCCTAACATTAAAACCGGCGGATCCTTCACCAATAGTCTGAACTCCGGGCATCAGGTTAGCCACTTTAAATATATCGCGCTCACCCATCACCATTGGGATACTTTTCATTTCTTTTGCCCCAACACTTTGGAACCCCATCTGCAATCCCCTAACATTCTGGAATTTATCTGATCGGACAACAACCTCTTTAACATCGATCAATTTGCTTTTCATTTCGATATTCAATGTTCCGGAATTATTCATTTCAACCAGATACAGCTCCGTCTGCATTCCCAGGCACGATATAGTCAGATTGAAAATTTTTCCTGACTCCAATGGCAGTGAATAAGAGCCCTCACCATCGGAGGTAACACCGGTGTTGGTGTTGGCAACTACCACCGTGGCCCCGGTTACAGGTTCTCCATTTGATTGGTTCGAAATTCTTCCCGAGAGGTAGCATCGGCCGGAAATTTGATTTTTACTACCGACAACCACTTTCTTAACCGTCTGTTCATAAGGATTCTGACCTAAATAACCTTGACGAACCGATTGCCCGGATGTGCCAGGCATGGTTACATCTTGAATGGGTACGATGAACTTTTCAGGACCCGATATCTTCTTTGACCCGGTAAGGAAAAATTGGGCGTTACCCCGGTAAAAATAATTTATTCTCTGGGGAACAAGCAATGAATCAAGTAGCTTGCCAATGTTGACACTGTCTCCGCTGATGGAGACCTCGATATTGGATACCCATTCGGGTTCGTAATAAATGTATATTTTAAATTCAGTTCTCAGCTTTGCGGCGAACTCCGGAAAAGTGAGTTTTGAAATCTTCAGCGGAATAACCAGTGATTTTTGCTGGGCCTCCAAATTCATCCACAGGGTAATCAATAAAGTTAACAATCCAACTACTTTCTTCATTTTGAAGTAGTTAGTATTGAATTGCAAAACTCAACCAGCCTGGCATGTTGTTTGGGTTTTTTCCCCCATAATCTCAGTTTCTCTGTTCTGATATAACTCCTGAGCGCTGGCTTTACCTGTGGGTACAATCGGTAAAGAGTTTGTTTGCCCTGATAATTAACTATTTTACCATTAATAGATAGAGACATTTTGGAGAAAGCTTCGTATGTATAGCTGGAATTGCCACCGGCCGGAACTTTGAGCGCTTTGGATTGGAGGAGTAACAAGGTAACAGGGCCATTTGCCAGGACCTCGCAAAACCGGATTTCTTTACCCTCACCAGTAAACGGGAATGGCACAAAGACGCGTTCTCTCATAGTAAACCTGGTAATCGGCTCCTTTTTCAACGATACTTGCACGTTGGAATTTGTTATCCCGAGGGTGCTGCAAACCAATTCGTTTTTGCAAATATCATAACGCAATAACAGACTGTCAAACTGTGTTTTATCAATTATGACCGATCCGTTTTGCCATTCTTTATCACCATAATAGGGATGACCATTGGTTGATTTGGGAGATAGATCCTGATAGAAATCCCCACTAATCAATCTTGCATCAACCCGATAAAGTTGATCGTAATAAGAAAAGAGTGTTTGTGAGGTGATTCCACCCGGCATTACTTGACCTAAAGATTTACTGATCAGCAATATGGCTAATACCGAAGTGTTAAGAATGCGTAGAATGAAGGAGATCCTCATTTATAAAAGCCCAGTGAAATGCAGTTTTGCCGGCGTGAAAGTAGGTTGTTAAGTCAACATATCAAATGTTTTTTATCATACAAACTTCAACTGGTGATAAGATTTTAATACCTCCTTTTTCTTTACTTTTACCGTAGAACCATTGTTAAATAGTGAGAAATCATGAATAAAGAAAACTATAAATTAGTGGGGCTGAGTATCGAAATCCCTGTCGTTCTGGGTCTTTTAACCGTATTATTGGGATACGTAAGTTTTGATTTGGTGTTTCCTGATTATCCGTTCCTGCGCAAGCTCTACTATTCTTTTCAACTTTTTTCTCTGGAATCGGGTGACCGGTATTATGTTGATGGCAAAACATTTCATTGGACGACTGAGCTAATTTATAACGCCGCACGGTTTTTTGCACTTTTTACTCTGATATACACCATCGTACTTGCACTATTAGCTTTATTAAGGAACAAGCTAAATTTAACCCGGGTGAGATTTATGAAAGGTCATACCATTCTTTGTGGTTTGGGAGAAGTTGGAAATGCGATTGCTCACAATTTTGTAAAAAAGAACAAGCTTGTGATCATTGAAAACAATACCGGAAATGCAAATATCGAACAGCTCAGGCGGCAAGGAGTGAAAATTATCGAAGCAAATGCACTTGATCCTGAAGTTTTAAGGCAAGTGGGATTAGCCAATTCTGCCTGTTTCTATGCGCTGACCGGTGATGATTTTACTAATTTGTCCATCCTGCGACAAGTAAGAGCGATTTTGGAAAATGGTTCAAAGCGAAAACCGAATGCGCAGCTTGCCGCTAACGTCGATAGCACAAATCTTAAGTTAGCCGGCTATCAGGAAATGTCGGGCAAAAATGCCGGGGGAGTTGCTCCATTGCAGCATACGCTTCACTCATTAAGAGAATGTGCAGAAAAGGTAATAGCATTCCCTGAGAACCCG
>CAIXKO010000160.1 GCA_903919925.1 uncultured Bacteroidota bacterium | reverse complement strand
GCAAAAACGGCATAACCCGTTTCCGGCAATACATACCCGTCGGTAATAATACATGGCCAGTCGGCCATACCTCCAACGATGGTGGGAATTCTTTTCATGAGCTCCACCGGTGATTTTGAATGCAGATAGCTCGCAATTTCCGAAACAGGCATTTTTGCTACAATTTGCTCTGCCTCTTTCATGGAAACCGCACGACCATCGGCAACCAGCAGACTATCCAAAAGCATCTTACTTCGCCTTTCAGCCTCCACCGGGCTGAAGGTCAAGGATAGGCCACTCTCAGCCACTGCCCGATGGAACAGTCCTTTTGCCGGGGGTGAAGTCAACAGAGATAAAACATCCATCGCTCCCCCAGATTCACCGGCGATGGTAACATTGCCCGGATCGCCTCCAAAGGCTGCAATGTTCTTTTGCACCCATTCCAGCGCTTTAATTAAATCGAGCGTCCCAAAGTTACCGCTCTGATCGGCCATAGAACCTGTACCCGTTACGGCTGGATGCCGGAACCAACCCAATACGCCGAGCCTGAAATTAACGGTAACATATACAACGCGTGACTTGCTTGCCATGGTATTACCGTAATAATCGCGTGATGATCCGGACCCAATGGAATTGCCGCCACCATGAATAAAAAGATAAACCGGAAGTCCGGTTTCATCACTTTTCGGCCGCCAAATGTTCAGGTACAGGCAATCCTCGGAGCCCTTGGGTCCGAGAACAGGCAGTAACTGGGCGGAAGCACTACCGAATTTGCGTGCATCCCTTATTCCGGGCCAGGGCCCATGATCAACCGGTGCTTTCCAACGCAGGGCACCCACCGGAGGAGCTGCGTAAGGAATTCCCCGCCAGCACCAGGTTGATTCTTTATCGGCAAAACCTTTAATTAAACCATTACCCGTTTTAACAAGAGCGCTATTTACCCATTTATTATCGGTTGGCAAGTATAATCGCGTTTCCCTTGCGGGGGCAGTTTGGGAAATTAGTATCAAACACAATACCAGTAATAGTCCTGCTAATCGTAATTGACTCATTGATTGATTGATAAATAAAACTCCTCTGCGGCCCTCTGCGAAAACCTCTGCGAACTCTGCGGTAAAAAAAAGTATTTAACCGCAAAGTTCGTCGCAACCTCGCAGAACGCCTCAGAGGAGGAGTTTTAAAAATTACTTTATTTCGATAGGCTGTATATCGGCAGCATTGCGATTAAGCCTGATTTTCACGACATAAGCCGGAGAATCCGAAATATTTTCAGGAACCCGGATCAGCAGTTCTTTTTCGCGGTTATCATAACTGACCGATTTTCCACCCAGAATGCTTACCCGGGTGGCTTTAACTCCTTGTGGTAATGGCAGCCTGATCTCCTTAATGGTTTTATCCATCACGTGCAGATAAACGAATTGCCCCTTATGAGTAGAAGCCATTTTATCGCCCGGCAGGAATGGACCGCCGCGGGTTCCGTACACCCCTTCGCCATTAACCGTTAGCCACTTCCCCACTCCCTTCAATAAATCAACCTGCCGGGGTTCGATACGCCCATCGGGCATAGGTCCAACATTGAGGAGAAGGTTCCCATCGCCTCCAACCGTTTTAATCAGCGTATGAACGATATTATCAACGCTCTTAAGCTTTTCATTGGGTTTCCAGGCCCATTGATCACCCACCGTAATGCATGATTCCCAAGGATAATCGCGGTTGAATCCCCCAATCCGCTGCTCCGGAGTTCCATAATCACCGGCATATTTGGCAACACTATCGGTCATTCCGGCCATTCCCTTGAACCCCTTGTCTACACGATTATTGATCAGGATATCATCGCGCATATCACGGATAAACTTATAAAGCTCCATCCCGTCCTTATGCGTCCATGAGCCTTCCCACTGTCCATCGAACCATAATATGTTGGTATGGTAATTCTGAACCAGCTCTTTAACCTGATTAAACAAATACTTCTTATATCGAACCATCGTAGTACTGTCAACCGGTCTGGGATCGCCGCCATATCGGGTGGTATAATCCGGGTGATGCCAGTCGAGAACAGAGTGATAGGTTCCAAAAAGTATCCCCTGCTGCTCGCAAGCCAGCTCCATCTCCTTCAATACATCTTTTTTATACGGAGTTGAGGCAATATCAAAATCAGTGAACTCCGATGGCCACAGAGCAAAACCATCATGGTGCTTGGAGGTGATCACAAAATATTTCATCCCGGCTTCTTTTGCTATTCCGATCCAATCATTGGCATTAAAGTTCACCGGGTTAAACTGCAGATAGAGACTATCATAAGTACTGATTGGTACCTCGCGTCCGCGTGACCAGCCAATCTCTGTACCCTTCAGCGATATGGGGCCCCAATGCACAAACATGCCGAACCGCATATCCTGAAAATTTTTAAGGGCAACAGCGTTGGTTTTAAGCGTTGGGTTGGCTTCACCCGCGCCACCGATGGGGGTGGGGAGGGGATCTTGAGTAGTACAGCTTATTATTGCAACAAGAATCGTGAAGCGTGAAGCGTGAAGCGTGAAGCGGAAGAATAGGGAGCCTGGTCGCTTTTTAGAATTTCGAAGACATGTCATTTTGAGAAAATCGAAAAAAAAGTTAGTGATTTTTTCCATTTGATGGGTGATTATGCATTTATACTATTAAACATTTTACTATGCTACACAAAAATATGGATGTTTGGAAACTGTCGATGGATATGGTGACCAAAGTTTATGGAATAACTGGAAAATTTCCAGTTGAAGAAAGGTTTGGGCTATCCCAGCAAATGCGAAGAGCAGCCGTTTCAGTCCCATCAAATATTGCTGAAGGTTCCGCCAGAAAATCCTCAAATGAATTCATACAATTCCTTTATATCGCACTTGGTTCACTAGCAGAGCTCGAAACTCAACTGCTCATTTGCGATCGCCTCGGGCTTAACCACACAGACTTAACTCATGATTACGAAATGTGCAACAGGATCAGGCAAATGCTCATCGGTCTTATCCACTATAAAAAAGATCATCCATAACCCTTATCGTTCCCCCATCTTCCGCTTCACGTTTCACGGTTCACGTTTCACGTTTCGGCGTCACACTTCCCTCCTCACAATTTCCTTCATCGCCTCAAATTGCCCCTCCATACTCTCCAACAACTTAAACTGTGCTCTGGCCCGCTGTAAATTATGATGCTCGTGCTTGATTTTAAAGTAGTTATCGCCATCCACATAATCGGTAAGAAAGCGTACGCCAATAATGTAGGGAAAAAGCTTGCCGGCAAGCGGAAGGTACTCGAGTTCCAATGGTGTTAGTGTGCTACGGGTTTCCTGCAAAAATCCTTTTGTATAGGCCTCAAAAAGGTTGATGTCCATTTCCACCCTGGATAGATCGGCATCATCTTCAGCGCCCGTGTTGGTTGAAGTTCGGATACTGTCGCCAAAATCATAGTGAACATAACCAGGCATAACGGTGTCGAGATCGATCACGCATAATCCCTGATCGTTCTGATCGAGCAACACGTTATTGAATTTGGTATCGTTGTGGGTAATCCGCTGCGGAATTAAACCCTGCTGACCCAGATGCAGAATGGTGCCCATCTCCTGTGCCCGATCCCAAACAAATGCAGCCTCTGCTGAAACCAGGGCCGCACGACCAGCCGGATCCCGTTCGATGGTTTGGCGCAAAGTCTCCAGCCGCATATCGATATTATGGAAGTTGGGTATGGTTTCATGCAGTGGTCCACCTGGGAGGTCAGCTATCATCGATTGAAACTTGCCGAACATCCTGCCCCCTTCAAAAGCCTTTTCAGGGGTATCTACAATATCATAGCTCCGGTTATCCTCGATAAAAATGTACATGCGCCAAAAGTTTCCATCCTGATCCTGATAAAAGACTTTACCCTCCTGTGTTGGAATCAGGGTGAGTCCCTGGCGGTCAGGATCGGAACCGGGAGTATTCTCGAGTTTCATCCGGATATGTCGTGTTACCCGGTCAATATTGTCCATCAATCCGGGTACATTCTTGAAAATCTTATGGTTGATCCGCTGCAGAATGTAATTTTTACACTCAGGCTCTACGGTTTCCACCTTATAAGTATCGTTAATATGGCCACTGCCATAAGGGTAAACCGAAAGAATAGTCCCCCTAAAAACGAAGTTCCCAGTAACTATTTGCAATTCATTCATCTTTTATTTTATTAAATCCTTTATTCTTATTTCCCCTTCCCACACCCTCACCCACCCCCCCCACCAATTTAGTGAGCGAAGCGAACCCATTAGTGAGCGAAGCGAACCTCTTAATTCCTCTTCATCATCATTGGAGTGGCCATAGAAGCCAGCGAGGCAGCGGGCACCAACTGTTTTTCGATCCCCATGCCCGACCAGCTGACAACCAGCGATAGCGCTCCACCGGCATTAAAATATCGCAACTCATACAGGTGCCAGCCTTTACCAAGGGCCGTTTCACCCGATCGCTCAGTTTCACCATGCTCTCCATCGTGATTAACCACCAACCGGTCACCGAAAGATAAGGTTGAGCCATCATTTGATTTAAGATAAAACCGGTAAACACCTGGTTTATCAATCTTTATATAACCACTGATAATCATTCCGTAAGGTTTTTCCGGCAGTGGATCGGGCAAGCCAAAGGTTGCCATTACGCCGCGCGAGGTGTGCTTTTGGCTGTCCATATCCTTAGATCCTATAAATTGACCGGTGTACATTTCATAGTCCACTCCAAAAGTGGTTGGCACGGATAGTTGCATTCCCGGAAGCATTTCCTGCTTTTCGGCCGTAACTTCCACAACCACACTGCAATGTCCCGATTTCATTCGCGTTGCAGCCTTAATCACCGTGCTGGCTTTCAGAACCAATGGTTGGGAGTATACTTTTCCATTTATCAAAGGATCTGATCCATCGGTAGAAAACAAAACCTCCGCCTCCTGAGCAATATTATGAATTTCCACCACCAGTGAATCCGTAAAAACAAAGTTTTCCGCTGATACTACTGGTGTGGGTACCCGGT
>CAIXKO010000159.1 GCA_903919925.1 uncultured Bacteroidota bacterium | reverse complement strand
CCTGACTGAGGGATATGGATGAACCTGGCGCACAGCTTAAATGTTCTGCAGATACCGGTAGAGGAACAGCTTGATTCCACACACCCGGAATCCGGTGGTGAGGAGGTAATCCTCGTCTCTACTCACCAGAATGAAGTTGGATTCGGTTTTCAGGGCTTTCACCGATTCCGTGTTTCCCCTTGATGGCCGTGCAACCGAACCGAATTTGATTTCGACCGAGGCTGCCGGTTTCCCTCCGCGCATAATAAAAAGGTCGGTTTCAGCACCGTCATGGCTGCGGTAGAAAAACGCCTGTTGATTGGCAGGCAATTGCTGGAGAATTTGTTCGATGACAAACCCTTCCCATGAGGCACCCATATTCGGGTGACCGAATAGCTCGTCGAGCGTTTGGACTCCTAAAAAGTAATGGAGTATTCCGGTATCGCGCAAGTAAACCTTCGGGGTTTTAACGATCCTTTTTCCCGGGTTGGCCTGATGAAGGTTTCAAGCCGGATTTGGTGTTTATGTACAAATGGTATACTATTATCGGTAAAAGGATGACAATGAACAATTACCAAAAAGCAGGTCGCCGGAGAGTGCCCGCAGCACTGGTTCTCCTCACAGCCTTTGGCGTGTCGCTGGCGACGATGGCCTCCGGCGCACCGTTGAACCCGCAGGATGAGTTGCGCGCATTGGATGGCGAGTGGATATACGTTGAGGACCGCACCGAGGGCCACACCCTCGAACAGATGGGCCCGCCCATGAGCTCAAAGTTTTCTTTCCGCATCGAAGAGGGTGCCATGCTTGCCCTGTCGCGCACGGTATCGCGCGGAAAGATGACCGCTTTCGAGTTCCTGCGCATAGTCGAGCGTGACAGCGGGTTGCTTTACGTTGCGCAGCCCGGCGGCGTTCCGCCTACGGAGTATGTGCTAACCGAGGTGGACTCAACGCGTGCCGTGTTCGACAATCCGCGCCACGACTATCCGAAGCGAATCGTGTATGAACTCACGCCCCAGGGCGGCCTGAGGGCTACGATCGGCTTCCTGATGGGAGGCACCCCCCGGCGCTTCGAGTTCAGGCGTGAGGACGGCTAGGGGTGCTTAGCCGTTGTGTCGACGAATTGATCCTGCCTTACTGGTATTGGCTACCCGGTTAGTACCCCACCTTTGGCCAATGATTTTATTTGGCGATACTCCTGATCAGATCAATTTCTTTTTGGCTGTAAGGTGTGCCATCTTTTCTGAGCACATCATGATGCCAGACTTCAGGTTCTCCTTTGTCCGGAGTTTCCCAGGTATGCCAACCGTGAATGGTATTGGTTTTCCCGGCGACCAGGCCCCAGCACATGACGCCGATATTCATCTTTTTCGCGGAAGGCAAGGTAGATTCGAACGTACATCCATTCCGAGCCAAAAATTCAGTACACAAAACGGGCCGGCCCTTTTTCAAAAAGCGCCTTGCAATCGTTTCCCAGGCTTCGGTAGAACCGTAATTGTGAAAACTCAGAATATCCGAATTGGTTAAAACAAAGTTGACCAGTTCAGCCATGTAAGGAAGGGGAGCAACTTCCACATCAGGCCAACCGGTGCCACATACATAGGTAGTCAGCGGTTGAACCGGATTTTGGGAGCGAATCCATGGAAAAGCTTTTTTGATGATTCTCAAAACCAGGGCTACCTTGTTTTCAGGTTCATAATCGTTGTAAATTTTACCATTCATGTTATCGGGCTCATTCCAGACATCCCAACAAAATACCCTCTCGTCCCGGCCAAATTCTTTCACGATCGCTTTAACATACTTCTCCAAACGGGAGTCTTGTGTGCTGTCCCTTAATGCATGAATTCCGGGTCCCTGAACCCAGCCACTGTTGTGCACCCCCGGGCGCGGATCGCGTTGCTTCCCCAAATACGGATACGGATCCCAAACCGAATCAAAAAACACCAGCATAATTTTGATATGGTGCTTATCCGCTATTCGCAAAAACTGTTCGATTCGTTTCAGATATCCTGCGGGATCCTGTTGAAATACAAGATCATGTAAAAAGACCCTCATGCAATTCATGCCGATCGCTGCGGCATAGCCAAGCTCTTTGTCGATCAACGCGGGATTGAAACTCTCCGCCTGCCACATCTCAATTTGGTTGATCGCGTCACTGGGTATGTAATTGGCACCGATCATCCAGGGTTGCCGGGCATACCAGGCATGGGCCTGTTCAACGCTCCATTGCTTTGCAAATCCTTGCTGGGCAAGGGTAAGAAGTAACAAAAGTCCAATACACTTTCTCATAGCTTGTTTTTTTGCATGGTAAAATTAGGATTCTACTTTTCATAAGCTATTGCTATTTCACATAATCTGCCATACCGATCGACCTGGTCCCATACCTGTCGGTCTGGGCACCCCCCCGCTGACAAATATCAAAGTAATAACTTTGTATTGAGGGTTTTATGAGTTAATAAGGGGGTGTTTTATCCGATTATAAGTCAGAAATCAGAAATTCATCCATTCCTTAAACCTGGATACGCGTTCACCACTGATGATTTCCTGCCGGCCAGTGGTGACCTGTTGCGCCATAACTACACCGTCTTCGAACAGAAAAAAGGAAATGTCATCAGATCTCAGAATCTGCTGTTCGGCTTTCAGTTTGCTCTGGGCTTAGCCTGATTTTCGGTAGTAGCGACTGATCCCGTTACCGGGAGTAACCGTTTCGCCATCAATATCCAGGGTATTGGCCGTACTCCCAAAAACCAGTCGTTCGGCACCATAAATCTGAACAGCTCTGATCACATTTATGGTGCCATTTACCTTAACCGGGTACAGGGCCAGGGGAACCGACTGGAACTGGGAGGATATAAAAAAAGAGGGTAAAACTTTTCATGTTTTTAACCTCTTGATTTTCTGTGGGCCCAGCTGGGCTTGAACCAGCGACCCTCTGATTATGAGTCAGATGCTGCTAACCAACTGAGCTATGGGCCCGATCCATGCCCCTTGTGGGACAGGGTGCGCAAAGATAAGAAAAATATCAATTTCCAAAATACTTGCCGTCATTGGGGTTGCAGGAGAAGGGGGTAGAAAATTTGACCACTAATGGATTATCGTAAAATTCGGAAAATCCAATCACCGGATCAATCATGCAAAACTTTACCGGGCACGAAATTGGCACGAAATCATCCGTACAATACATTTTGGGAAGGGTGGTCTTGCGTTATCACCAAATTGTGACAGGGAGAATCCCCCGCGTTCGACCAATCCCCCCCTGAATATAACAGTGCAAAGTGTAAATGTGACCGAACGTTTCCTTCCAAATGATTTGGTGTATGGAGTTGAAACACCCCAATAGTCTTCTGCACAGGAACCGCCAGGGTTATCCGCAACTGCCAAGGCACATGAACGGGCCAGCCGGTTGCAGTCTCCCTCTACAAATCTGTCAAAGGTGTTATATAGACAAACAGAATCGCTTGAAGGGTTGGTTTTTTGAGTATTCTGACCGTTTCACCAATCAACCGATATTGGACTGTTTTTGAGTAAGTTACTCAGCGATAACTGTGTTGCTTTTTCCCGTAGGTTTGGTTCCTGTTCTGCGTTTTTTCTTCTGCTCTTTCCGGAACTTGATAAAAGCGCTAAACTCTTTTCGTTCTTCATCAGTCCAGGGTTTGTCTAAAACCGTGAAGTCTATATTTTTAGGTTCTCGGATAAGTCCCATGATTTTATTTATTAAAATACTGATTAATTAATTTGTTTACCAGACCCTTCATAAGTTCAAATTAGCCATGTTTTCGCTTGCTGGTAACCCTGAAAACCGAGCACGATTCCGGGCAAGAATTCTCTCAGAAAGGATGATGCTCCCAGGTAACCCCCGGACAAATATAAAGATAACAACTTTATTTCGAGTGTTTTAAGGATGAAATGGAGGGTGTTTACAACGTTTATGAGTCAGATGCTGCTAACCAACTGAGCTATGGGCCCGATCCTTCCCTTCCCATTCCTCCTGAAATCTGGTTAAAAACTGTTCCATAAACTTGTGCCTTGCTTCTGCTATATTCTTTGCATATTCCGTATTCATCAGGTCCTTAAGCAGCAAAAGCTTTTCATGAAAGTGATTGATTGTTGTCCCCTCACTGTTCAGGTATTCTTCTGCAGTTGTATGATATTTTGGTTCTACGCCCGGGGTATACATCGATCTGCCTTTATAACCGCCATAGGCGAATGTTCTGGCAATCCCGATGGCTCCGATGGCATCCAGCCGGTCAGCGTCCTGTACAATCATCCCTTCTAACGTTTCCATTTCAGAGGTGACACCATTCCCTTTAAAAGAGAGATTTTCAATGATTTGACAGATATGTTTAATTCTGCTATCGTCCAATGGAAATTTCGACAACCACCCTGCAGCTATACGCGGACCGACAGAACAATCGCCCGAGTGTAATTTCCAATCTGCAATGTCATGTAATAGTGATGCGAGCTGGACGATCAACCCGTCAGCCACTTCATAGTGTTTTGCCAGGGCAATGGAAGTCTTCCATACCCGGTAAATATGCCACCAGTCATGACCGGATGAGTCACCCGACAACTTCTTCTGAACGAAATCCACTGTACTTGAGATAATTAAATCTTTTTCTTTATTGTCCATTGATTACTTCATTTATTGGGTTTAACTGTATTCGACAACCTGAGGGCACTAACAAAAGGCAAAATCCTTTCGGAAAAACAGGAATGATCTGATATTTCACCTTAAATTCACATCAGCCGGTATATTTCCCGGATACCGGCCATGATGCGGTCGAGGTCGATTTTCAGGTCGATCAGCTCCCCGCTGTGGATGTCGAATACCCAGCCGTGAACCGTCATCCGCTTTTCGAGGTAAGCCTGCTGTACGGCAGCGGTTTTGCTGACGTTGATGCATTGCTCCTCCACATTCAGCTCCACCAGCCGCTTGTAGCGTTCCTCCTCGCCCGGGATGGCGTCCAGCTCGGCATGGTGGAGCCTGTAAACGTCGCGGATGTTGCGGAGCCATGGATTGAGCAGCCCCAGGTCGGCCGACTGCATGGCGGCCTTGACCCCATTGCAGTAGTAATGCCCACAAACCACAATGTGTTTGACTTTCAGGTATCTGGCTGCATAGGTTACCACCGATTGGGAGCTCAGGTCGGTGTTGGGCACCATGTTCGCGATGTTACGGTGGATAAACGCCTGCCCCGGTTTTACCCCCATCAGCTCCTCGGCTGTCACCCGGCTGTCGGAACATCCGATATAGAGGAATTCGGGATTTTGCCCTTTGGACAGGTTGTGGAAGTATTCGGGATCGGAACTCTGTTTTTCCCGTATCCATTCCCGGTTGTTGCGGAAGATTTGCGGTACATCCATCACATGGAACTTTTTAGATTGCTGACCACAAAATACGCAAAGGTTTTCTTACTATTTCAGGCAGGGGGCGTATTCTTCAGTCCCGGAATGATCCGGTATCGGGAAATTGAACAAGAGATAATGTTTGAATGGGTCAACCCCAATCAACAACCATTTATTCCGCTTGACTTTTACTTCTTCAGCGGTAAAAACATTTAGTTTTAATCGTCCAATAATCCCTGGCACTAATCCAGGGGAAAATATTGACCAAACAGGGTAAAAGGATATAATATTATCCTTGCCAAAAGCCTTATATTCACCTCCTATGAATAAAACTAAACCTTCGGTTATCACCCGCGCCATACTTTTGGCTCTGGTTATCTTTTCAGCCTCGTGTTCCACTGGCGTGAAAGTTAAGCACCACGGCGATGTGGCTTCCCTTAAAAATGAGTTGGTGAGCCTGGATTTTAACCTGGCAACCGGAACATACAACATCCGAAACCTTAAGGGCAATACAACCCCGATAAAGGATGCTGCGCTGATGATCAATAACTGGTCATCCGGTGCTGAAAACAGGCGGATCACCTGGAAAAAGCGGGCAGTCTCAGATGAGCCGGGCAAGGGGATGGCCCTGACCCTGGAAATCGAATCCGATAAACAACCGCTGATGATCTTCCGGTTTACCCTCTATGAAAACCAGGGATATATCACGATATCGGGCGGAATCAATAATACGACTGCCGAAAGCATACAGGTGATGGATATCCATGCACTGGCAGGAGGAAAGGCTTACAACGGAACGAATTTCCCCGGGAACTTCACTATGATCGACGGTTTCAGCGCTGGAGAGCCGCTGGAATACGGCAGCAGGATGTATTCGCCGCTGAGCAGGGAATACGCCCTTAAATCGCGGAATAATATTCTCCTGACTTTCGGCAAGGGCCAGTCGCGGCAAACACTCGTGATGGGCGGACTGACCTATTCCGATTATGAAAAATTTGCTTCGCTGGAGCAAAGCCGGCAAGTGGAACTGGAGAAGGGAACTGATGATAAAAGCAGCCTTCTTTGCTACCTTAACCTGCCTGATGATCAATCGGATGAGTCGGCAAGCGGTGAAAAGCTGGAACTGGTACAGGGCAGCCTGAAAAAAACCTGGCAGAACAATGAGTTCAGATGTACCGAAACGGCAACCTCCGCCATGGACCGGGCGAAAATCATTCTGGATATTAAGAACCTCGACAAGGGAAAGCCCTATTTTCTGGGTTTCTCCTGGTGGAGAGGCCTGTGGCATGGCGATCGGAAGGACCACCGGCAGTCGGTTTTTGTGGAATTCCTTAAGGATGGCAAGCTTACCAGGATCCCTCTGTTGGAAAACCATCTGCTCCCACGTTTTGATGGCGTAAAAAAAGAGGATGTTGAACAGGTGGAAATCCCTGTTCCCAGAGAGGCAGTGGAGTCTGGCGGATTTCAATTGGTGGTGGAGCATGCGGCGGGGGATTATGCAAACAACGCAAAGGATCCTTATGTATATCTTAGTGAGCTGTGGCTGCGCGATGGCAGAGGCAAACCGCTTCTGAAGGATCACCTGACGCAGATCAATGAATGTGCCAGGCCAAGAAGGGAATACACGGCGAATCTTTATGCTTTGGATCCGGTAGGTAAGAGAGTGGATCCGGGAACAATTTATATCCCTGATGATCAATTTTATATCGATATTACGAATCCCGATCCTTTTGAAGCGTTGGAACAATATGGACGGCTCGTTAGCCGGGCCCAGCATATCAATCTGAGCATGTATGATTTCCCGTCGGTATGCCTCTGGTACGCGGAGGTTGGCGGTTATGGGGGAGGCGCGGCAAAAAACAACACCCCCGGGGCTGTGAGGGAGATGGACATTATTGCCAAAAGCGGGTTCCTGAATTATAGCAGGGCCGCTGTACGCCTGGTTCCTGATTCCTATCTGCCGAACAATCAGCAGGGATGGTGGGACGACAAGCACTGGCAGATAAAGGAAACTGATCTGGATGTCAGTCAGAACGGGCGTTATGCTGAGCCATACGAAACATCAGAGAAATGGGGTAAGGCGGTGACCAGTTTAGGCGGGATACCACTAACCTATTTTCAAACCGGATTCAGGTCGGAGGATTATGCAAAAGCTTTTCCCGGACACATGCTCTTCAACAAAACCTATGCCTGGAACGGGGAACCCCAGGATACGGCGGGCGATTTGTTTAAATTATCGAAACACACCTGGACAAGGAACAGGGTAGTGTGGGGGTATGATTATACTGATCCGGATTTTCTTAAGCATTTGAAGAAGGTTTATGAAAACCTTGCGTCCGGCGGCATTAAGGGCCTGATGTTCGATTATCCATTCTCGGGATGGGCCTCGGGAGGCGGGATGGAGGATCCTTATTCAACTACAGCAGCGGCATACCGGAACATCTTCCGCATGCCTTACGAAGGTTTGGGCCCGGGATCATACGTGGATGAACGCAATATGGAGAAAGGAAGTGATGTGTCCATTGGCTACGTGGCATCTATGCGCACCGAGAATGATACCGACCAGATGGATGAAACCACGGTTACCCGCTGCGGACTGCGCTGGTACAAAAACAGGGTCCTCTACAACCAGGATACAGATTCAAAGAATATTGCCCGCCTGCAGGGAAACAGGGATCAGGTGCGCGCTGTCCTCACAATGGCTTATGTAACCACGGGCCGGTTCCTGCTGGCCAACAGTTTCTCGCAATTCTCGGCCGAAACATTCCACGACCTTACCCGCACTTTCCCTTATCCTACGGAGAACAGAACGGCAAGGCCGATAGACGCCTTTGTAAGTGAATATCCGATGGTTTACGATTTCAGGGTGAATGAAGGGTGGCACCAGCTGACCTTTTACAATGGCGATTCCGAGCATGAAAAAAGCATAGGCATCAGCCTGGCCGGCGAAGCCGTGGAGGGTGCACTGGGACTGGATCCTGTGAAAACCTATCATGTATACGACTTCTGGAATGATACTTATATCGGTATTTTTAAAGGGTCCGACCGGCTGGAGCAGAAACTGAGGCCGGGAGAGGCGCGAATGATGTCGGTGAGGGAAGTAACACCCTATCCCCGGGTACTGTCGGCTGACCGCCATATCATGCAGGGTTACCTCGATATGGCCGAAGAAAAATGGGATAATG
>CAIXKO010000158.1 GCA_903919925.1 uncultured Bacteroidota bacterium | reverse complement strand
GATCGATGGAGTCACCCTCCCCGGATTTCTTTCCAGCCAGCATTCCTATTCAGTTGGCCTTCCGCCAGAAACCCTGATCATTCCCACCGTTACTTGCGTACCCACTGATCCTGATGTAGAAAGTGCGGTCGTGACCGATGCCGCGACTTTACCCGGATCGGCTTCCATCATTGTGGTGGCTGAGGATGGAATAACTTCCATTACCTATACAGTCACTTTTATTTTCGCTACGCCATCCCTCTTAAGCATATCCTATAATGATATAGCGATCAGCGAATTCGCTCCTCACAAGTTAACCTATGATATCATTCTTCCCTACGGCACCTCATCCAACCCACTCGTCACCGCTGTCGCCGGGGTTGATACCACCATTCAGATAACGAACGTGCTGGATATCCCCGGCGGGGCGGTTGTCGTTGCCAGTGCTGCCGGGATTGATGCGATTTACGTGATCAATTTCTCGATCTGCAGCACCCCACCGCCATCGGGAATCTACATCGAAAGCAAATATTTAGCCGGTGATAATACCACCTATACAGGGATCATGTCGGCAGTTTTGTCCTGCACCCCGCTCGTCAGAAATGAAACCATCGTTCTCAATACCCTCGATGAAGTGATTTCCGCCTGGATGGCCCAGAGTAACGACACCGAGTTCAAGCTCACCATCAAGGCCGGTCCGGTGTGCGATGCTGCAAATGTGAGAGCCATTATTGCCGATCATGGAAGGCAGGGCGTTGCATTTTCTATTGAGCAGTTTTCCAATCTCGAACTCGTAAACCTCGACATGGATGGTTCGGGAACCCTCGGCGGTTGCAAAATTGGTCCGACAAAAGCCTACAATATCGTATTCCGGAATTGTGTGCTCGGAGGCGGGGATCATGGATTCTACCTGTATGCCGGCGAGGGTATTGAGTTTTATGATTGCCTGGCTCACAACTTTGCCCAGTACGGGTTTCATATCCTGAGTTTCAAGGATGTAATCCTCGATAATTGCGACGTTGAGTTTGGAACCCTGCCGGTCAATAAGACCTGGCGAAGTGACGCGGCACCGATCTATATTTCCGGAGGAACGAACATCGTTCTCCGGAACTGCCGTATGGTGGACCAATCCCGCCGGGTGAACAATATTTGCAAAGTCACGAATACAGATGATCTGTTGTTCGAGTCATGCTCATTCAGCGGGGCTTTTCAGTATACGCTTTGGTTTACCGGGTCCAACACCCCGTATGCCTGCAATAACATCGAGGTACGAAACTGCTTTTTCGAGCATAACCAACTGGCCGCCGGCACCGAAACAAAGTACGGGGCATTCCTCATCGAGCTGACCAATAACACCAAGTTCATCCACAACACCTTCGCTGAAACTCAGATGCAGTCCTATTTCTGGGATTGCTGGGGTGTGGTGAAAGTGGAAATCGTCAACAATTACTTTTATTTGAAGCGCACCACCACATCAAACATGGTAGTCGTCCGGATACGTGGAACCGCCGTAGGTACACCGGAAGAAATCGTGATCAAGAATAACTATTACGATCTGGTAGCGATTTCCACAGCCTGGACCGTGCTCTCCATATCCGGATCCGGTTATCTAACCAAGACATATGCCAACGTGGCAGCCGCTCAGGTGGCCGGTCTGGAAGTGGGAAGTGGCAATGATTTTGGTTCACTGCTTACCCCAAAAGTGGACATTGATTTTATTCCGCTCGCCGGCGGACCGTTGGTCGGTGCCGCAGCCTCAGATCATGCAACGAAGTATGATGCAAGGTTTTACATCAAAGATGCGGTTCCAAACGACATCGGTGCTTTTGAATCCGGCGCAGTTCCGTTTGAAGAATCTCAGCACTCTCTCGACTTTTCCTTTGTTAACCTCGGAGATGGTCTTCCCTATGATACTACCGCTGCCCAGGTGGATATTCCGGCATACGATCCGGTACATATCTCACTAAATGCCGATTACAACCGGTATTTTAATAACATCATCATCAAATCACGGCTTTCACCGATTGCCATCAAACGGACCACCGTGGATACGATTGTCCTTTCCGGGAGCCACCTGCTGGACATGAACACCCCGTTCGCTTTCAAGATCGCTGGGTCAACCTCGAATAATGGGTATTACACCCGGCCATATATTCTCTCGATCACCTACAGCGAAGCCGATACTGAGACTCTGATCGTGGTATCCCAGGCCCTGCAAGTATCTGCGAACGATGGAACCCTATTCTGGGAAAACAACCAGGTATCTATTTTTGGGGTTGGCGGTAAGTTTTCCTTTTCCCAGCGATACGCACACTATGACCTGATGCTCGTTTCCCGCAAACCCGGATTCGCGGACCGGATTATATATAAAAAGAACTACATCAACGTCATTCAGCAACGGCCCTCGCCAAATTTCAGGTTGTCAGCTTACATGATTTTCCCAGGCGATGCCGTTTCCTTTACCAATAAATCTGTGGGATGTGATGCCATACTTTGGGAGATCGATGATCCATCGGGTACCGGCCTCATAACTTCCACCGAAAACCAGATATCGAATGTCGTTTATAACATACCCGGTTCCTACACGGTTCGGTTGACTGGAACAAATTCAACACCGTTCGTCCGGACACTGACCCGGACCGGAGTCATTAAAGTCATGACCCCGCCATCCCGGCCGTTCATCCAGTTCAATACCAGTAAGGAAGTTCTCTGGCATACCGATTCAGTTCAACTTCGAAGCACACTGGATCCTGACCTGACGCATAATGTAACCCGATTCTCTCAGGCCGGCGATGTAATCACCTTCCGGATCACCAACAGCAAAACAGGAGCATTGGTTTACATTTCCAATTCCCTTAATCCGATCATTAACTGGGGAACTGAAGTGGGTGGCGCTCTTGGAGCTTTCGATGTGGAGATGAGAGTCTATAACCCACTCTGGGGAGGGGTTCAAATGTCGAAACGCCGTTTGCTGACCGTTTATAAAAGTCCGGCAGGAAGAACTACGCATTCGATATCCTGCTCCCGTGACGATCTGTGGCAAAATCCTGATAACAACGCCTGGTATACCCGAAGCGTGATCGATGGACTGGTACCATCCTATGGGAACAAATCCGCTCAGCACGGGTTGATCGCCGCCGGTGATGTGGTGAAATTGAGCGGCTATTCGCCGGAACTTCGCATGCGGAATCTCAAAGGAACCGCCGAAAACCCCATTCTCATCATCCCGGATACCATCTCAGGACCGTTTCAGATAGGCGGCCGTAAGTATGAAGGATTCCGGTTTGAAGGTTGTGAGTTCTGCCAGCTGGTTGGAACGCCCAATGAGGCTGATTTGCAATATGGTTTCGAGTTTTTTACCGATCCTGACCCGGCTATTTATGCTGCCGCTCCGGGGAACAAATTGATCAACGTCGCTTCTTTTTCAACCAATGTGGAAATCTGTGGTTGCGATTGTCATGATTCCAAGTTCGATGGCATGTCGGCCAAAACGGACCCGGATCTGAACGATCCAAACACCTGGCGAAACGGGTATTGCACCCAGGCGCCGGGCGGCTTTATCCTGAAAGACCTGAACATCCATCACAACATCTTTCACGAAACGATGGGTGAAGGCATTTACATCGGATATTTTGAGCACACCAAAATCACAACGATCACCCACCCGCTGACCGGATTAACCGTAGACGTTTACCCCCATGTTCACCAGGACATGAAAGTATATCGTAACGAATTCATCAATAACGGGTTCGATGGTATTCAGGTGGGGAATTATATTGGTGGCGTTGAAATTCACGACAACACGATCCTGGGAGCCGGCTGGCAGCGGACATTCGGACAATGTTCCGCGTTCTCGGTCAACTACATGGTCGGGGATATTTACAACAACACCTTCGAAGGGGGGATTGTAGGAGGCGTGCCGGATGGCCGGTTACGGATCTTCAACAACACCTTCGGATTCAATTTTGACAACTTTGGCAATCCGGATCCCATTTACCTGGATGGTATCTATCTGATTCAATCCCCGATGCCCAAATGGGATTACTCCACCGTACCCCCAACCATCACCGATCCAACGTATGACTATCAGAATTCATCGGTCTATCTCTACCACAATACGATACGAACACCCCGCACGCCATTCACGTTGTTTGGAACCTACAACCCACCCCCAAAAGAGTGGGTCATGGCCAATAACGTGGCCATCTATACCGCTAAAATTCCACCACAGCTCACCAAAGCGGAACCTGAGCCACTGTACTTGTCCGCCTATATCCAGATCGGAACAGAGGTCGGAACGCCGATCAGGGAATCTATAGGCAACATTTGGTTACCTGAATCTGAGATCGATAACATGCTGTTCGAGAGCCCGGATGAGTTTAAATGGAAAGTGTCGATGGGATCGCCGCTGCTGAGCGGTGGCGTGGATCTGAAAGCAAAATGGCCAGCTCTCAGTTTCGCTGATTCCAACGGGTTTACTTTCCCAACCCCGGACAACGTCTGGTACCGGGGAGCATTCTCCTTCAACCCGATCAATTATGAATATTCTGCCGCCACCACCGGAAATATCTTGTATCGAATCTGGTCCATCACAAAAAAAAAATGGCTTTTTGGATCTGTCGAATTAGAAATTCAAATAAACCCCACCGCGGCACCGGATGCATCTGCCGACGAAGTTGACTCCAACTCCGTCGTGCTACTCATCCGGTAACCTCTTATAAATCAAAACATGATACAACTGAGTATAAATGGTGAACCGGTGGACCTGGCCACCGATGCCACGATATCCATTGAAGAGGAAAGTCCGGTTTTCGATAAAGACGTTATTCCCGGCGGGTTCTCATTTCCATTTGACCTGCCGGTAACGCCCCGGAACGCCCGGATACTCGGTCATCCGGGAAGGATCCAGTCACTCGCCCAGGGCGGACTGGACCTGCCTTTTCAGCTTTTCAATGATGGGATATTCATCGGAGCCGGCACGGCCACCGTTCAAAAAGCCAGCGACCGGTCATACAGCGCATTTCTGCAGGTGGCAACCGGTGACTTTGCCGGAAAAATTGCAGGTAAAAAACTGATCGACGTTGATTTTGGCGGTTCCCGCACCTGGGCATTCAAGCCGGAATTCACCTTTCCGGAGGATGATTTTGCCCTGTTCCCCATCTACAACCCTGAATTTATGAAGGATACACAGTACGAAGCCGGCTTTGCATCCAATAAATTCCGCTTGAATTCTCATGAAGTAGGTCTTTGGTACGATGTGGAAAACTCGATTATGGCGATTTCACCATTTCCTTATCTGGCTTACGTGGTAAACAGGGTATTCAATTACTTCGGATTTCCAATCGATGAAAACATTCTGGCCAGCGATCCGGATTTAAAGCAACTGGTAATATATAATAACCGCGATTCATCGGAATTTAGCACTACGGTTACCACCCATACCCGAATTATTTACGATACCCGCACCGGGGAATGGGCTCCGCATGAGCAGATAGTGAAGGTTTCCACCATCACCCGGGAATTTGACACGTGGGATCTGAAAGACTTTCTTCCGGACATAACCATCTCCGATTTCATCCTGGCCATCCGGAACATGTTCAACCTCGCATTTACAGTAACCAGTCAGGGATCCGTGCTGATCCGGAAAAGAAAAGATCTGGTCCTATCAGGGAAAAAAGTTTCCCTGGATGCAAAGGTTATTGGCCGGCCTCTGATCACCATCGGTGCGACAGTTGCCGGAGTTTACCTTCGCTGGACGCATGAAGAGAATGATCTTCTGTTCTCCGAAGACTTCAAGGATATTTATCAGGATCCTTTGCTGCTTCGCCCATCGGTGGACACGATGGATGAACTGGAAGCCATCAATCCAACCATCAATGAAATTCGTCTGATCACGACTTACGGCCAGTATTACCAGTATTCCGGGGAAGAGGTCGATGGGGTGACCACCTACAGCTGGAAGTTTTTCTCAAACGACTTTCAGGATTTTAAAATTGGAGAAAACCCGGAAGAGTTCACCGCAAAGGCATCAACCCTCCCGATGATCCACTACCAAAGACTTATAGGTGGTCCCACCATCCGGTGCCCGGAGGCGAAACAGTTATCCAGCTCCATACTTCGCAGCACATCACTGCCCTGCAGCCTGCGGTTGCTTTTTTATCGCGGCATGATTGATGATTCCCTGGGCACGCCTTATCCCTATGGATCATCCGAT
>CAIXKO010000157.1 GCA_903919925.1 uncultured Bacteroidota bacterium | reverse complement strand
GGCAAGCAAAGTAAGGATTCCACCGGCAGCATCGCGTATAATATTTTCGGCACTTGCATTTCCAAGCACCACATTTTCCAGTTCAAACCGGTAGGTGCCCGCTTTTTCAACAATAAGACCGATTGGTATACGTAAAATGGTGCCATCGGCACCCAGGGCTGGCGTTTGAGCAAGCGACCAGGCTAGTACCCTCACCTTGCCCGGATGGAGCTCCATACCGACTACTTCATGGTCGGAAAGCCTTGCTGAAAGCGCAATATTATCCGCGTTGATGCTGAAAGAATCTTTCGAAAAAACCAGATCGAACTGCAAGGCAACAAATGGCTCATAATTCCGGACAGCCACATCCAGAATAACCTCATCACCAATGGTGTAGGACTGATTGGGGAGGTAAACGCGGTTGGGAATAAATGTGGATCCGGATAAGGTAACCGACCAGGGATTCTCATCCGGATCGTTCGAGAACAAACGCAGCCGGCCGGTGTGGATTCCTTCCACCGGACTGAGGTATAGCAGTTCGATGTTCCTGGTTTCACCCGGAAGAATGATAACCGGAAAAGCCGTTAATACGGTAAAAGCCACGTTGTTGGTATCCTTTTCTGACAAAATCAGCTGGTCGTTACCGGAATTATAAACGGGGAGCTCCATAATTTTTGAGCCGATGCTGGCAACCTCACCAAAATCCAGCATGGTTGAGCACTGGATGTCGGGTGCGGCAACCTGCAGCGAGCCGCCGTAAACAGCTGATAGTATATTTATTCCGTTTTGGTCGCCGATGATACCGTTTTCAATCCCGATACCGTAATAGCCTCCGGTTCCTTCCACCTGAAAACCTATCCGGATAAAATTCCCGGAACTACCGGAAAATGCGGTGTTATCGGGAGAAAAGCCAACCACCCTCAACCGGGTTGGGCCTACCTGGCTGGCCACAATCTCATGATTGCTGAAACGGCCGGTAAACCAAACAGAATCTGCAACATGAGTCATTGCAGAAGGTAATAGCAAATCGAACTGGACCGCCGTAAATGGCTCCATATTGTTGACCGTAAGATAGAGCTCGCCATAGGTGCCCGAGAAAACGCTGAGCGAACCTGCATGGATTTCATTGATGGTATAGGCTTTGGCATGAATCTGAACTTTTACCGCAGGCTGGTCCGGATCGGATGAATGGACGGTAAATTCCAGTGTAAAATCGCCTTTCCAGGTGGGGGTGAACGTGATATTTAAGGGTTGGCTGCTTCCGGCATCGATACTTAAAGGGGCCGCTGGCGATATTGCAAATTGGGAATCAGGGTTTATGATCGATGTTACCGATAGCGTTTGAGTGCCTGTATTACTGATGATTAGTGTTCTTACGGTTTGCTGGCTGACAGCGGTATTGCCAAAATCGATGGATGATTGATCCAGTGAGATATTTGGTGCTGAAAGCAGGATGGTGCCCTGTGTAATAGCGGATGGCAGATTTACCCCTGCATCGTTTCCCATCACCACATTTTGCGGAAGCAGGATATAATTGCCCGGCACCTTTCCGGCGGTCAGCTGAAAACGGAACAGCCACCCCGATGATCCGGTAAATGATACGTTATCAATGGAAAAGCAAATAACCCTGAGGATACTGACTCCAAGCATAGACGCATCAATATCGTGGCCATTTGACCGGGCCGGATTTAAGGTAACGGTAGTCAGATCGATAGTCAAACCCGATGGAATGGGCAAATCCATTTGCAGCGCAACAAAAGGATCAGCATTACTTACCATAACCTCCACCCAAAAAGTTTGATCCGGGGTAACCGTTTGATTAGCTATGCTTATGGTATTCTGACCGGTTACCCAAAACCAGGAACCAAAACTCAAAAAGAAGCAAAGAATGATTTGTTTCATCGTGATCGCGTTCCTGATTAATTAGTGGTCTTCACTACTTTTTCGGTAAAGATTTCTGACGGTGCCCCCGATCCGGTATTGATTTCCATGCGGATAATATAAATCCCCGATGGCGCAAGCTTTCCAATTGAATTTCCCCCCTGCCAGTCAGCCTGGTAGGATCCCGCCACTTGTGGCTGTTGTACCAGTTTCTTCACCAACTTCCCCTGGATGTCGTAAACTCCAATAATAACGAGGGCGTCAGCGGATAAGTCATACTTTATCGAGATTTGGTGGGAGAAAGGATTTGGGTACACCTTCATGCCATTCTCTGTTACCGGTTGAAGGATGCCAGTTGCGAGCTTGAGGGGGATGTAGCAGCCATCGGCTGTTGCCCCAAAGCCGGATGACCATTGAATATCCTGTCCACCCTGAATTTCAATGATTGGAATCGCTTTACCTTCAATCAAGGAATTGGAAAAGGTATACATAACCCCCCGGATTTTATTTCCGATGTGCACATAGCTGAATTCGAATCCCTCCCTTCGGCTAAAGAGTTTAACCTGATCAAGATCCGATCCAGTCAATTCAAACTGAATGGCGGTTACCGGGTCGGTGGAGGAAAGGCCAATTGATCCATCATCCAGTGTGATCAGGGCTGATGGAAG
>CAIXKO010000156.1 GCA_903919925.1 uncultured Bacteroidota bacterium | reverse complement strand
TTTATCTCCGCGCAATAGCTCTACAGAAACAGTTTGCCCTGATTTTAATGATTGCAGGCGGGTCATATAATCATATACATTCGTTACCGGCAAACCGTTGATACCGATGATCCTGTCGCCTTTGGTTATTCCAGCTATTTGCGCTGGCTTTCCGGGTGTAGCAAATTCTACCCGTAACCCATTATTGTCGGTTCCTGAAACATCTGGCATAATCCCAAGGGTGACTTTAAGCTTCCGGCGGCCCGAATCGGATGCCTTTGGTCCTGCTTCTTTAAATGTGAGTGCTTTTGGTGCATTGGCAATATCAGCAATTATCTCGGAAACCTCTTTGGCAATTTCTGCCATGTTGTTGTAGTCCAGCTTATCAGGGGTGTCGCTTGGAGTATGATAATCGAGATGGGCACCGGTGCTGAAATAAAGGACCGGAATACCCACTGTATAAAATGAGGCGTGATCTGAAGGACCAAACCCTTCCGGAGATTTTGCCCATGTCAGGTTTCCGGGTTTTACCAGACCAAGCAGGCTGTCCATTTCCAAAGCAGTGCCGGTACCATTAATAGTCAGACGCTTTTCTTCGTTTGGCCGGCCTACCATATCCATATTAACCATGGCAGATATTCGCCTGAGCGGAACCGGACTGTGAGCTACAAAGTACTTCGACCCTAAAAGACCCATTTCTTCACCGGTAAAAGCAACGAAGAGTACCGATCGTTTCAATTGATTTTTAACTGATTCCAGGTAGCCTGCCATCTCAATAACAGATGCTACTCCGGAAGCATTATCATCGGCACCCGGATGAACCCCAACAGTATCCTGAAATCTGGAGCTACTTCCCATACCACCCATACCCAAATGATCAAAGTGGGCCCCCACAACAATCCATTCCTGACGGGCACCGGTATCGCGGGCCTGCACCCACCCCACTACATTCTGGGTTTTGGCATTTTGTGTAATTATATCAGTTTGTATTGAAGCGGTCATTCCAAGGTCCCTGGAAACTGCCTTGTGCGTTTGGTTCATCTGTGTTTCCAATGCCTCGGTTTTGAGGTTAAGACCGGCTAGAGCCTGGTTGATAAAAGCTCGCTTCACCCGGATAACAGGTATCCCCGCAGAGCTTTCCTTAACCGTACCAAATTCAAGGTCATCCTTATCATCATACGCCGGACCAGCAACAAAAACTACTGCTGCAACTCCTGCATCCCTGGCATTAAGCAATTTAAGACGAACCGATCCATATTCCTCAAACGGGTCGGTTAAAGCCCCCTTTGCTGGTTCCGGTGCTCCCAAAAGAATAATCGCAATTTTCCCCTTAACATCCATTCCGGCATAGTCATCCCAGGTTAAAGTGTCGGATTTAATTTTGAAACCATAACCGAGAAATATCATTGGTGCATCAACCTTCCCATTTTCACTGATAGAAACCGGAGTGAATTCCTTGTCAGCAACTGCCTTTTGAGCCCCGATGGAAAATGAATTGGCCTGACCCTTTTTAATACCTGTGGTTACCTGAAAAGTTTGAAACCCCTTGTCAGACGATTGCTTTAACCCATATTTTGCGAAGCAGTTTCTGATGTAGTTCGCTGCAGCCAAATCACCTGCGGTTCCCGGGTACCTTCCTGATAATTCCTGAGAAGACAAGTGCTCAACATGTTTTTTCAGCTCATCCGATGTTATGGCTGCTGAACTTTGTGCCTTTAATACTCCTGACGGAACCAAACCTAATAACGCGAAAACAATAGCTAATCCTGTATTTTTCATACTGATTTTGTGAATTATGCACTCAAAAATACAACTTTTAAAATCCCAACCATCAATTGCGGCTGTTGATAAATAAAGCACAACCATTTGTCAAAAAGATTTTGTCAGTTTTAAAATGATTAATATATTTGTCATGTGATTTTTATAACACTGTTATTTATATAACAATTGACGTTACTGCTGTCTGTGGGGACAGTTTACAATAATCAGCAGGATGTTATTAAAAATTACAAGGGTCCACACAGGATCTTTTTCATAGGTTAGGTTTTAGGTTAGTGAAAATCCGGATTCCCAATCCGGATTTTTCCTATTTTTACCCCTCCAAATTTTAAGTTATGAAGATTTCGTACAACTGGCTCCGCTCTTACATCAATCTGGAAATAACCAAGGAAAAAACGGCTGATATACTTACCAGCATTGGGCTGGAAGTTGAAGCCCAGGAACCCTTTGAGTCGGTGAAAGGTAGCCTCCGCGGCCTCGTGGTAGGGGAAGTTCTTTCTTGCTCTCCACACCCCCAGGCTGATAAACTTACCCTGACAAAAGTGGATATTGGTTCAGCCGAACCCCTTAGTATCGTTTGTGGGGCTCCTAACGTGGCTGCCGGCCAAAAAGTGATCGTGGCACCCGTGGGATGTACTCTTTATGGTTCAGATGAGCCTCTTACTATTCGAAAAGCTAAAATCAGGGGCGAAGAGTCTTTTGGAATGATTTGCGCAGAAGACGAAATCGGGATGGGTAAAGATCACTCCGGAATTCTCGTTTTGGATCCGTCAATACCTGTAGGAAAGGATGTTGCAACACTTTTTGAAATTGAATCTGATCATATTTTTGAAATCGGCCTTACGCCAAACCGAATCGATAGCGCATCACATTTTGGGGTAGCCCGCGAGCTCAAAGCTGCCCTCGGATCAGCAACAAACTTATCGCTCAGCAAACCATTAGCCGAACTTCCGGAGAAAACCGGCAGCCTCCATATTTCGGTCGAAATCGCTAACCCCGAGGCATGCATTCGCTACTCAGGAATTACGATCGCTCAGGTAAAAATAGCCGAATCACCACGTTGGTTGAAAAACCGCTTGAAAAGTATCGGCATGAACCCGGTTAATAACGTGGTGGATATCACCAATTTCGTACTCCATGAAACCGGCCAGCCACTCCATGCCTTCGATGCTGGTTTGATTTCCGGGAATAAAGTAATCGTAAAAACATTACCGGAGGGAACCCCTTTTGTTACGCTGGATGTACAGGAAAGAAAGTTAAATGCCGGTGATCTGATGATTTGCAACGAAAATGAAGGGATGTGCATCGCCGGGGTTTTCGGCGGACTTCACTCCGGTGTGACTCAAACAACTGAAAATATTTTTCTGGAATCTGCTTGTTTTAATCCCGTCTGGGTTAGGAAAACCAGCAAAAGGCACCAGATTTACACCGACTCTTCATTTAGGTTTGAACGAGGTACCGATCCCAATGCCACTGTTTATGCTCTGAAAAGAGCTGCTGCCATGATCTGTGAAATCACTGGTGGGAAAATTGCATCTGATGTGGTAGATATATATCCTGAACCTGTTGATTCCTATCCTGTCACGCTGAAATGGGCTAACCTCGACAGGCTCATCGGGATTAAAATTGATCACGATCGGGTCAGAGAAATACTTAAATCTCTCGACATTGAAATTCTTTCCGAAACCGATTCCTCCCTGCAGCTTGCAGTAGCCACTTATCGGGTGGATGTTCGCCGAGAAGCCGATGTTATTGAAGATATCCTCAGAATATTTGGATACAACAATGTGCCGCTTACTGATCAACTATCCTCCACCCTATCCTATGCCCCTCATCCGGATCCTGACAAGCTCGAAGACCTGATTTCAGGGCAGCTTGCTGCTCAGGGATTTAATGAAATCATGGCCAATTCACTAACCCGCTCATCTTATTACGAAAAACTGGAAATCTACCCGGACGAATCAGTTGTAAAACTATTAAACCCGCTCAGCAGCGATCTGAATTCCTTACGCAGAACACTCCTGTTCGGTGGATTGGAGTCGCTTTCTACCAACCTGAAATTCAGGAATCCGGACCTTAAGCTTTACGAATTCGGGAATACTTATGAATTAATCTCCGGAGCCGATCGCCTCCTAGCCGACAGCTATCACGAAACCCGGTTTCTGGCTCTGTTCATCACCGGTAAAAAACAAGCTGAACATTGGTCTGGTAAAAGCCCGGATTCCAGTTTCTTCGAACTTAAATCTGTTGTATTCCGAATTCTTCAAAGATTGGGTATCAACCTGGACAGTATGGAAATGGAAGAAAAAGCAGATGAACGGTTTCTTATCGGAATTACAGCCAAATGCAAAAAATCAATCTGCGTTCAGATGGGACAGATACATCCGGCATTGCTCGAACCCCTGGAAATTGGACAGGATGTTTGGTATGCCGAGTTAAACTGGGATGCCATCCTTCGACGAATTCAAATAAAAGTGAAATTTCAGGAGCTCGCAAAGTATCCGTTGGTAAGAAGAGATCTTGCATTGGTTGTTGATCACACGGTGCGCTATGAACACATTCGCTCCCTCGCTTATTCTACTGAGCGTAAACTACTTAAAGAAGTAAATATCTTTGATGTTTATGCAAGTGAAAAGTTGGGTTCCGATAAAAAATCTCTTGCAGTTAGTTTCATCCTACAGGACGAAAGCAAAACCCTGACCGATCAGCAGATTGAACAGGTTATGGAGAAATTGATTGGTGCTTTTGAGAAAAAGTTGGGGGCAGTATTAAGGTAAAAACACAGAACTGACAACTCCCAAAACTGACTAGTTTATAAAGTTACCAGCTCTACTTTTCCGGCTGCAGCCGAAAAACCGCTTTCATTGTTGGATACTACTTCCTGATAAAGTGCCTTCAGTTCGGCTGGTGCATTGGATACAACAAACGGATGCCCAACAAAGCCGAGAAGGTCGGTATCGTTATAATCATTTCCAATCCCCATAACTTCCAGCTTATTTATTTGATGAAGTTTGCACAAGAAATCGACTGCATTCCCTTTGGAAACCTCCTTTTGATAAATCTCCATCCATATCGATTGATGATCAATCGGAGAAGTAGCGCGAATCACTTTTACCCCTTCAAATAGTGCTTTAAGGGCTTCATAACCCGCAGGATCAGGTGGCAAAATAATCAGAAACTGACAAGCTTCGCCAAAATTGGGCGGATCAAAAGAAATCGGAGTTTCGAACCCACGATAGTTTTCCATCCTCCGGACAAAATCGGGATGTAATTCACCATGTTGATAATAAACATAATGATGGTTTTCAGGTACCGGTGCCAATACTTTAAAAGGCACACCCAACTGGCGCAGAGTGAAAGCAATTTCATGAACGACAGGCTCCGGAAGGTTCATCGAATAAAGAATTTCCCGGGTTTTACAATTCATAATTCCAGCTCCTGAACTAAACACAAGGTAATCAATCGGAAAATCAGAAGCCATAACCCTTTGGTAGGAAAAAGGGGAGCGGCCGGTAGCAATTACACGTATTACACCTTGATTACCAAGGCTAACCAAAGTATTTACATCTACAAAGCTTACCTGTTGATTATCGTTCAGCAAGGTTCCATCGAGGTCAGTTACCACCATTTTTATCATGGCCCAAAAGTACTAAAAGCCATCAACTATGATAGAACCGTATGAATCACTATTTTCGCACATATTATCAGATTATGGCCAAAATAAAAGATTATTTATCCCTCGTTGTTTTTAACCATACGGTTTTTGCAATGCCTTTTGCCCTCATCGGTTTCTTTGTTGCTGTTTGCTATAGCGGATATTCATTCAGTTGGATCACCCTTTTGTTGTGTATTGGGTGTATGGTATTTGCACGGAACGCGGCCATGGGATTTAACCGTTGGGCCGACCGGTATATCGATGGAAAAAATCCAAGAACCGCTCAGCGTGAAATTCCCGCTGGGATCATAAAGGATAAAGCTGCATTGGCATTCTCAATCATGAATGCTGTTCTGTTTGTTGCTGCTGCCGGACTGATTAATCCTTTGTGCCTGAAATTGTCGCCGGTTGCATTAATCGTTGTATTGGGTTACAGCTATACCAAAAGGTTTACCTGGCTATGCCATCTGATTCTTGGTCTTGGACTTTCCATAGCCCCGATAGGTGCCTATATTGCCATTTCCGCCCATTTTCACTGGCTTCCACTCCTGTTTTCTGTGATCGTTCTTACTTGGGTTAGTGGGTTTGATATTATTTATGCACTTCAGGATGAGGATTTTGATAAATCCAATGGGTTTTACTCTATTCCTTCAAAAGTTGGAGTACGCAATGCACTATATATTTCCGTATTCCTTCACATAATTACGGGTTCAATGGTGATCATTACCGGTATTGTCGCCACATTCGGGCTGCTATACTGGCTGGGATGCAGCATTTTCACCGCACTGCTAATATACCAGCACCTTATAGTTAAACCCACTGATCTTAAAAGAGTTAATCGTGCATTTGGAACAACAAACGGCATTGCCAGCGTAATTTTTGCCACACTCGTTATTGCCGACTTGCTTCTGCGCTAATAGATTGCATACTTGAATGTTACGCCAAAAAGCTCACTAAACTGAATGCGCTTGCCCTCTCCCACTTTAACTTTCTTGCCATCCTGAATTTCATAAAGTGGAATGAGAGTACGATTATCGTAAAGCATCTCCGTGTTGATTGAGGTGGAGATGTACTTGTTTACTTTGAGTGATAATCCAAGCCTCCAGTTAAAGTTGATTTTCTCCGGATGATCAATATAATTGGAGGTTAAATCAAGAAAATTCGTCATGCTGATATTCTTGAACAGCACCGTGCTATGGTTGAAAATGATGCGTGCCACAAGTTGCGCGTTCATACGCTGGTCGGCCTTTAAACCGAATTTTGTTTGATCAATTAAGGCAGTATCCAGTACAAACCGGAATTGTCCTCCAACCGGATAAAAGTTAACCGTGAGTTTCGGATTTGGTTTAAAAGTCATCCCAAGGTTGATTTTCAAATCGGCAGGTGCCATAAATTTTGAAACCGGAACCGAGTCATTTGGATAAGCATAACCCCTGAATCCTTGGGTTTCAAAAGTTGACCCCAAGGTGTAATCGAAATTTTTAAAGGCTTTTTGCGACAAGTTGGATACAATAAAAACACGGTCGGCACTTTTTCTCAGACTCAGCAATTCCGTTTTCTGCAACCCATAAACAAACCAAAATGAATTGGTCCAACTGATGGTTTTCTTGGCATAGTTGGCCCATGCCTTAACATCAGTGGTAAACGCAATATTATTGTTCCCCCCTCTGGCCCAGTTCAGGTAGGTATTCTGATTAACACTTAAGCTTAACTCTGATCTTAAGAACCACAATTTGGCGGGTGGAACCGGCACCACCCGACGGGGTACCCTATACTTGCTTTTATCGGGCCAATCAATTGATATCTCCTCCAGGCCACCTGTCTTTTTCAGTAAATGCTTAAGATTCAGGTCGTCCCCTACCCTCATATATAATAAATTCTGCCCGAGACTGCTCATATAAAGCTTGGCTGAATCCTTCTTACTGTTCATCACAAAAAAGGCGGTGGAATCAATTTTGTTCTTTTTAAGAACAAACGGGATTGTATCATGAGTATCGTTAATGATCCTTAGAAAAACCGAATCATTATTCAGGTGATAGACGAGCCTGTCGATGGAACTTTTTAATAGTAGAGGTTTGGGACTAAAGGCAGTATCCTCAAAAACAACGTCAACGATCTGTTTCATAGAACTTCTCACAGAATCCTTATCAATAATACCGATTGGATTATAAAGCTCCTGCCGCGACCGGCGATTAAAATCGCGTAAAACCAAATACTGGCGCATCCGGTCAGCAGAATCAACTTTTTGCCGGTAAATTGATTGATAAAGAGCAGAGTTAAGGGAATCGCGATTAAACTCCAATTTGACAATCAGATTAGCCATATTAGCGGAATCGCGGCGGATCAGATGCAATAAAGAATCCTTCATTCTGATTAACTGAATCATGGAATCGCGGGAAACATTCAGATTCTCCTTACCCGAATTAATATCTTGTACCACCTGAGCCTGGATAGCAGGACCAGGTATTACGGTACATACTATAGCTAAAATCAAAATAAACTTTCTCATCTTTTAAAAATTCCTGATCAGGCCGCAAAAGTACAAAAGCCTCACCCAAATATTCAATAATTGTAACAACTAATCCAGCAAATTTCCGAAATTTGCACCCATCTATGAACGTATTAAAGGTTAAATCTATTTTGGCAGATCAGGTTTTTCGCAACCTGAAGAAACGAGATTCTTTCTCAACCTGCTTATCTGATTTTAGTTGCCAGCTATCAAATAAATAGCTGAACACTTACCAGATTCATCCAATCCTGTCCATCTGCTTTATTCGTTTCTTCAAAAATCAATTTTTAAAAACCTTTGAACTATGTTACCATTCTGCGAACCCTATAAAATAAAGATGATCGAACCCTTGTACCGAAGCACTCCAACCGAGCGGCTGAACTGGATACAACAAGCACGGTATAATGTTTTCAACTTGAAGAGTGATCAGGTATTTATTGATTTCCTCACTGATTCCGGTACCGGTGCCATGAGCGACAGGCAATGGTCCGCCATCATGTCCGGGGATGAATCATATGCTGGATCGCGATCATTTCATGAACTCCGGGATACCGTGAGGGAACTTACCGGGTTTGAATATCTGCTGCCAACACACCAGGGACGGGCTGCCGAAAATGTACTTTTCTCTGTTTTGGTAAAGGAAGGCCAATTAGTACCTGGCAATGCTCATTTCGATACGACCAAAGGGCATATTGAATTTCGAAAGGCAATAGCCGTGGATTGCACTATTGATGAGGCTTACGACACAAATAACCCTCATCCGTTTAAAGGCAATGTTAATATCAGCAAATTAGAAGCCTTACTGGAAAAGGAAGCTGACAAAGTATCATTTATTCTCATTACTGCAACCTGCAACACCGCTGGCGGGCAGCCTGTATCAATGGAAAATATCAGACAGGTGAGAAACCTGGCCAACCGGTTTGGCAAGCTTCTGATCATCGATGCCGCCCGATTTGCAGAGAATGCTTTCTTCATCAAAACAAGGGAAAACAATTATCATGATCAATCGATCAGGGAAATTGTATTGGAAATGTTCTCCTTATTTGATGGTGCCACCATGTCGGCAAAAAAGGATGGAATTGTCAATATCGGCGGATTTATTGCGCTGAAAAGTAAAGAGATTTATCAGGCAGCCTCTACATTTAATATTATGTTTGAAGGATTCCTGACTTATGGAGGCCAGGCTGGTCGCGATATGGCTGCCCTTGCCCAGGGTTTGCGTGAGGCAACTGAATTTGATTACCTCGAATCCAGGATTTCACAAATAGCTTTTCTTGGTGAAAAGCTGAAAGAATATGGGGTTCCCATTCAAGAACCCTTTGGAGGGCATGCGATATTTATTGATGCATTGCGTTTCTTTCCCAATATTCCCCGCGAAGAGTTTCCAGGTCAATCGCTGGTGATTGAACTCTATAAAGCCGGTGGCATTCGTTGTGCCGAAATAGGTTCACTGATGGCGGACCGGGACCCGGTTACCCGCGAAAACCGGTACCCGGCATTAGAGCTGGTGCGGTTGGCAATCCCGCGGAGAGCTTATACTAACAATCATATGGAATACACAGCAGCCGTTTGCGGACAGGTATTTAAAAATGCCCGCAACAGAAACCATGGTTACCGGTTAACCGCCGAAGCTCCGATCATGCGCCATTTTACTATGGAACTCGAGCCCATAGAATTTTAGCGTCTGGCGTGTATCCTGAAAGAATCTGACCAACCTCTGAATTCAGGTGCATACAAACTTGTGGCAGTGGCATAGCCTCCGGAATAACTGCCGGCTTGTTCTGCTACAACCTGATATTCAATGGTACTAATACCCTTGGGTAGCTCCGCAATGTTGCATACAATACTCTCGGGTTCACGAGATTGATAGTAGGATACTCCGGAATGATATTGATATCCCGACAAAAACCTTACCGGAACAAAACCGGTACCAAGGTTATCCCTGATTTCAATATAACTGAGTTCCCGGTCCGATTTAATATTCAACCGTATCCTGATCACCGAACCAACGGGTATCTGCTGACGTTTAAGAATGGGTGCCCAACTACCCCTTTCATTACGAATCATCACCTCTCGTGAAATATTTAAGGGGCCACTGGTAGCAGCAAGCTTATCGATCTGGTAATTATTCAGGGTAAACAGAGTACCCCAGGCGGGCCCTCCTTCGTTTTTAGTAACCTCCATAGAACGGGCAGCAGGCATTTCCTGCGGTTTTTTCCACTCAAACCGATAATAACCAGTAACCCCCATACCGCCGGTTTTAATTCGCAATGGAGAGTATTTCTCCTTACCCCATGTCATCCCTACCGAGGCCGGCTCTATGGATGACTGACTACCGTAAAAGAGTAACGATTTTGACGCCCAGGCTGCAATCATCCCGTTTCCCCAATCTCTTCCCCGCTTCTGGTGAATGAGGTATAACCTTAGCTGGTCCAAATCCTTGCGTCCGTCTTCGATACCAGCAAACAATTCAATCATCCGGCTTTGCATCCATAAATCCCATTCAAACCAGGATGAGCCGTATCCCTTTCTCGGCCAGTATATGCCCCATTGCTCGTCAGTTTTTGCACGCTCCCGCAAAGATTTATAAATGGAATTGGCACTCGCCATCCGTCCAAGCCGTACACTGGCAATTCCCATTAATGCCTGCAGCCCGATACTGTGCTGAGTCCACTCCAGGGGGATCCGGTCAGTAAAATGTATCCAGGCAATTTCATTCGCAGGCGCGAGCGTCAATCCCGGATAAAAACTCCTGGCATACAGGTAATGGATTACCAATGGGTCCAGATGTACTTTTTGAGGATTAATCGAATCGATCCGCAGAACCTCCCTAAATCGTCTGTACAGCCAATTGTCCATAGCCTGAATGGCCTGGGTTAAAAGGTAATTACCTCTCTGTGTACTGGTAACATCAAAGACTCCCATAGCTTTCATTTCTCCCAAGCCGGCTATAATCTGTTGAGTCATAAACAAATCAGTACCCATACCCTTAAACCAGGGCCAGGTACCATCCTGATTCTGGAGATTGGAGAGTTTTTCCAGTACATACGCCAACTCACGGCCCCGTGTTTGTAAATTCATCCACTCCCTGATCTGAGCAACACGGTCCTTTTGGTTCTCAGGCACTGAACTTTTTAAAAACTGACCTGCTACCTCCGGATACTTGTCCGCAATATTTCCTGCCAAACAAGCCAGGTATAACCTACTGAACCAATATTCCGAGCAGTCGCGCTCCTGCTTGTTTACAATTGGCAGTGATTGAAGTATTTGCCATGCCGGAGTTGTAGTAACCTCAAAAGCTGCTTCAATGGGATCGCCCTCAATCTTAAGCTGCTTTTTCCCTGGTTTGGAGAAGAAAAATGGCTGGGCAGTCCAAAGCTGCACTTTATCGGAATAAACCTTTATAGTATCCGATAATCCATCCGCCGGACCGGTGGATGTTGATTTTATTACATATTTGACCGGCTCATTATTCTGTGCGGTAAAGGTCCAGAAAAATGGGAGTGCATCCCCTGGTGAAAATTTGGACTTTACATCGGCAAATCGGGTTATCTCTTTTCCCGAGGTATTAGATAATCCCAATGATGTGTTGGTTTCAATTGCACCTTTACCATACCAACCTAAACGGGCAGCCAAAACCACGGTGTCCCCTACTCTCATAAATTCAGGGAAATTCGATTTTAGCATCAAATCTTTAGCCGATCTGAAATGCTGCTCCACCATGCCAAAAGCCAGTTTGTTATCATGACCGGCCACCAGCACCTTCCACTCAGTAAATGCATCAGGAACCTTAAACTTAACCTCCGCAACACCCTCTTTATCCGTTAAAATATTACCCTCAAAAACAGCTGTCTCCCTAAAATCACTCCTGATTACAACAACCCCAGCCCCACTCTCCCCGCTTCCCCCGTTCTCCACTTTCTCCCCGTTCTCCACAGGCTTCCCATTCTTCTCGTTCTTCATGCTCTTCTCGCTATTCACATTCTTCTCACTCTTCTCGCTCCTCTCGCTCTTCACATCCCCACTGGCAACCATCGCCATTCTCATCATTGGAGCATCCATTCTGCTGGTCCCGTAATACCCCAGCCCAAACCAGTTGAGTGAAACAGGCTCAATATAGGGTACTTCAATTATATTTAGAGTTGTTTCACACAGAGTCTGATACCCTGAGAGGCTTGTATTCATGGCCTCAAAAGAGGGACCCCCACCAAACACCTGCCTCGAAACGGACATCCAGCTGTGGGGAGAAATAAGGTCAAGTGAAGCATCATAAATTGTTATTCCAACTGAAGCCCGTGCCGGCGTTCCTTTATCATTGGTTACCAATAACCTGATACTTACGCTATCGCCAGGCTTAACCTTAGTGAGGTTGCTCAATCCTGATATAGTCAATTTCGAATTTTCCCATGGAATCGAGACCGGTAAGAACTTCTCATAAACCCGGTTGGATCGAACCATTATCATACGAATAACCGCACCACCCTGCCAATCATCACCAACCCGCCAACTCAGGCTAGTTGTTTTTTTATCGGCAGGATACCAGGATGTTGCAGGAGAATCACCCCTCTTTTGAAGATCAACCAAAATAAACCCTTTACCATTGCATGCGTACCTCAATTCTAGTGTTTGTCCCGTCTTTAACACAGAATTTCCTACTTCTCCATACAGGGTTTGATCTGCTTCAATTTTTTGCGGGGTAGTATCTTCAACATAATAATAATCCGTCACTGATTTGCAGACCATTGCATTAGCAGGAATTAGCTCAATTTTATACCACCCCTTTTGCCATTTCCCTGTTGGTGGAACAGCGATTCTGGAAATAGAGTCATTCTGATAAGGGGTTTCCTGTATAACAGATAAAACTGGCCATGTAAAATACTGATTTTCATTTTTATACGGGAGTCCTGGTATCTTTTTCTGCCACTCGCTGAATTTAACAGTAAACCGGTCAGGTTCGGGCAAAAGAGGGTCCATCCAGTATCGCAAAGGATCTTTTAGCTTGCTGATTTTTAATTTTGCAGGAACTTTAACAACCCTCCCATCAGTACAAATCGCACCGATAGTACCATTTAAGGTATCTGTTGAAAACAATTTCCCGGGAATATTCAAGGAGAGGTTTACAGTCTCCCTACCACAGTCAACCAACGTTTCCTCCTGTTGAGTCTCGCCGTTCATATCTGTTGCACTAATATTTACTGTATATCTTGCAATAGAACCTGATCCAAACGGATTACTCCCATCGGGTATTGAAGCCCATTCGCATGTAAACCGGCCATTAACATCCGATACTGATTTTATAGTGGTGATCCTGATTTTCTGGCCATTATACGGTGCCCATCTCCTCGGACTATAACCAGGTTGCAGATCAACCTGTGCAACAATCTCAGCCCCGGAAACCGGTTCTCCCGATAATGCAGTTACCACACCGGTAACCCGGATTACCTCACCGGGAGTAAAAATATCAGACCCTTTTTCAATCCTGATGGAAAATGCCGGTCTCCGGTATTGCTCCATCCGAACCATTGCCTGCCCATATTTTGATTGAAGAATATAGGATCCCGTTAATCCTTTATAGGGCAGTTTGATCGATCCGCTAAAAACACCTAATGAATCCACCGTATCAATAAACTGGCTAACTATTTGATATTTTGGATCTTGCAAAAACATAACAATGGAATCCGTCCGATGTATGGCTATTGAATCTCCAATATAATCGATTAATACTCCTCTATAAAAAACTTCATCACCGGGTTTATAAAGGCTCCTGTCGGTATACAATAAAAGACTGGTTCTGGGGATAACTTTTCCCGGATAATAACCCGGGTAAAATAGTTCCTGAGTAA
Organism: uncultured Bacteroidota bacterium; assembly: GCA_903919925.1. Classification (GTDB taxonomy): domain Bacteria; phylum Bacteroidota; class Bacteroidia; order Bacteroidales; family UBA12481; genus UBA12481. Next base: position 21,998 of record CAIXKO010000156.1, on the reverse strand, counting down.
CCATCGTGTCCCTTTTATTAATGATCTCCAATCGATAAGCTTTTGGGGATGCATCATTTCGAGAGGGTCCGCCATCGGCAATTTCAAGGAAACCTTCAGTTCCTGAAATCTTTTTCTTCCCTTTTTCTAAAATCGACCGCCTCGATTGCTGATCATAAAAACTATACCAGGGAACAACTGTCAATCCGGTAAGGGGTGCTCCATTATCCCGGTCGCGGAAATAGAAATCTCTGGTGGTTGAGTTACCCTGACGGCTAACCAACGTGGTTTTTGTAACGGACAAAGGCACCGTAACCAGCAGATTTCCCGCCTCGGGATTTTTTGCCTGATTGGAAACATCCGAAGAGACCGAAAAAACCGAAAAAACCATTAAATAAAAACCTGCCGGCAGCGGCTCCATGATCATATTTGCACGGTGCGGGTTCATTAAACCATCGTCCGGAAGTGACATCTTCCCGAATCTGACCGCCGTCATCGCATTTATCCGGTTAAGTTTATCTGCCGGTTCGAGATCATTCCATGCAGTATACCACGATAAAGGACTCAAACTAAAAACCCGATAATACAACGTTGGCACATTCCGGTATTCAACACTAACTGGGAAAGGCAGCATGGGAATCTGGTAACTCTCTGATTGTGCGGATAATTCAGGTTTATTCAAGTAAGCTAATAAGTTTTGGCATCTCTTTCCTGCAAGGGTTTGTGACCATTCCTTCGAAAGGTTCAGCCACCCGGCCGCCAGAGTACGTTCCTTCCTGTATTTCAGTGTATCAGGATCGTTGATCTGAAAAAGGTTACTTCGATCCAGATGATATTGCGCAAGCGCTTCATATACAGTAGCAATGGCACTATCCTTTGCTAATTTTCCAATCCACCTTCCGAGCCCCGATTCATAAAGGCTATCGCGGGACTCATTACAGGATTGCTCATGCACATACCGCAAACGCTGAAGATCGGCTGATACCAAAGCTCCTTTATCTGTTCTTCCAAGCCACGCTCCATACCATCTCAATGCACGGTAATACGGATTGCTGCCCGATGCTTCAGTTTCGGGAATCGTATTAATGAACCGGTCAGGTTCTGAAAAAAGATCAGGCGAACAGAATATGGCTGGTTTTAGAGTGGACAGTGAAAACTCTCCGGAATTTTGCAGAAAATCGAGTGCACGGCTGATCAATACAATATATAATGATGGCTTACAAACAGTATCAGCCAGATTACCAATCCATAACCCGCTTAGAGACTCTACTTTAACTGCGGCTAACTGTTCAGCTTTGCGGAGCGACAACTCATAATGATCCAAAATGACGCGATAAAATCGTTCGGGAGACCAATTCAGCATAGGCTGATCAGCCCCTTTATCTTCCATCGGGTTCTGGCTGATGGTCCATCGGTTTGCAGAATAATATCTATAATAAAGCTCAGCCAGCATACTGTATTTCAGAGATCCCTGAACGAGCCGGTCGTCAGGAAGCTCTTTTTCCAGCAAACCGATTGCTGCCACCTGCCCGTCCTCCTCAAGCTCTTGTGCATATTTAAGTTTGTATATCAACGCCCTGATTTCTGTTTCCGGATCATTGTTTTGTTTAGAACTAACATACACTTGCTCAGTGAGGTTAAGAGCAGAACGGAATAATCCTTCCGATTCCAATGAATCAATTCTGATCCACACTTTCTTGTCGACCGGCATTTTGGGTGACGGTATTGCCAGCAAGGTTATTCCGGCAATAATCAGAATCAGATAAAATACTTTTTTCATATCAGTTCGTTTAAAATTCCGATAGCAATTCACTTGCCAAAGTTAATCATCGCGCCTTAACAACTGAATTGACTCATTCTGTTAACTTTGCAATAAATTCTGAAAAGCATGATAAGATCGATGACCGGATTCGGTAAAGTGAGTGCTGACCTGGGCAACAGGACCGCCAACGTGGAGATTAAGTGTTTGAACAGCAAGCAGGCAGACATTTACCTGAAATTACCATCTATGTACCGCGAAGGAGAAAACCAGGTGCGAAATGAAGTGAGCCGAACGTTGCAAAGAGGAAAAATAGAGGTTAGCGTATGGTTTGAATCCTCCGGCAATGATCGGATGGTATCCATTAACCAGGCTATTATTCTCGATTATCTTGCACAACTCAAGCAATTGGAGCCAGCCATGGTTATTCCGGGAAACGATATTCTTCTTCCGCTGATCATGAAACTTCCTGATGTGGTAAAAGTTGATAAACAGGACTTTGATGCGGATGAATGGGCCAAACTGTTTGCTGCTATCCAGTTATGTGTTGGCCAGGTTGATGAGTTTCGTTTACAGGAAGGGCGATCAATTGAGGATGATTTTAATACCAGGATACAGCTCATTTTGGAAGGTGTGACACGGATCCGGGCAATTGAAAAAAACAGGATTGACCGCCTTCGGGAACGAATGAGCTCTGCTTTAAAGGATATTAGTGACCGGATAAAAGTTGATCAAAACCGTTTTGAACAAGAACTGATTTATTATATCGAAAAACTGGATATCAACGAAGAGATGGTCAGGCTGGGTAATCATTGCGATTATTTTATTGAAACCCTGAATACCGAAGAAACACTCGGGCGCAAGCTTGGTTTTATCTCACAGGAAATCGGACGTGAAATAAACACCATAGGATCTAAAGCTAATGATTCTGATATTCAGCGAATTGTTGTGGAAATGAAAGACGAACTCGAGAAGCTTAAAGAACAATCAATGAACGTTTTATAGAGCCCTGAAATCAAACACTTCCGAATGAGATGGGAAAAAGCAATAAATTCATTATCCTCTCCGCACCTTCCGGAGCTGGTAAAACAACAATTGCCAGGCATTTGTTAAGTGCCGGATTAAACCTGGAGTTTTCCATAACCGCCTGCACCCGGCCTATGCGCACCGGTGAAGTGAACGGTGTTGATTACTACTTTCTTACAACCGATGAATTCAGGCAAAGAGTTATAGATAGTGATTTTTTGGAATGGGAAGAAGTTTACCCAAACCATTTTTATGGCACACTCAAATCAGAGATCAACCGGATACAACAAAACGGAAATCGTGCTTTGTTTGACGTTGATGTTGTAGGTGGCCTGAATATCAAGAAGATATTTAGTGATCAGGTATTAGCCATTTTTATCAGTCCACCCTCGGTCGAAGCATTAAAGGAACGCCTGGCAAAGCGTGGAACAGACTCTCCGGAGAAAATAAAACTGCGTCTGGATAAAGCCCTCACAGAAATGGCAAGAGCTCCGGAATTCGATGTCATTGTTATCAATGACAACTTGCAAAACGCTCTGGCAGAAACAGAAAAGATAGTAAGCGAATTTCTCGATGGGAGGTAAAAGAATCGGCCTTTTCTTTGGATCGTTTAACCCGATCCATAACGGTCATCTGATGGTAGCCAATTTTCTGGCTGAGTTTGGTGAACTTGATCAGGTATGGCTCGTCATCAGCCCTCTTAATCCCTTAAAAAACGAAAACGAATTACTAGCCGATTATCACCGCCGCGAATTGCTGAACAGAGCAATCGGTGATTATCCAAAATTCAGGGTAAGCACGGTGGAATTCAACCTTCCAAAGCCCTCATACACTATTGATACGCTGGCTTTTCTGGCAGAAAAGTATCCTGAGAACCAATTTTCTCTTATTATGGGCTCCGATCTTTTGACCGATTTTCACCGTTGGAAAAACTACGAAGAAATTCTTGCCTATTACCAGATTCTTGTTTATCCCAGACCCGATAAGGGTCCTCTTTCGATTCCCAATTCCAGTATTACCCATTTCGAACACCAAAATCACCCTTCGGTTAAACTGGTTGGAAGCGCCCCAATGATTGAAATCTCTTCCAGTTTTATTCGCAAATCGATTAAATTAAAAAAAGATATACGATTTTTTATGCCTGATCAGGTATGGCAATATATTGACGAGATGCACTTTTACAAATAATCAGCCGATCACAATCCTTACACGGGTGCCGGCTGGCTTACCATCAGCGTTCTTAATATCCTCAAATTCCTGTGTTATCCTGATTCGATATAACAGCTTTACAGAAGTAAAAATATGCTCCAGCACCTGCAACCCCTTTCCAGTACTCTCCTCCCGGGGTCCATGCCCGTTCCCTCTGCCAACACCATTATCTTCAATTAAGATAACCGTACTTTCTATTTCTTTAAAAAACAAAACTTTAACCAAGCCAATTTCAGAATCCGATCGCAATAGCTTGGGCTGCAGACCGTGCTTAACCGCATTTTCAACATGCGTTTGCAATATCATCTTTGGAACCAACAAATTGGTATCTACATCCTCATGGATACTAAATTCAAGCCTGATTCTATCATCAAACCTGATCCTTTGCAATTCCATATAATTTTCGAGAAATTGAATTTCATGTTTTATCTTAACCAAGGCCTGATCATAAGTATTCAGATAGGTACGTAGAAGTCGCGAAAAGTGACTGATAAATTCGCCTACTCTTATCGTATCACCCGTCATTACCAGGTGTGATAGTCCATTAAGGGCGTTGAAAGTAAAATGGGGATCAAGCTGGTTTTTCACCGTCTTCAGCTGCAATTCGAGTATTTCCCTCCGAAGAGATTCCCTCGTTGAATTCTCAAATGCGGCGCTGAACCGAATTAATTTTATGAATCCCCAAAAACCTGATATCAACCCAATCCAAATCAGATATTGAAAAAACCGCAAAGGGTTGCGGCGCACTTCAAACCACTGCTTCTGCTTATCGCCTGAAAGAAACAACTGATTATTCTTATTGATTCTTCCTGCCCAGCAAACCGACTTTAATTGAGTAAAGTTTTCGATTGGAATGGATCCCAGATTCTTACCATCAATGGAATAAAATGAAACATTCAAAGATTGGCCATCGGTCAAAAAACAATACGCAAACTCTCTGATTCCAAAGGTTGGATTTTGCATCTCAAACAGCTGAGCTCGCCTGGGAAATTTATTATTCACATAATTATTGCCTCTGGCATCAATGAATAAAGCAGGATCCCATCGATTAAAGAAAATACCGCCCCGCCCGTAAGCCGGATAGGCAAAAATGAATGGGTGAGACAGAGATACTTTATAAGGAAAATCGGTGGCATGTATATTATAAGTAGAATCCAGGCTATACCAATCATTTTTAAAAATACTATCCCGATACCCTGTACTATAAACATAGTATTTCAGAGTGTCATTTTCCGGAAGCCCAATAGTGTTAGTTTCTGAAAAATGTGGACCTGTTTTTATTGGTGGAACCTTATAATTCAAGTGATTGTCCAAAACAATAAACCAAGAGCTATTATCCTTGAGATCAATCGATTCATCCATATAATTATTTGGTGCATAACATTGTCCGATCAACTCCGGTTTTCCATCGCGATTCAGATCTGCCGAAGTGAGGCTGGTAAGCACACTTCCGGCATAGGGACTCCCCCAGATTGTTCCGTCCACCAAATTGCATGCATACACTTTTCTCGGTTGTCTGGCATACCCAGCCGAAAATGAAAAGATTATTTCATCACACCCGTCAAGATTCAAATCAGTTTCCGGACAGCTCTTTAAATAAGTATATGGACTTTCGTACTTGGTCCATATTGTATCAATAAACTTGTTGTCCACCAACAAAGGGTTGATACTATACGGTTCAACAACATTCAGGTAAAGGTGGTTTTTTTCCAGTGTTACCGTTGAAATTTCTAATTTACCATCATGATCACAATCACTGGAAATTAATCGTAACAAACCTTCTGTAAATTTTCCCTTAAAGTTCCATTGCTCAAACGCCACACCTTGTGAGGTGAAAACCAACAGGCTGGAAGCACTGTCAGTGATGTTGGAAAAATTAAATGATTCGGCTTGACCATCAGAATTGAGGTCAAGATAATAGGTACGGCTACCTTCCGGATCTGGTATCGAACTAGAGGAATCTACCAGCGTGAACAGATAAGGGTCCGGGTTAATATGAAGCAAAAAAAAGACCAGTGAACCCAAAAATATTGACAATACCCAACTGCGCAATAAGACTATAACTACTTTCGATTGATAGATCTTCTTAGGCTTTAACATGGAAAATTCATATCGCACAGTGTCTGAACTTCAAAGTTTTGCCCCCGAAGATATAAAAATAATGAGCAAACGAACAAATAAAGAAGATTAGTGACAGGAATCACGTGAACCGGAAAGCGTGAAACGTGATTCGGAAGAATGGTGTTGTGATAACGCAGATCTCTGCAAAAACGCCGAATGATACGCAAACACCGAATGATCCCACAAACCAAATTCAAGACGGTTGAAAATCTTTAACCACAAACCAAATTCAAGACGGTTGAAAATCTTCAACCACAAACAAAATTCAAGAGGGTTGAAAATCTTCAACCCCTACAAATCTACTATTGAAACCCTTTATTCTTCCTTCACCCTTAACCCTTCACCCTTCCTTAACCCTTCCCCCTTCACCCCTACTTAACCCTTAACCATTTACCCTTTAAACCTATTAAACCTCATCCCTTTTATCAGCCAATCAGGCAAATTTTTCAATGGGTTTCGTTTGGTCATGTTAATTGATATTCCCAGCTTTTTCAGTATAGGAACCCGGTGTGTTTCTACAAATTCTATGAGGGTACCATCGCAATCTTCAATATAACTAAAATGGCCGGCTGCCTCACCCATATCAAATGACTCGCCCGATTTCACCTCACTGTCAACGGTAAAGGGGAAGCCCTTTTCAGCACATTCCTTTTTCAGTTCATGCATTCCCTGAATATCAAAACATAAATGGATAAAACCAAGGTCACCCCAAAGACGGTTTTTAAAAATGGATTCCGGTTGGCGGTCCAAGGCCTGAATCAGTTCAATCTTGCTCTCACCAAATAGCCGGCTGAAACCACCCGAACGCTTCACACTGTGGGTGAGTAAAACCCGCCTGAACTTCCCTGATCCACCATTTATCAGGGATAAGTCGGGAAACACCCCTGTTTTGTCGTATACAGCATGATCATAACCCAATATATCTGAATACACTTTCATGGCTGCATCAATATTGCTTACCCCGATAATCGCACCATAAGTACCGCCACTGTGCTTATTATCATTATGGAACCAGGAACTACCCTCCACAACATCAAAAATGTTATTATAAGGGTCCGTCACAAAAAAGTGTTCCTTCCCATCGGGGCCGGTCAGCAAACCACCAGGTATAGAAATTCCTGCATCTGAAAGCTCTTTGAAACTATTCCTTACATTCTTTGATTTCACTTTGGCCGCAAAAATTCCCAGATCGCCAATTTGAATAGAAAAGGCAGGAGGTTCAGGAATTCTCCCTTTGTACTGCCAGATCTCAAACCCACCTCCACCCTGGATATTTATAGCCAATGCAGCATGGCGTTTTCTGGGTTCTCCCCCTGTATACGGGAGCATTAAGGCAGCGACCGCGTCATCTTCAAATACCCGGATGTCCATCCCAAAAGCCTTTTTATACCAACTCCAGGCTTCGCGCATGTTTTTAACCCCGATACCAATTTGCTGTATCCCGATAATCCTTTTCTCCATAATGGTTTCATTTTTTTGAACCGACAAATATAACCAAGAAGGGATCACAGAAAACAACCAATCATCCTTGAAACTGGAAATGAATTGCTATTTTCGTCAAAACGAAAAACCCATGAAGACCCTGAAAAATAAAACAGTCTGGATAACAGGTGCCTCCTCCGGCATAGGCGAAGCACTGGCAATAGTGTGTGCGCGTGAAGGTGCAAATCTCGTACTCACAGCCCGCAGGGCGGAGGAACTCATACGTGTTGCAGGCAAAACCGGACTTCCTGAAGAAGCGATACTAATTTTACCCGCCGACCTTTATCAGTATGATGAAGTTAACTCACTAACAGAAAAGGTTATGGCACGGTTTGGCCGTGTGGACGTACTGTTTAATAATGCAGGAATCAGCAGTCGTGCGTTGGCTATAGAATCGCCCGTTGAGATTGACCGGAAAGTCATGGATATTGATTATTTCAGCGTGATTGCGCTCACCAAATCGGTTTTGCCCATTATGATAAGGCAAAACAGCGGACACATTGTGGTTACTTCCAGTGTAGTGGGTAAAATTGGCACCCCGCTGCGATCAGCTTATGCCGCAGCCAAACATGCGCTTCATGGTTTCTTCGATTCCATTCGCCAGGAAGTTATTGATTATGGAGTCAATATCACAATAGTGTGCCCAGGCTATATACGCACTCAGATATCCGTAAATGCCATCACCCCCACAGGAGAAAAGTTCAACAAAATGAGCCGCAACCAGCAAAAAGGAGTGGACCCGCTGGTGATGGCATCAAAAATGGTAAATGCCGTTCATCACAAAAAGAATGAATTAATCTATGGCGGTATCGAGGTATTGGGAATCTATCTCGCACGATTTTCACCTGGCCTCCTCAACCGCTACCTGCACAAAAAACACAAGAAAAACTCTTTTGCTGATTAGCCGCTCACCTTTTCCACAATCTCCTGACCCACTTCAATTGCCTTCTTATTCAGTTCAAGCAGATGGCTGTATCTGGCAGGAATAGATTTCTCCAAACCTTTATAAACATTTTCGATTTTAACAATTGGCTTGATTTTCAAGTACCCTCCTAAAACAACCATATTGAATGCTTTGGCGGAATCCATTTTCGCCGTGGCATCTGCTGCATCCACACGATAAATCCTGATATCGGTACGCTCCGGATGCCGGGTCAAACCGTTACTGTCAAACAGCAATACCCCGCCCGGTTTCACTGAATTCTCAAACTTATCCAACGATTGTTGATTAAGCAGGATGGCGGTGTCGTAAACATGTAATATTGGAGAACTGATCCTTTGATCGCTCAAAATAACGGTAACATTGGCGGTTCCTCCTCTCATTTCAGGTCCGTATGATGGGAACCAGCTAACCTCCTGATTTTGCATGATCGCTGAATAAGCCAGGATTTTGCCCATTGAAAGAACTCCCTGGCCACCAAAACCGGCTATGATAATCTCTTCGGTCATTTTTTTGTTATTTATTGATTACTAACCAGTTTACCATCAACCTTGATGTCTCCCATTGGATAAAAAGGAAACATATTCTCCACCATCCATTCATTTGATGCCACCGGTTCGAGTTTCCATCCGGAATTGCAGTTGGAGACAATCTCTACAAGAGATGTTCCTTTATTTGCTTTTTGAGATTCAAAAGCAGCACGAATGGCCTTTTTTGCCCTTCGAACATTTCTGGGCGAATGCACTGACTGACGGGTAACATAGCAGGTTCCCGGAAGCTGAGCCACCAATTCTGAAATTTTCAGCGGGTTTCCCATGGTCTCCAAATCACGGCCATACGGACTTGTTGAGGTTTTCATCCCTTTTAAAGTTGTTGGAGCCATCTGACCACCGGTCATGCCATATATCCCGTTATTAATAAAAATTATTGTGATGTTTTCTCCCCGGTTACAAGCATGAATGGTTTCGGCGGTCCCAATGGCTGCCAAATCTCCATCACCCTGATAGGTATATACGAATTTTTCGGGCCAGCATCTTTTTATCCCGGTAGCCACAGCAGGAGCCCGTCCATGTGAAGCACCCACCATATCCACATTCATGAAATCATAGGCAAGAACCGAGCAGCCAACCGGTGCCACCCCAATAGTTTCGGATTGTATACCCATCTCTTCAATCACCTCCATTAGTATCCGGTGAGCAGTGCCGTGGCCGCACCCCGGGCAATAGCTCAGAGGCTTATCGGTCATTAGCGGTGTCTTCTGGTAAACCAGGTTTTTCGGGTTAATAATATCTTTTATATCCATAACTATTTCGAAATAAGCAGTTTCTTTAAGTTTTTAAGAACTTCCTCGGGCGTTGGAATCATACCACCCATCCGCCCGAAATGTTCGATAGGTACTCCACATCCAACTGATAATCTAACATCTTCAACCATCTGACCGGCACTTTGTTCAACACTCAAAATGCCTTTCATCCGTGGAGCAAGTTCAGAGAGAGGTTTTGCAGGATAGGGCCATAAGGTAATGGGCCGTAGCAAGCCGATCTTTATTCCTTCTTCTCGTCCCAGTTGAATCGCTTTTTGGCAGATCCGAGCAGATGAACCATAAGCAACAAACAAATATTCAGCATCTTCAGTATTAAAAAGTTCAAATCGAACCTCACTTTCCTGGCATCTCCTGTACTTTTCCTGCAAATGTTGATTATGAATTTCCTGCATAGCTGCATCAAGATCAAGCGAAGTAACCAGGTTTTTTGGCTGCCCGTCAGGTTTTCCGGTTAGTGTCCAACTCCGGTCAAAATAGGTGGTCCTGGGTACTTGATCACAAAGTTCAACTTTTTCCATCATCTGACCAATCAGCCCATCAGAAAGAATTAATACCGGATTCCTGTATTTAAAAGCAAGATCAAAACCCAGAAAAGCAAAATCAAACATTTCCTGAACCGAGGAAGGGGCAAGAACGATTAACCGGTAATCTCCGTGACCGCCTCCTTTTGTGGACTGAAAATAGTCGGCCTGCGAAGGTTGAATAGTACCCAACCCCGGACCACCGCGAGCTACATTCAATAGCAGGCAGGGTAATTCCGCACCCGCTAAATAGGATATTCCTTCCTGCATCAGGCTCATGCCAGGACTCGAAGAACTGGTCATGACCTTTTTTCCAGTGCTGGCGGCACCATAAACCATGTTGATGGCAGCAATTTCGCTTTCAGCCTGCAACACTACCATTCCGGTGCGTTTCTCCGGCTGCTCGGCCATCAGGTATTCCATCACCTCCGACTGTGGGGTGATCGGATAACCAAAATAAGCATCGCCCCCGGCCCGGATCACACCCTCCGCAACCGCTTCGTTGCCTTTCATCAGTTTTAATTCCTTCATCATCAAGCAATTTTATGATTAATCGGACAATTTAATTTTATAAACCGTAATAACACCATCCGGGCAAACCACCGCACAATTTGCACAACCTACACATGCCTCCTGATTTTCCTGAAACGCATAATGATAACCCTTATGGTTAACTTCCTTTGCCATAGCGATCACATCGTTTGGGCAAGCTACTCTGCAAACCTCACAGCCTTTGCATTTCTCAATGTCAACAACTATCGCCCCTTTCATTTTTGCCATATCATTCTTATTTTGAAAAATCTTTGTTAAACTGTTTTAGCCTCGATTCCAATACCGGATACAGTGTAGGATGAATCTGCGACACACACGCCCTCAATCCTTCTATCCTGGTGCTTCCTGTTATCATCAGTGATATTGCACTGACACCGTAATATAGCAGATTTTCAAGTAACTCCGACCCGGTTAACCCAGGGTAGGACAAGGTGAAATAAAACCCGTCTGCAACTGGCTCGTCAATATCCCGGTCATAAACAATACTAAACCCATTTGAAATAAAAATGTTCTTTAAAATGTGTGCTCTTCTGCCATATTCCCTTACCATCTCCACAAAATTAAACTGTCCATCATTGGCTGCCTTCAACATGGCAGCAAGTCCATATTGTGCTGAATGACAAACACCTGAAGATAAAGCATATAACGCTCCATATATCATTGAATATCCAAACTGATCCGATGTATAATATCGTTTTAGATCAGGATATACCCGGTTAAATAACTGATCACTGATAACCATGGCCCCTACCCTTTCACCAGCAAAGGAAAAAGCCTTTGAACTCGAAATAAGCAAAAGCCAATGCGTGCAGTAATTAGCGATTGTAGGTTGATAAGGCTCCTGACCCGGGTAAGAATAGTCTTTTCGAAAGTCCATTCCAAAATAGGCAAGATCCTCAATCACAATAACATCATACTTATCCGCAAGTGTTCCAATTGTCTTCAGCTCATCGTCAGTAAAACAAATCCAGGATGGATTATTCGGATTTGAGTATAGCAGCGTTGAAATTTTTCCGGTCGATAAAAAGGACTCCAATTTCGGCCCCAGTTTATCTCCTCTGAAATCATATACATCAAAGGATTCAAAATCATGCCCCAGCACCCTGCATTGCTGCTTTTGGACCGGAAAACCCGGATCAATAAACAAGGTTCCCAGCTTGTTCCTGTCTGAACGGTTTGCCACCATAAAAGCAGCCATCGCACCCTGCATCGACCCCACGCATGGAATACATGCCTCTTCCTTAACATCAACATTCAGGAATAATTTTACAAAACGCATGGTTTCCCTCTTCAATTCAGGAACGCCCTCGATCATCGGATATTTGGAAGCTACGCCCTTATGCAATGCGGCAATTTCGGCTTCAATACCAATATCGGGAGGTTCCAGGCCAGGAACTCCCATTTCCATTCTGATGAATTTTTCGCCGGTAAGCTGCTCAATCTTATTTACCAGTCTGACGATTTCCCTGATCGAGGCAAACCCAAGATCAGGTAGGTTGGAAAGGGCAATTTGCTCCCCAACAATTTGGCTGTCAATCGGAGTATTTCGTACCATCTGGCAAGATAAATATTTTTGTTAACTTAACCATTTATAATTTCAATTTCCAATAAAGTAATCTGCAATACCGCCATCAGTAAGCTGATATCCATGTAGCAAATTTGCTGTTAAACAAGCATGTACAGGTAGAATCCCAACAACACTTCCCGGTTTTAAATTCATGATTACTTCAGGTGGCGCTTCCAGAATTCCATGCTCCTGCGATAGAGAAACCAACCAGGCGCCGGGTATCGGTTTATGCCAACCTTTTGCATTCATTTCCACCATCTGGCCGTAACCCCGTTTTCCGTCAATCAAAATGGAATCCTTGGAAAAATGAATGGCCCCACCATATAAAACAGCCTGATTTCTTGATGGATGAGTAGCAACAACAGGGCAAACCACGATACCTCCAACCTGTGAAGGGTCGCAAACACCTGCATCAATCATCATCAAATCGTAAAAAATAAAATTCCCCGGACGGATCTCCTGAATATTTTCAAAACTTTCCATCAAGGTGCATGATGGAGTGTCACCATAAGACAAAATCAGATCCTGGCCCAAATAGGACAAATTATTTTTCACATCGTTCAGAATCCGTGTGGATTCCGCATATATATTCTTTATCGCGGCTGCATTGGGCGCATGATAGGTATGACCCGCATGAGTCAGCAATCCTGCTAAATTGAGATGGTTACTGTTTTGAACCCGATCGGCCAGATCTTTAATAACCGGCATTTCACCAGGCATTAATCCAGTTCGATGATAACCGGTATCGATTTTGATGTAAACGTCGGCATTATACTTTAACTCGCAATCCAAAGCAATGGCCACCTGAGGATTTTCCAACAAAAGGCCAATCCTGACCGTTTTAGCCAGCTGATTAATCAGGTCGATTTCCCTTAAATTAACCGGGAAAGCAACTGTGATATCTTTCCATCCATCATTAGCAAAATATTCAGCAGCACTTAATGAGGAAACTGTAATTTTACTGATACCGGCATCCTTGTACCACCGGCCAAGAATTAAGGATTGGTGAGTTTTAAAATGAGGTCGGAAAATCACACCCGAAGAGGATGCCTTTTCTGCCATAATCTGTAGGTTTCTCTTACAGATATCAGGGTTAATCAAATATGTTGGCCTAAGAAATTTCATTTTTAAAACAAAAAACGGCAACCGAAGTCACCGTTTCTTTGATCCTTAACAATTTAAAGTTCAGTTTTCAATAATTCAACCCATTTATTTATACGCCCTTGGGTAAGTTCTGGCTCGTTATCTTCATCCAGCGGAAGTCCTAAAAACTTTCCATTACGGAAGGCTTTCGACTCATCAAATGTATACCCTTCAGGGTCCACTGATCCAACGAGTTTCCCTCCTGCCTGAATTACATGATCAGCAATGGTCCCAACGTCATCAACAAATTTAAAGGAGTAACTAACCTGGTCGCCCAGCCCAAAAACGGCACAGCTCTTACCCTTTAGATCCATTTTATATAAGCGTGTAAGAAAAACATCCCAGTCATTTTTCTGATTTGGATCCGACCAGGTATGAGTTCCTACCGTTGGTCCTCCGAAAATGATTCTGGAAAAAGCCATAATATCACTTTCCTGTACATTTTTTACAGGAATCAGTACAGCCTTATCCTCACCAAAGGCCCTGGCAACCAAATTAGCAGCCTTCTCGGTATTACCACCGGTGGGTCCAAAAAGAATCGCAATTTTATCCATCTCTAAAAGTTGTTTGTGCAAAAGTATAAATTTCAGTTTATTTTTCGATCCTGATCCTGGCATCTGCTGCCACCACTTTATCAGCTAAACCCATTAAGGGATTAAGGTCCATTTCTGCAATTTCAGGTGCTGAAATAACCAGATCTGAAACCGCTACGATCAGATCAGTCCACTTTTCAACAGATATGGGAGGTTGACCACGCACCCCTTCAAGCATTTTATTACTCTTCAGGTTCCGGATCATAAAAGAGATGTCCGATCGTGAGAGAGGAGCCAAACCAGCCTGAACATCCTTTAATACTTCTATAAAAATGCCTCCCAGTCCTACCATAATCAGGTGACCGAAAGAACCTTCGCGCTTGGCCCCAACAAAAAGCTCCTGCCCCTTAAGCATCGGCTGAAGTAATACCCCTGTTGAACCTTCAATCGTCATCAAATGGTCAAAAGCTTCCTCAATATCTCTATGATTGGATAAGTTTAGCAGCACGCCGCCAACATCGGTTTTATGAATCGGTCCAACAACTTTCATCACCACAGGAAACCCAAAAGACAGGGCTGTACTAACGGCTTCCTCCACGGTATTGACTACCCGCTCCCTGATTCTTGAAATCCCACCGGCATCAAGCAATTGTTGCACCTGCACGGGGGTGAGATAACCATCCGGGAAAGTGTCTATTAGTTTTCTGATATTTTCAAAGGCTGGTATAGGAATTTCCATTCCGGGAAAATAGGGTTCCGGAATGAGCCTCGACTTTACAAGAGCCTGACCGAAAAGCACTTCGTCCGGGAAATTAATTCTTCCACGGGCCAGAAACGAGCCAATCTCCTCGCCGGCATTAATGGTTGATGGTAATATAGGATAAATCGGTTTGGAGCATGTTTTCATCTTTTCATCAATAAGGCGGTAAACCGGATCGACCGAATAAAGACCGGGGCTCCCAAAAATGATGCACATTCCATCGATATTATCCAACTCCTTATCAACGCACTCAATAGCAGCCTCCATTTGTTCCACACTGCCAGTGGCTAAAACATCAATTGGATTGGCAACCGATGAGCCCGGATAAAGCTTTGACAGTAATTGCTCAGCCGCTCTACCTGAAATAGGCGGGACTTCGAGTCCACCGGAGGAAAGAATATCGGTTAACATCACCGCTGGTCCGCCAGCATGAGTAATGATAGCCAGCCTGTTACCCTCCAATTTCTTGTGCATAAACAAGGCTCCCATGGTGGCTAGTTCCGATCGGCTGTAACAGCGAACTATTCCTGCTTTCCTAAAAAGTGCATCCACTGCAGTATCAGGACTCGCAAGTGCTCCCGTATGGGATGATGCCGCACGGCTTCCAGCTTCTGAACTACCTGCCTTAATTGCGGCAATCCTGCAGCCTTTTCTTATCAGGGAAGAGGCATGGCGCAAAAGCTTATCCGGCTTTTGAATGCTTTCCATATATAATAACTTAACCCGGCTGGAAGTTTCCTCATCAAAGCTTTCATCCAGATATTCCAAAATATCTTCAACCCCGGTTTGGGCCGAATTTCCGACACTGAAAACACTCGAAAAGGTTAACCCATTCGGAATAGCAGATTCCATCACATAAACAGCGGTTGCTCCTGAACCGGAGATAAAGTCAACTCCGTGAGGATCGAGCTTTGGAACAGGTAAGGTAAAACAGCCTGCGTAATTTGTAGTGATAACCCCAATACAGTTGGGACCGATCAGGCAACCACCGATATCATTTATTACATCTACAATGTCTTGCTCCAGAATTGCACCTTCGGCATTCTCTTCCGAAAACCCTGCCGAAATGATGATAAATGCCCTGGTTTGCTTCTCCATCGCCAGGATCAAAACTAAAGCCGGACAGTAAGACGCAGGAACAGCCAAAATAGCCAAATCGGTTTGAGGAAGGCTTAGCGCATCTGGAAATGACTTAACTCCCTGAACTTCTGATTCTTTTGGATTAACAACATATAAATTCCCCCGATAGCCATTGGCAAGGATGTTCATTAACACTTTTCCCCCGGGTTTTCGGATATCATTGGAAGCACCAATAACCACTATACTACTGGGATTCAACAACTCACGATTTATCATACACTGGTTCTGATTATACATATCTGCCGGTCTAAATCTAGCAAGTAATTTTCGTTGAAACGCATAATTGTATGTGCATATTTGAGCATAGTTAACTGACTTATACAAAAGTGTCATGCAATTACCCCACCTGGGTAGAGATTTCTCTTGCTTGTTAAATCCATAAAACCTAATTTCATGGGGTCTAAAACTAAAATAAAATGCGAAATTTATTGGTTGTTATCCTTTGGCTATCAAGCCTAACCGGTTTGATCGGTCAACCTGGAACTGAATATTATCTCCCCGCAGGATCGCGCTACAACCCTGCAATTCCAACTCCGGAGTCAGTTATCGGTTTTAAAACCGGAGAATACCACCTCACATATGATAAACTCATCCGGTATCTGGAAATTCTCGATCAGGCTTCGGATAGGATAAGCATCGTTAAGATTGGTGAAACTTATGAGAAACAGCCACTAATTCAATTGATTATTTCCTCCCCTGCGAATCAGCAGAATCTCGATAAACTTCGCCGTGATCATCTTGCAGCCCTCGATCCAGGCACTCAAACAGGCACCAGAGGTAAAGACCCTCTCGTGGTTTGGCTAGGTTACAGCATCCATGGAAATGAACCCAGCGGAGCCAATGCGGTTCCTGTTGTAGCTTATTATCTGGCTGCCTGCGAAAATGAAAATATCGTGCAAATGCTCGATCAAACAGTTGTTTTACTCGATCCATGCCTAAACCCCGATGGCCTCAATCGATTTGCTTCTTTTATTAATACCCGTAAAAGCCTAAACAACAACTCCGATCCAAACTCTTTCGAATTTCAGGAACCCTGGCCAGGCGGCCGGTCCAATCATTATTGGTTTGATTTAAACCGCGACTGGCTTCTCCTTCAACATCCTGAAACCAGGGCATTGGTAGCGCAGTTCCACTATTGGAAACCCAATGTGGTTACCGATCACCATGAAATGGGTTCAAATTCCACCTTTTTCTTTCAACCCGGAGTTCCCGCACGATCCAATCCGCTGGTACCACCTGGCAATTTTGCATTGACACAAAAAATAGGAACCTACCATGCAAAGGCTTTGGATCAAATTGGCTCACTGTACTTTACTGAAGAAACATTCGATGATTTCTATTTCGGGAAAGGATCTTCCTATCCTGATATTCACGGTTCTATTGGTATACTCTTTGAACAAGCCAGCAGCCGTGGTCATCTCCGTCAAACCATCAATGGCCCCCTGACTTTTCCTTTTACCATCCGTAACCAGGTTACCGTTTCCCTCTCAACCCTTAATGCCGCTCACGACCTGAAAAAAGAACTTCAGTTTTATATGGCCGATTTTATTAAAACAGCGATGACTGAGGGAGAGAATTCACTGGTTAAAGGTTACATTTTCGGTGATAGCCACGAATCGGGCAAATCAAGAATGATGCTCGATATTTTGCTGCAGCACCAAATCAGAGTGGCAAACCTCGATAAACCAGTCGAAGTTAATGGGATCGTCTTTGATCCCTCCTCATCCTGGTTCATTCCCACCAATCAGATCCAGTATCGCCTGATACGTTCTCTCTTTGAACCGGTCACCAAATTTAGTGACAGCACCTTTTATGATGTGAGTGCCTGGACTTTACCTCTTGCTATGGGAATCAAATATGAGGCAGTCGATTCAAAAACAATGGCTAAGTTCTCTGGCAACAAAATCATTCAGAAGATACCCGACATCACTGGCCAAATAGTGGGTACCGAAAATCAGGTGGGTTATCTGATTCCCTGCGACCCTTACCTGGTGCATAAATCATTGTTCCAAATTCTTAACCAGGGGATACATGTAAAAATAGCCACAGCACCCTTTTTAATGGATTTCGGTCAGAAAAGGGTGGATTTCCAACCCGGAACTTTGCTTGTTCCGGTGCAGAACCAACCGATTTCCGGATCCGATCTTTATTATGTTCTCACAAAACTGGTTAATACCGACGGGTTAACGATGTACTCGGCTCCAACCGGCTATTCTCCTGACGGACCGGACCTGGGCAGTGGGAAATTCAGCGACCTGATTTTGCCAAAGGTCTTAACTTTCTCTGGTGCAGGGAACAGCGGAATAACCGGCGAAATTTGGCATCTTCTTGATTCCAGGTTTATTGTGCCATTAACCATTGCGGATATTAACAAGTATTCCTCGATCAATCTGGATTCTTATACCACCATAATTCTTACCGGTTCTTATGACCTCGATGCGCCCGATCTGGACAAGCTTCGCGATTGGGTACGTAAGGGAGGCTCTTTAATCGGGATCGAATCAGGTTGTTCTTTCCTGGCTAAAAACGGATTTGCAAAATTAACATCAGTAGAAAAAACTGGAGAGGAGAAAACCGGATTACCTGAATTACGGCCTTACAGTAACAGAACAGAAGACATGGCTGGTAAAACCATTCCAGGAACCATCTTCCTTTGTAACCTGGACACTACCCACCCTTTAGCCTATGGATATCATTCTGAGAAGCTTGCCATTTTCAAGGAAGGGAACTCACTTTACAAGCCAAGCCAGGATGTTTATGAAAACCTTGCTGTTTTTTCAGAAAACCCTTTGCTGTCAGGCTATGTAAACAAAACCAGTCTGGCCCTCATCAAAGGCTCCTCCGCAGTGCAGCGTCAATCCATGGGCTCCGGAAAAGTTATCCTGTTTTTTGACGACCCGCTCTTCCGTGGTTACTGGGCCGCTACTCACAAGCTTTTCCTTAACGCACTGTTCTGGGGAAAAATCTAAAGACACTGCACTCTGGAGGACTACGGATTGCCAATAAGAGACACGCAAATATGCGTCTCTACTTTATAACTTGTCTTTAAGTACCCACCCCCACCCGAGGGAGAATCAGAGCTCATTCCCCCTCCCTTTTTCAGGGAGGGGGCCAGGGGGAGGGTACCAAAAGACAAGTTATCTGCCATGATGTTCCATTTCAGACCGGGGGGACTCTACTAAAATTTCATAATAACCTTAACAAACACATTGCGTCCCGGTTCGGTTAGAATTATGCCCCTGTTGGTGGCCAAATGGTTCCGGTATGATTTGTTAAACACATTATCAACCCCGGCAAAAAGCTGGAAGGAGGTTATGCCAAATTCCCTTGCTGCGGAATACAGGGAAAAATCCGACACGAAATAGCTTTCTGTGGCGGTTTCCCCAATGGCAATCTTCTTTTGAGCTGCATACCAGTTAGTTGTCCATTCCAAAGTAAAAACACCTGGTACTTGATAGCGGAGCCCGGCTCCTGCGGTGAACGGGGGAATCAGAGGCAAGTCATCATTCTCCTGCAAATTAAGGCCCCTGACATAAGCGGTTTTGGCAAATACAACTGCATTTTTGAAAGGCTGAACGTTTATCGACGCATCAAATCCGGTTAGAAGGGCTCTGGAAACATTGGCGTTGACCAGGGCTGGAAGCGTATCAGTCAAACCGGCATCGGTCCCTGTATTCAAAGTGTAAATGAATACTCCGGGCGTTTCAACAATCATGTCATTCAGGTAATTAATGAATCCATTTGCCTGCACTTGCAACTGATCCTTCCATATCCTCAAACCAATATCACCGAACAGGCCTTTTTCAGGTTTCAAACCCGGATCACCCAACCGGACTTTCGAACCCAGATCAATGTATTTAAACCTTTCTTCCAGCGATGGACTTCTGAATGAGCGCCCTACGTTGGCAGTAATATCCATATTCTTAAAAAGATGATACAAAGCACCGGCATTTGCTGACCAGGACCAAGCCCCAATGGTATCAGCTGCAAAAACGATCCGTTGGTTAGGTACAGGATCTTTTATCACCCCGTTGACCATTAATGCAAAAGGATCAAGTCCCTGATCATTAGCCACTCGAATACGGTCAATGCGAGCCCCCACAGTCAGCTCCAGTTTATCCTTCAAAAAGCTGGATTCATGCTGAACAAAAATTCCTCCGCTGCCGAATCTGGAATCCGGATTCGGCTTTTCCGAACGAATAATATTCAGGGTATTTAGTACCTGTTGAAACGAATTCAAGACCTCTTGCTTCAGGTATTTATCTCTTGAGGTAACCAATTTCCTTTGCCATAAATCTATACCGCCAACCAACCGGCTGTTTTCTCCCGTTTTCCATTTGCTTTCCAATACCAAACCGCTGGTATTGTGCTCGCCACGTGGCAGAACCTTTTCAGCAGTGATCCGGGTGTTTCCAATCAGGCTGGCAGGAGTATTGGGTAGCATCTCCACATCGCGAAATATGTATTGGTGGTAAACTCGCAGACTGATTTCATCCATTGCCGTAAATAAATTCTTAATCGTATACTTTCCGGAAATCAGCTGCCTTTTCTCCTCCGGATAGGTGGCTGTGGCCAACGGACCAAAAGGCGCACCACCAGGTATTCCAACATCGAAAGCCTGAAAATGCTGTCCATTGATTTCCAGCTCATGATTGGCCAAAGGCTTTATACCGATAGTTGCATTCAAGTTCTGATCAGTGAACTGAGAATTTGGCTGCACACCATCCGGAGTTTTGTAATTTCCTGCTGTTCGATAACCACCACTCAAGCGAACTTTCCATGCCTTTGATCCCGATTCTACCGCAACATGGGTTCCCAACAGACCGTTCACTCCCTGATAAATCCCGGTTGCTGATCCATGAATGGTTGACCGGTCATAATATTGCCCCTTTTGAGTCAGAATATTTACTACTCCACCCAAAGCTCCAGTACCAAAAATCGATGACGCCGCTCCTTTGATAATTTCAACCCGCTCTATCTCATTAACATCAAACATGGATAATCCTGCTGCCAGGTCCGATGCAGTTTCGATCCGGTTTCCGTCCACCAGGCTAACCATACGGTTCTCACCCAGCCCCCTGATATTGACCGAAGTGCCCCAACCACCATCTCGATACAGTGAAATACCAGGCTCGCGCGATAAAACATCGGAAAGAGTAATGGCTGATTGACGCGGAAAATTCTCGCGCGGAACAACAGCAACTGGCATCGAAACATCCTTTTCCAACTTGTCATATCGTAAGCTCGATACCTGAACTTCGCCCAACGGAATCAGGGCAGCTTTTAGCTCAATTATTACCGGAGCAGGGTTTGATTCTCCAACGTGAACTTCTTGTGCTGAAGTATAATAACCCAAACAACTAACTGATAACTGATAAATTCCCGTAGCCAGGTTTTTCAGAACAAATGCACCATCCTTATCAGTTAATCCACTAAAAAACTCGTAGGTTAAGGTGTTTCTCACCTGAACATAAACATAGGCCAGCCCCTCACCGGTACCGATATCACTAACTTTTCCGGAAATACTCATGTTTTGGCCAGATGCGGCGACTGCGAACAGGGTCACCATCAATAACAAGAGTTTAATTTTTTTCATGATTATCCTTGATTTTTAGTACAACCGATTTTACTTCAACCCCTTTAACACGGCCCAGTTGTCCACTTAAGGCCCCTATCTGGTCCGTCGTTCCTTCCAATACCAATGATATAATTCCCGAAATGGAATTCTTCACCGGCAATCCCTGACGGCCGATAATAATAGAAGAATGATTTGAGATAATTGAGTTTACCTGCGGAGCAGATTCCTTTTCCTCAAGCAGAATTAAAACACTTCCGATTCTCTTTTCCATTAGTAAATCCTCCGGATCAGATTGATATTTAAATCCTTGTGGTTGAAAAATCTCCCACTTAGACTATTGTTATTCCGATAACAAAAATATAAA
>CAIXKO010000155.1 GCA_903919925.1 uncultured Bacteroidota bacterium | reverse complement strand
AGGTGCTCCACCCCTCCCTATTTTAGGGAGGGGAAGGGGTGGGTACAACTTCGATCAAAGGCAGGAACCGGCTCGCAACGTTTGTGACCTGACTTTTCCCACAGGGTACGAAGTATTGCCGTAGGTGCATGAATACGGATAATCATTAAAATCAATGAATTGCGGGTCTGTCTTCGATTTTGTCTTCCTTTAAAATCGAACTTGTAAAATACGAGTATGGGATTAAAATCTTTTCATTTTTATGTAATTTGGTAAACTGATAAGCGTTCAGAATATAATCGTCAAAAACAAAAAGTTATGGGCAGGTTCGATCAGTTTTGCCAGAGCTGCGGCATGCCGATGGACAAGGATCCGGGGCAGGGCGGCACAGAGAAGGATGGCTCCAAAAGCACAACCTATTGCAGTCTTTGTTATGTGAACGGTGGTTTTAAGGATAATTTCAAATCGCCGGAAGAAATGGTAAGTTTTGTTAAAGGGGTTCTCAGGGATCAGGGGCATGGCCCCATTAAACGATGGTTCTATACCTCCCATATTCCTCAGCTCGGTAGGTGGAAATAGGCTGTTCCGGAGGTTCATCCCTCCATTTCATTGTTCCGTCCCATTTTTTTTCACATCATCGGGATACGCTGTTATTTGGCGCTGGAATGAATACAGCAAATAATAGTTTTACCCCATGAAAAGAAATATTCTAATTCTGGCAGGACTCCTGGCTTCTGCTACACTTTTTTCCCAAGTTCAGACCACCATTTCAGGAAAGGTTCATCGCCAGCCAGGTAAACCGGTTATCCTCCTGGTTTATAATTTCAATACTGCGAAAATGGTGGAGGAGGAAACCATGATTCAATCGGTAATCAATGCCGATAGTACCTTTTCCATTTCCACCGATCAGATAAAAAGGCCGTTCACCAATTGCCGGATTGGGTTTAACAATGAAGGACAAAAAATTATCCTGTCACCCGGTGATTCGCTGCGAACGGAATTCAGCTATGGATCCATGGATACCACCATCATTTTCTCCGGTGAAAATGCCGGGATCAATGAATACCTGACGGAATATCAACTGGATTTCTCGGAAAAGCACAGACCAATAATCTTGCAACACTGGCAACCCGATTCGGCTTCAATCGACTCACTGACCAGTTGGAAAGATCGAAAAATTGCTTTGCTCAATTCTTATTTTAATCAGGGAAAATTTTCAGCTTCCTTTATGAACCACGAACAAAAGCGAATTCATTATGATTTTTTCAACGATCTTTTAGAACGCTGGCAAATACAGGATTCCATTTCTTCGGCTGATTATGCAAAGGTTACCGCCCTACTGGGAAACACTAAATTCACTGATGATAATTCATTAATGGATTCCCGGGAGTATCGCTGGTTTATTCTCAGTTATATTGATTTTAAAAACCGTATGTTGTCCGGATCCAAAGCAAATCTTCAGCATGAGCTCAATCGGATAAATGTGGAGCTGACCGGGCTGACCAGAACCTATTGTTCTTTTTTCAGGATTAAACAGGCGATCTCGGAGGCCCCGAACGGCCGGAAAAAAATGCTGCTCAGGAATTATTTTATCGACAATTCTAATGATGCCGCTTTGATTGATTTATTGAAATCTTTAAAAATCCGAAATTTCAAAAGTGGTCACATTGAGTATGCCAGAATTGCCGGGACAATTAATTCATTCTTCATGGCAATTGGTTTTCTAGCTTTACTGTTTTCTGTAATTTACCTGATTCGAGGTGTATTGTTGAGAAAGACCAGAAAGGTAAATTCAATGGTTATTGCTAAAGTTATAATTTACCTTTTAAGCCTTATCGCAATCTTCGTCTATCTTTCAGGGGATAAATCATCGTCAAATCGAATTTTGGCATTATTGCGGGTCCTCACTATCCTGGCTTTTACCGGAATTCAGGTATTCTGGCTCATTCCGGTTTGGTTTAGTAAAGGGAAATTAACAAAATATGGTTTATTTCTGTCGCTGATTTCGTTAGTTTATTCCTTTGTTTTGCTATCGATCGGCCGTGCGGAGCACTACTCTCAATCGGGGAATCTTTTTCTTGACAAAGATTCAGCGTTTTTTATTGTAAATAGCTGGATTGTATTGGTTCCATTTTCATTTTTAAACTATTACATCAATCTGTTAATTAAGAAAAATAAAGAAATAGATTACCTTGTTAAAGAAAAACTGTTGAGTTTGGAGGTGTCATTTCATGTTGTTTTTCTAATGATCCTTTTATCAGCATTGATCCCGAATTATTTTCGGTATACCAACCATGTTCTGGATTTTGTAATGGTGATTTCAGGATTAGCAATCTTTTATATTCAGATTTTCTTTTTGATCCCTAATTATCTGCTGAATAAAAAGCCCGGTATCTATGCTTTGGGCTGTCTGGTACTTTTGATTGGAACCTTGATATTGATCTATTTGATTAATATTGTTGAACTGTACCTGTCCATGTCAGGTATGGGAATCAGACTGACTTTTTTGCGATTTTTCAGCATGCCGGAGCCCATTCTTCTTTTAACAGCTGCCGCATTGCAAATTATTATTGTTCCTGCGCTGATCTATGCATTTATCAAGGATCTGCTTAAACAGAAAACCATCGGATTTAAGCTTTTTCGAAATAAGGAAGCTGAACTGCAACAGCTACGTTCACAGGTTAATCCGCATTTTTTATTTAATTCCCTAAATACTCTTTACGCTTTTGCATTAAAAGAAAATAATACCAAAACAGCCGAATATATTGCCAAACTTGCCAATTTAATGCGGTATCTGGTCGACGATATGGAAAAAGCAAAAATCCCGGTGCAAAAGGAGATCAGCTACATCCGTGATTATATTAATTTACAGGCAATCAGGAGTTCCGTTGAGCATAATATCGATATTAATATTGCCATTGATGAAGATCAAAATATTATGATTGCTCCAATGCTCATGATCCCCTTTGTGGAGAATGCCTTTAAACACGGGATCAATCCAAACAGCGTATCGGAATTAAAAGTCACGGTTCAGATCACGGATCACCAGTTTCAGTTTGTTATCGAAAATTCAGTTGACCGGAACTTCGAAGCGTTCTATAAAGAAAAGGGCTTTGGCATAGGCATCGCTAATGTCAGACAGCGGTTGGAGCACATTTATCCTGGAAAGCATACCTTGTCGGTTGCCGATACGGCAGATCGGTTTATTGTGATTATGACTATTGCCCTTATGGAGATGGGTGAAATCACAATCTGAAATTTTAATTAATTTAACCAGCCAATAATGATTCCGATATGATCCGAAGTATTGCTGTTGACGATGAACCCTTTGCGCTGGATGTGATATCGATTCATGCGGCAAAAGTTCCGGAACTCGAACTTCTCGCCAGGTTTACCGATCCGCTAAAAGCGCTTCAATATCTGAAGGATAATCTGGTGGATCTGATTTTTCTGGATATTAATATGCCGGGATTATCGGGAATGGAGCTGGTCAGCAAACTGAAGTGCCCTCCCCGGATTATTTTTACAACAGCCTATTCCGAGTATGCTTTAGATAGTTATGATTATGAAGCGGTTGATTACTTATTAAAACCCATTGAGTTCGATCGTTTTTACAAATCCATCCAACGATATCTCAAACAAATATCGGTTGTTGTATCCCCTCCGGCGATATCGAAATATATCTTTGTAAAGGATGGATTTAAGCAAGTTAAATTGCTGGTTGAGGATATTTCCCATATACAAAGTGAAGGAAATTACCTGAGTTTGTTTACCGGATCGAATCGAACCCTCACCCGCATGACTATCAGTGAAATGTTGGGATTACTGCCCGTCAGCTTGTTTGCACGGGTTCACAATTCTTATCTGGTAAATATCGGCCACATTGAAAAAATCGAAAATAATCAGGTTTATTGCAACAAAGCAGTTATACCGATAGGTGCAAAATTCAAGGATGATTTTTTGAAGAGAATAGGTGCCGGATTACCCTAAAAGGTAATTCTTCCAATTCCTTATCTGCACATCCGATTGCCAGGTTTCTTGATTCCCGGCATAAATCAAGGTCTTTTTAACCATCGGATCCGGAATGAACTTACTCCATTTATTCAGGCCCGATAAAAAGCTCTGGTTAAAAGTGCGTCCCGATTTTATTTCAATTAACTCTAATCCACCTGGTGATTCCTTTAAACAATCAATTTCAACACCATTGCTGTTTCTCAGTAAATACAGATCAGTTTGCTGCGCCTGATGAAACGATTGTTTTAACAGGTCAGCAATGACCAGATTTTCGAAAAGACCCCCACGCAGGTAGTGCGTTTCCAGCTGTTCAGGAGCCGAAATCTTTAATAGCCACGAAGCTAATCCTGTATCGTAAAAATAGAGCTTCGACGACTTTATGAGCCGCTGATTCAAGTTTTTATAATATGGATTCAACTGGAAAAGGATATAGCTGGCTTCCAGTACTGACAACCAGCCCTTAACCGTATTTACAGATACACCTGTGTCATTTGCAAGGGATGAAAGATCAAGCAATTGACCTACCCTTCCGGCACAAAGGCGGATAAAGGTAATGAATCCTGATAGATTATGGATATTAAGAATCCTTCGAACATCACGCTGTATATAAGTTTCAAAGTAAGCAGGATAAAAGTCGGAGGATGGTATTTGCTGATCATAGATTCTGGGATAAAAGCCGGAAACAATCCAATGGTTGAAATCCCAATCCTTTTGAGATGCTTGATTTTTTAATTCAGCCATTTCAAAGGGCAGTAACCTGAGCATAGCGGTTCGTCCAGCCAAAGA
The DNA here is from genome assembly GCA_903919925.1 of uncultured Bacteroidota bacterium. Classification (GTDB taxonomy): domain Bacteria; phylum Bacteroidota; class Bacteroidia; order Bacteroidales; family UBA12481; genus UBA12481. The sequence continues at coordinate 4,747 of CAIXKO010000155.1, read as the reverse complement.
TTGTGAGACTTGTTCATGCAGAGCTAGGTTCTGCGATCCGGTTAAAATATACATCCCTGGCTTATTCTCTTGATCAATGATCTCTTGCAGATAGGAGACTAAATCGGGAACTAATTGAATTTCATCGAAAATGGTTCTATCAGAATATTGCCGGAGAAATCCACGAGGATCCTTTTTAGCATTTTCCCTGATATCCGGATTCTCAAATGAAACATACCGGTAGTCTTTTCCAATCACCTTTGCCAAGGTTGTCTTTCCCGATTGCCTCGGCCCTGTTATGGTTACCACCGGAAAAAGCTTTAGCAGTCTCGTGGCCTGGTCTTCCAGTGTGCGTTTTATTAATTCCATGTAATATTGCAATTGTATTGCAATATTACATAAAAAAACCAATTCAAATCCTTATTATGTGTCGGTCACGCAAATATGGGACTCTCATATAACTGGTCTTTAAGTACCCACCCCAACCCCTCCCTGAAAAAGGGAGGGGCTCCTCTCCGATGTAAATTTGGGGCTCTTTCCCCCTCCCTTTTTCAGGGAGGGGGCCAGGGGGTGGGTACTTTAAAAGCCTATGTACGAATAGTTTGCGGGTTATTAGGTTTGGGGCAAAATGGCGACATGCTGGCGGACTCTACATCGTGTCACTTGTCACTCGTCACTTGTCACTAAAAACACCTGATTTTGCATATCTACCAATCTTCCGTTTCCCGCTTCCCGTTTCACGTTTCACGCTTCACGTTCTTCTATTCCCGGCGGCAGTAACTTATACATCACCGGAGTTACCAGCCTCGCCAAAAGTGTTGAGGTAATCAAGCCCCCAATGATTACCCATGCCAGCGGTGAATATAAATTCGAATCGCCCAACGCAATAGGCAGCAACCCACCAATCGCTGTCATGGTAGTTAAAATCACGGGCAAAAAGCGCACTTCGCCAGCTTTTATTATAGCCTCGTTCAGCTCTACCCCCTGCTGTCGCAGCTGGTTGGTAAAGTCAACCAGCAGAATTGAATTCTTTATTTCAATGCCAATCAGCGCAACAAAACCGACTGCTGCGGCAAAAGATAAGGTGAAACCAGTCAGGTAAAGAGCAACAAGACCTCCCATAATACCCAGAGGGATCACCGAAAGCACAATCAGTGTGCTCTTGAAAGTGCGGAATTCCAAAATCAATATCGCAAAAATCCCAAAAATGGCCACCAATATTGCGATTCCAACCCCTCCGAAACTTTCCTGCCTGCCTTCAATTTCACCGGATGGAATAATCTTGAATCCTTCAGGGAATTTCACCTGATCAATTTTGGCCAGAATTTCCTTTGTCACCCGATCGGTGTTGTACCCAGTTTTAACATACGAAGATATCAGGTTATACCGCTCCTGATTGTAATGTTCGATCAGGGTGGGGGAGCTCTCGAATTCAATCCGGGCTAATTGCGATAATGGAATCTGTGCGCCACTCAGCGAGGAAACATAAATCTTATCGAGCGTGGCCAGCGTGTTGATGGAATCTTTGGGCAACCGAACTTTTATTGCGTATTCCTTACCGTTAGCTTCACGGTATTTCCCGACTTCCAGGCCTGCTAATCCCAGCCTAACCGTTCGGTCGATTTCTACTCCCGGAACGCCGAATATCCCTGCTTTATCAGTGTTTACAGCAATGCGGATGTCAGTCATCGTTTCGCTTAGCGGATTTTTTCCATTTCTGGTTCCGTGCGTCGATTCCATAATGCTGTCAATTGTGACCGAGTATTTTTTCAGCAAACCCAGATCATCCCCAACAAGCCGCAAGGCAATCGGTGCTCCGATAACCGAACCATTCTCAAATTCGGTTACAAAAATGCGTGCGTTAACATAAGTGTTTAAGGTATCGCGAAGTTTATCAAGGAATACAGTCATTTCGTCCTGCTTTTTGAGATTCATCTCGCAAAGCATTTCACCTATATTTGATTGTTCGCCTTTCTGGAAAACATTGTAAAAAACCTTCGGATTTCCCCTTCCGATATTCGACATGTAATAGGTAATCTCCTTTTTTCCGCTGAGCACCGATTCAACAAATCCCACCGCTCGATCAGTCTCCGCCAGCGTATTCCCTTTTGGTGTTTCAATGGTAATCAGGAACTGCTGCATACCTGCTTTTGGGAACAGACTGAACCCGATGATGTTTATTAAAGAAAGCGATGCGCCAAAAAATGCCAGCGCCAGCAGTAACGTGGTTCCCGGATTCCGAAGCGACCAATGTAGGGCACGGCCGTAAGTGAAATCGATCCCCTTTAATAATCCCCGCAAAATCATATTCCCGCGAGGGTCAACATCTCCTTTAAATATCTTACTGGTAATGAATGGAATTATGGTAAGTGCTACAAACAGGGAACTCAAAACGATAAGCGAAATAGTTACCGGTAATATCCGTATATATTTCCCCGGCATCCCCGGCAAAAACATCAGCGGTAAAAAGGCGAACAAAAGAGTTGCCGTGCAGCCTAAAACCGCCGCACCAATCTGTTTGGTTCCTTTAATGGCTGCATCCATCGGTTTGGAACCTTCCCGTATCCATCTCGAAATGTTCTCCACCACCACAATCGAGTCATCCACCAGCAGGCCCAAAGCAATCACCGCACCTACAATGCTCAACTGGTTTATACTGTATCCCAGGAAATAAAGTCCTGATAATCCAATTAATACCGATAGTGGTATCGCAACCATTACTACGCCGGATGCACGTAACCCAAGCGGCAGCAAGGTTAACAGAACCAAAAGTATGGCGAAAAGAAAGTCGCGCTGAAGTCCGCTGAGCTTCTTCTTTACATTCAACGACTGGTCAAATCCGTTTTCCAGCGACATGGAAACCGGAAGTTTGGCACGGAAGCTATCGAACTGCTCAAAAATCCGGTTGCGCACATCATGAATATTCTGAGCATCCATCATACTCGCGGTAATGAATACAGCGCGGGTACCGTTAAAACGTCCAAAATATCTGGGGTCTTCATCATCCCAGCCAATATTTGCAACATCCTTAAGATAAACAATCTGCCCCATATTGGAGCCAACAATCGTCCGGTCAACCTCATCCAGGTTGCGGTAATTCCCACTGGTTTTAATATTGAATTTTTGAGGCCCTATCTCCACGCTTCCACCGGGAATATTGATGTTCTCACTCTGAATGGCGTTCATTACCTGAGTGATGGATATGCGCAGTTGCGATAATTTAGGAAGATCAAGGGCAACCCGCAATTCCTTTGCCGGATAAGCCAGCGATGAAGCCTTTTTAACTCCGGGCACCGTTGCAATCAGATCCTTCAGCTTTTCCGCCTGAGTGCGCAATTCATCAAACGACGCTGTTTGTGAAACAATAGCACTCTGGATGATACTGGTTTCTCCTGCATTAATCTTAGCAATATCAATAAGATACAAATCCTGTGGCAAATTGGGTCGCGTAGTTTGCACTTGCCGTACCACCTCGTCATATTTCTTGTCGGGATCACTATCGGCAGTAAATTCAACCACCACAGTAGCCAATCCATCCTTCATCTCGCTCCACATTCGTTTGACATTCTCCAGTTCTTTGAACGATTTCTCGAGTTTGTCAACCACCAGCTCTTCCATATCTATTGGCGACGCCCCGGGATATAATATCGTTACCGGAACAATAGGCATAGGCAGATCAGGATCTTCAGCCTGTGGAATTTTTGTATATGCATATATTCCAACTACTATCAGCATCAGAAATACGACTATCGTAAACTGATGATTCTTAACGGCTACTTCAGTTATTTTCATTGCAAACTGCCATCACTGTTTTTTTATATCCACCGGAATTCCATCACTCAAATAAGCCACCCCATCGCTCACTACCTCTTTAATATTCTCCAGTCCGGCGGATATGGCAACTTCGGTACCGAAAAGAGTGGCAATCGTAACCTTCACTTTTTTTGCCGTCCCCCCGGGCAAAACCTGATAAATATATCCGGTTCTACCGTCAGCTTCAACCACTGATGCCATCGGAATTAATGAATACGATATTTTTTGCCGGGGAAAGATTTCTATATTAACAATGAATCCCGATGCCAGCCTTTTGTCAGTATCTCCAAGTTTAAGCTCGATTTCATAAGTGCCTGTGCCTGGATTAGATGCTTCATCAATTTGACTTACCACGGCGGAAAAATGTTGAGCCGGCCAGGCATCAATCGTTACCTTTGCCGTATCTCCAATGTTTACTTTAACGATATCCCGATCAGATAAAGCCGTTCGGATAATCCAGTTTTTGCCGCTTATTCCCAGCGCATAAACCGGATATCCGGGTGCAACCAGCTCGTTTTCTTTAGCCAGCTGGCGGAGAACAACTCCGCTTTTAGGCGCAATGATCCTGGAATGCGATAGGTTAAATTGTGCCATTTCCAATACCGATTTCGATACATTCATTGCGGTTTCAGCGTTCTGCATCTGCTCAAGTGTGGCAACACTGTCGGCAAAAAGGTTTTTTGCCCGGTCAAAATCGCGCTGGGCCTTTTCAAATCCGTTCTTCGCCTGGTTAACCTGCGCGTTGATTTCCGATAAGTTTAGTACCGCCATCAGCTGACCTTTCTTAACCGCGTCGCCTTCCTTAAAGTACATTCGGGCCATGATGCCGCCGGTTTTAAACGATAATTTTATCTCTTCGCTGGTCGCCAAAAAACCACCCGATCTAACCGGTAAACTGATTTCCTGAACCACCACAGGTGCCATTCGCACCTTTACTGCCTCAATTTTTACCGCT
>CAIXKO010000154.1 GCA_903919925.1 uncultured Bacteroidota bacterium | reverse complement strand
TTCCTGACGTGAACTCACATAATGAATCTTAACTCCCATCTTACGGTTGATCAGCAAATTGGCGGTAGGTTTTGCGGGTATCACTCCATTGAGTACCAGCACCACCTCAAACCCAAACCGTTTAGCTGTCTGAGCCGTTATTCGTGCATGGTTTGATTGGATTCCTCCGCAGGTAATCACCGTATCGGCGCCCAGCCGTTTTGCCTCGGCATAGCAGTATTCGAGTTTGCGAACTTTATTGCCCCACACCAGTGGTCCGATGTAATCATCATGCTTTACAAATACTTCCGGCATACCCGGAACCGCCTGCCGTAACCGGTCACATCTTTCTACCGGAGTGTTAAGCGGGGCAATCGGAAGACGCGGAATGGAGGATAATTTTGTCATATTGCAGGAATGAAACCAATAAGCAGTATAGAAGTCGCTGTTATGGAAGCAAATATGCGAACAATTATGGACCCAATGACCGATTCGATGATGCGTTGCTACAGATTGGTGATAAAGCCGGCGATCCAACGTTTGGCCTCTTCGATTTCCTCATAAACCACCGATATGATACCCGGTGAACCTGATATCATTCCGGACAATCTTTTGTCGTCGATTTTCCGGTACAGGCAAAGAATCGGTTTACCCATGTCAACGGCCCTTCCCAGTTCATAACCCACGCCAAGGCTGGGTGTAGTAACTTCAGCAATAATCACGTCTGCTGATTTCAGCCAGGTGATATCGCGATCATGTATCTGGCAGGGTGGAATATCCCTTTCGTCAACCAGATCAAGTTGTCCGATATGCTCACTGAGAACTTTTCCGAAACTTTTCAGGTATTCAATCAGATCATGATACAGCTGAGCATCGTTCCTACCCCCTCGGATAGAACCGCAAAAATATATTTTCATGGGACCCGTTCCACTCTCCGGATTCTTCATAATTCGATTGTTTTAGGTAACCGGAAAAGTAGAATGAAAAATACTAAAAGCCAATGACGGTTGTCATATTAATCCCGATAGTTCAATGCCAGTAGAAGTGGTTGAAATATGACCTGATCAGTTACCTGATAATCATCAACTGCCTGACAATCTTCTTTTCGCCTGCTGCAAGATAATAGAGATATTTCCCTTGCTGCAGTTCAGAAACATCAAAGTGAACCTCATTGTTTCCGGGGGAATCTAATAAAACAGAGTAACTTGAAATTATATTGTTCCGCAATTTCAACGTGCAACTGTAGGCCAAAACGCCGCCCGTCCCGGTTGAGATACCACATGCTGGTCAGCACCAACTTTTTACCCCGTAAATTCAGGTTTTCAAAATACTCACCAGGTGATACCAAAACATCAACTCATTGGCCCGTAAGGCAAACCAGAGCATGAAAATAAATTCATTTTTCAAATTTTACCATACCGGTCGATTTTTGGAAGAATGGTCAGATCGGCCATATTATACATTTCCTGTATAAACTCATCATTAAAGTTATAGATTCTCTCCTCAAAAGGCATGCTATCGATCCGGTCAAACATCAGGCCCTTAGCTCTTTCAATGTCCTTGCCATAAATATGGAAGGAATCAGCCTGCCAGTTCAAGCGTCCCATTTTCACTGTTCTGCCAGTTCGCTCAGCTATCTTATCAGCAATCTCCCCGCGGTTAAACTGAACAAATCCAAACATATTCATAAAGTTGGCACCCCAGGCGTCATTACTGCGAAAACGGATATTGCAGTTGAGCCACCAAATACCTTCTTCGTCTTCCAGAATTCGATACCACAATGATTGCAAACATGGAGGATCATACACACGGGCATCGAGATCGGGCATCCAGGTAATCATTTGAGCCTGACGGGTAAAGGGCTGTTTCACCAGTTTATTGATTACCTGCTCCACCTGATCCACCGGGAATCCAGCTATTTTTGAGCTGCCTTTATCTGTTACATCTGTTAGCTCTTTCCACGATCCGTATGCTGCCATTCTTCCATGGTAGGTATACTCCCAACGGGTATCATCGGGATCGTTCATATTTTTTACCCAATGATCCTTAAAACCCTTTAATTCGAGCACATACTCTCTCAGATCGTCGATCCCCCCGGGAAAGGCACGATGGATCATCGGATCGGTTTCAGGCTCCAGAATAGTAATATTCATAGTACTGTCGATACTCAAAGGATCGCCCGGTTTATCATATTGTGTTTTGATACGGAATCCTTGGTTATAAAGCAGCACGAGAGCCTTTTCGTAAGCTTCGGCGAGGGTTTTTTCAACCACATGGAGGACAGGTATATTCATGTTAACGTTTTTTTATTCCACCTGGATTATAAACGAAAATAGGTAAAATTTTAGAGTTGGCAACTTTAAAGAGTTGCCAACTCAAATTTGCTATCTTTCGTAATGAAATAACAACTCTTAGTTCAATGAAAAAACTTTTTACTCTTTTTATCAGCTTATGCCTTGTTGCTCAAATTTTTGCGCAATTTATTTCTCCTTCCGCAAAAACCCTTAAAGGCAATGGCCAGGTATTCTTTTTAGAAACATTCGGGTGGGAAAACCCTGCCGATGATAAAGGATGGACCGCGCCTGCAGGCTATTACCTGCTCGACCCTACTGATAACGGATACAACTGGCACTGGTATGGCCACGATAGCCTGGTGGCCCAATGGGTGAAAGAACCTCCTTTTGAATCAACCACAGCCGCAAACGGATCACTCACTCTTTTTGCCGACCGGTATAACGAATACAAAGTTCCAACTATTCCGCTCGACAACAGTATCGGGTTTCCTCCATTTGATTGCAGTTCACACTCCTCTGTTATCGTGAGATATGAAACAGTTTTCATGAATTTCAGCACCGGCTGGAAAATGCTTCTCGAAATTTCAATCGATAATTGGGTGCATTCCGCAACAATCGATGTAGGCTACGGTTGCGGACATAAAGGGCGCCCAAATAATACCACCCCTGGTGTTCCAGCAATTTTTGAGGCGAATATTTCAGATATCGCCGCCGGAATGTCCGACGTCCGGATGCGTTTTACCTGGCGAGGAACCGATGATTATTTCTGGCAAATCGATGATTTTCAGTTATCGGAAGCCTGGGATAACGATTTGCAAATGAGGTTTGCACAGATGGAATGGAACGATGGGGATGAAGGCACCACCGTGACACCTTTCTTTATGTTGCCCAAATCTCAGATTGGCACAAATTCCTTTACCAACTTCAAATCTGCTGTTATCAATTTCGGGGAATATGATCAGGATGATGTGTATTTTGATGTCGAAATCACCAAAAACTCCCAAAGTGTTTTTCATAAAGAAACGGCAAAAAAATATTTGCCTGCTCTGGTTGCCGATACTACATTGATCACCGATTCCTATAAGCCTGCCGATTTTGGCCACTACAAAATCGTAATGGATTATATCCAGAAAGAAACAGAACAAACTCCTCAAAACGACCTTGCAGAAGCCTACTTTAATATTACCGACAGCACTTACGCACGTGCCGATGATACCCCGGAGGCCAGTTTTTGCTGGGGCTTTGAAGCTTACGGGTCAGCTCCAAACCTCGGACATATTATGGGTAGCGTTTATCCCATTTATGCCGATTGTGAGGTGAATTCCATCTCTGCATTTATTGCCGGTGGAAAAGCCGATGGTCTTCTTGATTTTAAATATAAACTATTTGCCATCCCCACTGAAGGGGACGATCTGACTCCAATTGAATTACTTGGATCTGAATCACTTACACTTGATTCAACCATGCTCGGCACCTGGATAACCTTGAAGTTCGACAAAGATGGCGAATCGGAATTCCTGAAAAAGGGGGATATAGTGTATGCCTGCGTAGAGTATAATAACCTCCATGAAGATCTGCTATCCAGAAGATACGATAACCTTAAAATCGGTGCCGATTATTCATTCCGCATTCTCGATCCGGTCAGCGTTTCCAAAGGCGATGGCGACTTTGCTACATCTGGGTTTGGTGCTGAACGCAACCTGATGATTCGCCTGAATATCAACGATCACACTAATATCAGTGATGGTATCGGGCATCTGTCATTACTCACCTCACTGGATCAAAACTTCCCCAATCCATTTAGCAGCTCAACCAGTATCTCCTATATACTGGCCAACGAATCTTCCGTAAGCATTGTTGCCAGGGATATCACCGGAAGAATCGTTCTGGACCAAAATGAGGGAATGAAAACAGCTGGTAAGCACACCCTTAATCTTGATGCTTCCAATCTGGAACCGGGCATCTATTTCTACACCCTAATTGCCGGTAACTATAAGGAAACCAAAAGAATGAATGTAAGCAGATAATAATTATCCGAATAATTATTTCGAAAGATAGTGTTGCCAGGTGGTGAGAAAGCTGGCAACTCTATCTTTTTCTTATATTTGGAAGTGTTAATCAAACAATTTATTTTATGAAAAAACTCTCTACACTTGTTCTTGCTCTGTGCCTGATTTTACAGGTATCCGGGCAATCTAAGCAACATTCAACTCCAGCATTAAAAGGCAATGGCCAGGTGTTTTATCTCGAAACATTTGGTTGGGGAAACCCTGCAGATCCTAAAGGATGGACCGCGCCGGCAGGTTTTTATATGTCCGATCCAAAAGATATCGGATATAACTGGCATTGGTGGCCAAATGATAGTTTGGTTACCACCCGCTTGACTAAAGAACCTCCGATGCGCTCTTCAACAGCGGAAAATGGTAGCTTGTGTTTGTTTCTCGATCTTTACAACGATGCAAAAGATCCCAGAACCGACCTGGATAACTCCATTACTTTTCCTCCTATCGATTGCAGTGCCCGCTCATCAGTAATCGTGAGCTATGAAACCTGCTTTATGTGCTACAACGATAACACCTACTGGCAGATGCTTCTGGAAGTTTCAACCGATAACTGGGTGCACTCAGCTCAGTATGACGTTAGTTTTGGCGTTAAACACAAAGGTCGCCCAAACAATACCACCCCAGGAAAACCAGCCATTTATGAAGCCAATATCTCTGATGTTGCTGCAGGTGCATCCAATGTTCAATTCCGCTTTACCTGGAGAAATACCAGTCTCTATTTTTGGCAGATCGACAATTTTGAACTGAAAGAAGCCTGGGATAACGACCTCCAGATGAGATTTGCTCAAATGGAATGGAACGATAACAACGATAACACCGCAATGTCTCCAATTTTCCTGATCCCAAAATCGCAGCTTGCCGGCGGCGGTTCACTGACCAACTTTAAAGGCGCAGCTATCAATTTTGGCGAATATGATCAGGAAGAAGCATTCTTCTCGGTCGACATCACCAAAAACAACCAGAGTGTTTTTCACAAAGAAGGAGCTAAAAAAGACATTTACACACTGATCACCGATACCACCCTGATCGAAGATTCCTATGCTCCGGTTGACTTTGGTCATTACAAGGTAACCTATCAGTATGAGCAAAAACAAGCTGAACAAACCCCGCTCAATAACAAAAAAGAAGTTTATTTCAATGTAAACGACAGCGTTTATTCACATGCTGACGATACTTCCGAAGAAGCTTTTAACTGGGGAATCGAAGCTTATGGAACCGATGGTCTTCCTAACCTGGGCCACCTGGTAGGCACCGTTTATAATATTTTCGCTCCATGTGAAGTAAGCTCAATCTCAGCCTATATTGCCGGTGGAAAAGCCGATGGAAACATCGATTTTAACTTCCGCCTTTTCTATGTTCCAACCGAAGGGGACGACCTGACTCCGATCGATCTGCTGGCCACATCAGGAATGGTGTATGACTCCACGATGATCGGAAAATGGATCACCATGGGATTGGATAAAGATGGTGAATCAGAGTTTATGCAAGCCGGTGATAAGCTTTACGCCTGCATCGAGTATAACAATCAGAATACCGATATTATTTCAAAAAGATACCAGAGCCTCCAGATCGGTGCCGACTATAGTTTCAGGCTTCTCGATCCCGTTAGTGTTGCCCGTGGCGATGATTACGCAACCTGGACAACAGGCGGATATCCGGCCGGCCGTAATATTATGGTTCGCCTGAACATAAACGATCATTCCAATATTACCGACGGTGTGGATTTAACCCGATCATTATCAAATATGGGCCAGAACTATCCTAACCCATTCAGCCAAACCACCGATATTTCATACGAATTGGTGAACGACGCTGATGTCAGCATCGTGGTGATGGATCTTACCGGCCGCGTGGTTATGGACCTGAAACAAGGTGCCCGCCCGGCAGGTAAACATAATATCAGCCTTGATGCATCGAATCTTGATGCTGGTATTTACTTATACACGCTTAAAGCAGGCGCTTTCTCCGAAACCAAAAGAATGACCGTAACAAAGTAAATTTGTTCTATCGGAAGCATTGGGCCAGGTTTTTAACCTGTTGCCCTTTGCATCCGGAACGGAAAAGGCCAACAGGGCAAGAGGACAAGAGGGCAGGAGGAAAGGTGAAGGTGTAGTGTAGGGGCGACCCTTGTGGTTGCCCACCACCATCAGACAAACTGATGATGTGTGATGACCACCTTCAACTTTCTTCCTTATCCTTCCTGGCCTCCTGCCCTTTTGCCCTTTTGCCCTCCTGCCCTCTTGCCTTTTTGCCCTCCTTCAGTATAAAAACCCCAAAAGCCATAACGGAATCCTATTCTGATGAGCAAATTCAATATTATCAGCTGCCACCCAGGAATTTTCAATTCCAGCAATTTGCTTACCGGTTTTGTTTTTTCCACCGATTTCAAAAGTGAATTTGCCATCAACTAAAAAGTCACTTTCTTTTGACCAGTTAACTGCATGCAAAACCTGAAGCTGGTTGGTAAAGAATGTTTCACGTCTAATAGAACCCAATCCGGAGATACTCTTCGAAAAGTTTTACCGGCATATTTTTCTCTTTTGTCAGATTCGTATTGCAGAAAAAAGGAAATTCTGCCAGATGCGTATGGCAATTTTAAGTAACGCGCTACGGGTGACGGGAATCGTGAAAAGAAATGCATGAAGCGTGGGGTCATTCCCGTAGCCGCAATGACAGGGTATCGATAATTAATTAAGGACCGCAATAAAACCGTCTTGATGAGAAAACTTAAATCTCACTTACTTTTTCCGGATTCTGTCGGCAATCAAATAGGTTTACCATTTCTATCCTATGCTTTTCACCGTTTACAAATTAGTTAATAATAGGTGAAAACGTTTTCAAGCTTGTCTTCGGCAAACTGAGGCCAGTAGGCAGTTCAAGCCATTTTCTTGCTTTATCCCTAAGATCAATTGCAGAGGTAACCCTATTTTCTTTCTCAACAAATCCTCAAGTCCGCTGACAATTTCCCATTTCTGATGTGACTTTTTTCCATTTCGAGGCACTATATTACAGAAACCAATAGTCGCAATTGAATTCGTTGAAACAAGAAGTGTTTATGGAGCTGTACACTCCATTACATGCGGGGTTCATGAAGTATTGCCGCGGACTGACCGGTAACCGCGAAGATGCTCTTGACCTTGCCGGTGAAACCATGCTGATAAGCTTTGGGAATTTTGAAAAACTCCGGAATCGGGATTCCTTTAAAGCTTATCTGTATGGTGTGGCCAGGAGATTGCGATTGCACCATTTCCGGAGAATCAGGTTCCGGGGAGTCTTTGATGAAAATCTTGCAGAAATGATGATCGATCAAGGTTCATTGCCGGATTCTGATTATGACGTGCAGGTCATTTTTGGCCTGTTGGACCGGCTGCCCTCCAAACAGCGGGAAGCCTTTATACTTTTCGAGATTTCCGGATTTTCACTCAAGGAAATCAGGGAGTTGCAGGGTGGAACCCTGTCGGGGGTTAAAATGAGACTCCAACGTGCACGGGAACAATTGCGACATTGGTTGGAACCGTCGGTAAACACTGTTGGGACGCATAATCGCGTTCAGTCAGACCTGGGAAAGGAGCAACACTAATGAATACGGATAAAAATGTAAACGAACTCATTGAACAGCTGAAGAAGGCATCGCCGGATATTGCTGCCCAAAAAGTTAAAGCGTTGATCGAATCCGGTAAACATTCTCCATTTGTTGCCAAACGCGCCTTTCAGCCCCGACGGATCAACCAGTTTTTTAATCCGTTTAAAATTTTAGTCATGATCACACCAATTGTCATTATAACATCGGCATTATTGATTTGGAATCCGATCATTCGGTTAGATAAGAAGGACCCCCAATCTGCGTCCGCAAATATAGGAACAGAGCAGGTTAGGAGGATAAGAGTTGAGGAGCAAAGCAGGTTAGGAGTAAAGGAGGCTATTAACCTGGATTACAGGAGCAAAAATAAGAGCACAAAAATGTTGGTAGTGCCGGATCCGAATGCCCGGCAAGCTGTGAACCCAACTGTCAGAGATACTCAACTAACAGGAGTAATTCTGGATCTGACGAAAGAGGAATTAACCCGGTTGGGATTTATGTTTGATGAGGAGGGCTATTATTATCTCAACAAACTGCCTGATGGCACCCGAATGAACTGCTGGAGCTGGCATACCACCAAGGATAAAACCAGTACCATTCCTTTAGGTGTTTTGGGAAATGCCGATATCAAATCAGGAGGCGGGTCTGTTGGCTGGGGCAGTGGAAGTTGGGTCAACAAGGATAACAAATCGCCATTGCATGATTTTGATTTTTATCCTGTTATTACTACCGATCTGAACGGGGAAAGTGTTAGTCCGATCGAACTGGTTGCTGTTCAGGCAAAGAAATCATTTGAACTGATGAATGATACCCTGGTGCCGGTTTTATTCAGTCGTAGTAAGTTAGGTGGCTATGATACCGAGGATAAACTGGTTTGGTTCAAAGTTTCCGATCAGTTTTTCGATCTGCTGAAAACTGAAGAATCCGAAAAAGCCAAGGACAACTATAATATTGCCAAGGGTTATGCTCAAAATAGAGCCGCGGCTGACAGAGTATTTATTGATTATGTCGATTACTTCCATCAGCCTTTCACGGTAAAACTAAAGCCACAGGTTCTGGAGTGTTTCGGAATTGTTCTGTCGAAAGATCGGGTGGATTACCAGTTCACCAATTATGGGACCGAGATGAAATGGTGGGTTGATCAATCCGGAATCGGAGTGAACAATTATTCAATGAAGGCTTGGGGAGGTCAGGAAATGATCGTTCATGGCGAAAATGGGATTCCATTAACTATTACTGATGGCACCAAGGCTCCGGATGGAAATGATAATAAAGGTAAGTGTCCCATGATTTTTGCTATTTCCCGCAAATTCAATGGCAATACGGTTGGACTGGGAGATTATCTGAGTGATCTGGATCTTATGGTTCCAGTGCAGATTGATGATCCGGAAGCATCCGGTTTTTTAAAAGAACTCATCATCTGGATTTACCCGACTGAGCAATTTTTCAGCTGCTTACCTTCGGATATTGCTGATCAGATGCGGAAAGAATTCAATTATCAACTGAAGCGCCTGTATCCGGATTTTGTTCCCAGTACAGGTGGCAGCATTGGATTCACGGCTAGCAGCGTTGAATTTAAGGGTGGCGGTCTGGCCAGGGATACGGTGAGAATGGGTGGCAGCATCGGCATCAGTGAAGGCGATCAGAAGAAAGCATCGGTCATAGAAGATATTGAGCCGGTTCCCTGCGTGTATTTCACCAACCTGTGCGAATCGCTGTCCGGATTGGATTACGTGAATTTATATCCAAATCCGGCAACCGATAAACTCAATGTTGACCTGGTTTTAGCAAAGGCAAAGATGATCCGTTTTCGGGTTATTGATATGGGAGGCAGGGTGATAACTGACTATGGTACAACAGAGAATTACACCGAAGGGGGGCAGTTTAAGCACCAGATAGACGTTTCGGATTTACAGAGCGGTTTGTACATGCTGGTGATGACTGATGAGGAAGGTGGGAAGGTGAGTAAGAGGTTTGTGAAGAACTGAGACTACTCCACCAGGACTTAAGTCCTGGTAGGAGCTTCGAATCAGCTGAAAATTAAGGTTTAAATACGTTCCGGATGCTGCAAAACTATTTATAACTGACAAATTTGTCATTGACAACTGAATTATTTTCATCTATTATCGCTGTCTGCTGACTCATTTTTTAATTCGCTATCTTTAAAGACAATACCTCAAAATGAAATCCACTCCAGCAGTAATCCTGCTATTGTGTTTACTCCTGATGGCCAGCTCAGGCTCAAAACAAGAGCGGCCAAACGAGATAATCAAGATAGATGTATTGAAAGCCTTTGATAATCAAAAGAACGTCAAGCTCAGTGAATTCATCCGGGCAATTGGAACCAAAGGAAAAGCGACGAATCTAATTCAAGATTAAACATGTTCAAATTCATTAAATTCTTTATTCTCTTACTGTCGGTGGTCATACCAGGCTGCAAACAAGCCAACGAACCGGGCTGCACCAACATTGATGTGTCCGCCGCACTCAAACAGTCGGGTAATTTCCCTCTGAGCAAAATAATTAAAGATGTGGAGGTTATCCAGCTGGATACAGTGCGGGATGCTTATTTCGGTAACATGCACAGCCTCAGTATGACGGATCATTTCTTCGGGTTTGTATGCGATCAACAGAAGAGGGCCTATCTGTTCGACCGAAGTGGTAGGTTCATCTCCAACATTGGTCGAAGGGGGAAAGGCCCTGGTGAGTTTACCGAGCCTAATGTTCTGGCCATATCACCCGATGAAAAATACATCGTGGTGGGCGATCCCTGGCGCGGAAAACTGATTCTTTACGATATGGATGGACATTTCATACGCGAAAAGGACATCAAGCAGGACTCCCCGGGCTGGAGATTTGAGGTTGTCAAGTTCTTTGATAATAGGAGCATCTATGTGGTTTTCAGAC
>CAIXKO010000153.1 GCA_903919925.1 uncultured Bacteroidota bacterium | reverse complement strand
ATGAGGAGTTGGTTGGTCATTGTTGAAAGAGTATATCGCTTGCCCATTTTGCAGGGTTAATAATAATGTAATCCGATATGGTTTGATGTGATTGTTCGTTACGGATAATGTGTTCGTGGTAATTGCGTTGCCAAAATTTGCCGTTAAAGGGTTCCCAACCCATTGTTTTCACACCATGGATATAATGAACGGTTGTAATGGATTTGAATGCACCCATCATATCGCCAACGGTTTTATTGGCCCTACCCGTAGGGGCGTGCCCTTGTGGCCGCCCTGTATCCATTGCGTTTGGGGCACCCACGTAATTTGGGGCACCCACAAGGGGTGCCCCTACGGGTGCGATATGCAAAATGACGTGAAAATGATTGGGCATGACCATAGGTGACATGCCAGATAACATCGCATCGATTTCCGGTTCCAATGCCGGAAGATGTTGTTTCAGGTTAGCATTGAACTGTTGAATGATCCCTACAAATTCCTTTATGCTATCCGTTTTCATCGCATTAGCTTTCAATTGATGCAAGCTTGGAAAGAAGCAAATCTTTAAACTCAATTAATTTTTGGTTTTGCTTAACTTTATTTAAGATGAATTTATATATAGAATTAACGCTGTCACCAAAGAGTTGAATAAAATTGTTTGAAGGCTCAATTACCAATTGCCCATCAAAGTTTTTTGTTACTAAAGCTTCAAAAGTTGCACCAACAGCTTCCTTTTTTAAATGAGAAATTGTGGCTAAAGTTAATTGGTGAGCAAAATAGTCGTTTACCTTATTCCCATTGATTGCATAACAGGTCTGGTTCATAGCCATATGTACTCCGGCCATGGCAACACCTCCCACAGTTGCACCCCTTGCAGTAACAAATGTTGTGTTTGGGGGGAACAATTTACTGCTGCATTTTTGTAATCCCTGAGGTGAAATGTTTTTGTAAGTGTTTAGACTATAGTAATATTGGGTTAAATCTCCAGGTGTATAAAATGGAATTTCACCGTCCCAATATTCAGGGTGCTCCGTACTTGGTGTCCCACCCCCACTTAGCTTAATAACTTTGGTAAAGGATTTAATTTTCCACCCTGCCGGCACTTCCCCCAACTCACTCTCCACCATTTCTCCCCCATTACTCTTATACGGAAACCCATTTTCATCGGGAAATTCAAAATCAACAAACCACTGCTTATATATAGCCTGTGCGGCTTCTTCGAGATTTTGAATAAGTTGGTTGTTTATGGCTATGCGATTTTGAATTACGTTGTATTCTTTTACAATTTCGCGTTGTTTAGTGATGTGGGGAATGGGAATCAGCGTTTCGCACAACTCTTTCCATTCATAACCTCCTCGAATTGCAGCGTCACACTTAAACGTTGCATATCTGTCAAACTCAGTTCTCCTGAACCACATCATTAAATATTCAGGGTCAAGTTTATTTCTATCCGGTATTTCAAAAACGGGATATGCCGGTGAAACTAAATTTGGCTCATCATCTAATTTTAAAACAACAGGAAACTTATTCACTCGAATTGGTGACATAAAATCACAAGCAAATTGATATTTGCTCATGACCCTGTAAACCGACATGTCTGTACCAACTATATTTGACGTAGTTTCCCTAAATTCTTTGGTCATGCTCAACCCTAAAAGCTTTACCACTTTTAAATCCTTGTTTCGATGATCAACCTTTTGAATATAGTCGCCCAGAGGCTTATAATTTTTCCTCATATTTTATCCATTAAGCCGGCAATTATACTTTTATCTTCTATCAAAGAGAAAGCGAAACATTTTTTGCCCAAATCTTTGAATGAAGCTCCAATATGATAGAGTTCACTTTGGTCGATCAGTAAAAATCTGTCGTGCATAACATTTGTGAGTTCAACCCGGAGTGTTGGGAATTGCCGGTTAAACTTTTGCATGTCGGTGGTGAGTATACTGGTTCCGGGTTGGGTGAGAAGTTTCACTTTCACGTTCTTTTTCTTCTTGGTCAACATATCCAGCACACTGTTATCCAGATAATTATCGATTAATATCAATTCACTATTGGCCTTTTCGATCAGCTGAATAGCAAAACTATAGGCATCATAAATCTGGCCGTTGTAAAAAATATTTTGTTTTGGGGTAATATCTTGACTTTCGATGGCGGTAAAAATGCGTTCAAATCTGGCATCGTATTCCAGGATCTTACTTTCCACCTTATCCATTCTCTGTAAAAGACCGGCATTATGGAGCAAAAATTTTCGCATTTCAATAAATGCATTAATAATCTGGATGCTGACTTTCACAGCGATTTCACTTCGCAACACTGCTGAAAGCATTGCAACCCCTTGTTCGGTAAACACATAGGGCAAATATCGACGGCCACCATGTTCAAAACTTGAGGTGCCAATCTGGCACCTCAAGTTTTCAAACTCCTGTGCAGTAAGTTGAAAATGATAGGTTACCGGAAATCTTTCCAAATTTCGTTTGACAGCCCGATTAAGTTGTTTCGCTTCAACATTGTATAATTCAGCCAGATGACTATCAAGCATCACCTGTACATTGCGAATCGTATAAATTCGATTCTCAATTTCCGGTTGAACCACTATTCCATTTTGATTCTCCATACTTTTTAATTGCAATTGCCCATTTGCTGGTTCCATTTTACCATAGTCGCCATTGGCCTTCTTATATCCCGGAAGATCATTTCGGCTTTGATACTATTATGCAACCCGGGTATTTTTGCAATGGCTTGTTGCAAAATTGCAGGTTCCTGGTCTTTTACTTTTTCAATCAATTGATTATTGTGCCCCCAGGGTAATTGTGCCACAGGCTGTGGCACAATTGAATCATCAAGCTGTAATTGGTAATTTACGATTTCCATGGCATTATTAGAAATTAATAGGAAAACCCAGTTCACTAAATACCGTTAATAAATCATTTTTGGAAGCGGCTTCAGCCTTAAGCAGTTCAGCAAATTCCGCTTGCAGAACTTTCATCTTTTCATCGAAATCGATGTTTTCGTCGCGGTTTACAAACTCAATGTATTTACTGGGCACCAGTGAGAAATCTTTTTTGGCTACTTCTTCAAACGATGCCGAATAGCTAAATTCAGGTATGTTTTCACCGGTAGCCGATTGCCATTGATGGTAAGTGGTGGTTACTTTTTTAATGTCGGTATCGGAAAATTGAGTGAATTTTTTCTCGAAGGGTTCACCCAATTGTCGCAAATCCATAAAAAGAATCTCCTTTTCACGATTGCGATATTGGCGGGTTTCATCACCAATACTCCGGCTTTGTTCTTTTTTATTTTTATTGAGGATCCACAGGGTTACACTGATGTCGGTGGTATAAAACAGGTTACGGGGGAGTACCAGAATAGCTTCCACCAAATTGTTCTCAATGAGTTTCCGGCGGATTTTATATTCTTCACCTCCACCGCTCAAAGCCCCGTTTGCCAGGATAAAACCAGCCACTCCATTTTCGGATAGCTTGGATACCATGTTCAGTATCCAACCGTAATTGGCGTTGCTCTTTGGCGGCACTTCGTAACCTCTCCAACGCGGATCATCTTTTAATTCTTTCTCTGCACGCCAGTCTTTCTGGTTAAAGGGTGGATTGGCCATAATAAAATCGGCTTTCAGGTCCTTATGCTGGTCATCACCAAGGTATCGGCCGCCTTTTCGCCCAGATTAGCTGATACCCCACGGATAGCCAGGTTCATTTTGGCCAGTTTGTAGATTGTGTTGGTATATTCCTGCCCGTATATAGACACCTCTTTTTTGTTGCCGTGGTGGTTTTCAATAAACTTGATGGATTGTACAAACATACCCCCCGAACCACATGCCGGGTCATAAATAATGCCTTTGTATGGTTCTATCATTTCGGCAATGAGGTTTACAATGCTTTTGGGCGTGTAAAATTCACCTTTCCCCTTACCTTCGGCTAACGCGAATTTCGACAAAAAATATTCATACACCCGCCCAACAATGTCCTGGGCTTTGTCCTTAATCGTATCAATTTTATTGATGGTATCGAGCAGCGATGAGAGTTTGGTAATATCTAAACCCAATCGCGAAAAGTAGTTATCGGGTAATGCCCCTTTCAGTGCTTTATTGGTTTTTTCGATATTATGAAGTGCGGTATCGATTTTTAAAGCGATATCGTTTTGCTTCGAATTTTTAATGATATAACTCCAGCGGGACAATTCATCCAGAAAAAACACATTATGCATGTTATACAAGTCCGGCATTTCGATATACTTCTCTTTGCCATCAGCAATCAAAGCTTTCCGATGCCTTTCAAACTTATCGCTCGCAAACTTTAGAAAAATCAAACCCAATACAACATGTTTGTATTCGGCTGGTTCAACACTTCCCCTCAGTTTATTGGCCGATTCCCAAAGAGTTTCTTCAATGCTCTTTTCTTTTAATTGTTTTGCCATTAATTTTTGAGATGTAAATTGGTCTGATCAAAGATAACCTTATAAAAAGAATTCCCGTAGGGGCGTGCCCTTGTGGCCGCCCTGTTCCTTGTGGCCGCCCCGTGTTCCATCGGGCACCAATTATTTGTGGCCGCCCAATTATTTTTGGGCACCCACAAGGGGCGCCCCTACGGTAATAATCCATTTTCCGGATCCCAATTCTACCGCAATTTCTTTCTCCCCCGATGCCGCTTTATTGATCAAACCCGATGAAACTGATCTGGAGTTTATTCTGATCAAATTTTTATCACCGGTTGGCAGAAAGACCGTAGCTGAAGTATTTGCCGGAATTTCTATCTCTAAATTGAATGAATCCTTTTCCTTTTTCCAGCTTGACGAGATGCGTCCGTATATTGATTCGTAAGATCCTTTTGCCCAGGTTATAGTTCCTCCCGGCTGTGGATGAACGATAAAATGTTTATACCCTGGTGATTTTTCATCCGGATTAATGCCCACAATAACCCGGTACATCCATTCGCCAACCGATCCGATGGAGTAGTGGCAGAATGAATTCATCCCCGGATTCTGAAACCCTCGCCCTTTTACATATCCATCCCATCGCTCCCAGATGGTGGTTGCCCCCTGGTTGATCGAATAGATCCAGGACGGAAACCGCTCCGATTCCATCAGGGTATAGGCAATATCGTTCCGCCCCCGTTTGGTGAGCTCTTTCATTAACATAATCGTGGAAATAAAACCTGTGGAAATACGGTAATCATACTCCTCAATACAACGGATCATGTGCTTGAATGCCATATCCTGCTTGTTCTCCGGAAGCAGATCGAAATCGAGCGCCAGTGCGTATGCCGATTGTGTATCTCCCTTGATTCTGGCCTCCCCATCAACAAAAACTTCATTGAATTTTGCACGGATACTCTCAAATAATTGCAGATATTCTTTGGCGTCCGTTTCATTTTTCAACAGGGTGGCTATCCGGGACAGAAGCCTCGCGGAATTGGCGTAAAATGCGGTAGCAAACACATCATTGGGAACCTGTCCCCGTTTGTTGGAATAACCATCAGCAATAACGGTATTTGCATTCAGCCAGTCGCCATACATGTTACCCACATCATTCACCCATATCAGTTCCGGATTCTGTTTCCGGATATTCTCCAGATACTTTTTCATGGCATCGTAATGCTGTCGCAAAACCTCGGTATCTCCGTAATTTTGATACATGCGCCAGGGAACAATCACTCCGGCATCGGCCCAGGCTGGAGCATTACTGAACCTGATATCCGGTTTGTTGGCATGCGGGGCGATATCCGGGAAAGTTCCCCTTACCGATTGCGCATCGCGGATATCTTTGATCCATTTGGTATAAAAAGCAGCCATATCCATGTTGAACATGCTGTTCTGGCAAAAAACCTGCGCGTCGCCCATCCATCCCATACGCTCATCACGCTGCGGACAATCGGTTGGAATACTAGTCATATTATCGCGCTGGGTCCACAGAATATTACTCCATAACTGATTGAGTTTGGGGTTTGAACATTCGAAGGAACCGGTAACCTCAGGATCGGATGAAATGGCAAAAGCGGAGATCATGCTTTTATCTGGTGCAGTTTTTAATCCTGATATCTCGATATAACGAAACCCATGGTAGGTAAATACCGGCTCAAAAACATCCTGCCCGCCGGAAAGAATATACTCATCTTCCTGAATAGCCGCCGCTAAATTCTTGGTGTACAGCGAGCCGTCATCATCCAGCATCTCGCCATGCCTGATCTTAATGATATCACCCATTTTCCCGCCGATGGTAAGCCGGGTCCATCCGGTAAGATTCTGTCCGAAATCCACGATATAGTTTTTCCCGAACGGCGTGATATTCGCAGCCGGCAACTGTTTATAAACGCGGACAGGTTCATTTTTCTGACCTTCCAGGTTCTTTTTCACCTCCCGGTCAACATATACGCTTTCCCACGATGAATCATCAAAGTCAATATTCTGCCAGCCTTGCGGGATGTTGCGTGCATCGATCTTTTGCCCCAGAAAATTATCGGCTGAAATAATGAATCCTTTGGTGTTGATCTTCCAGGTTTCATCGGTCGATATAACCTGATCTGTTCCATCGTTATAGCGTATAACCAGCTGAGCGATCAACCGCCGGTCGTTCCCATAAACTCCCCGGCGCGGGTAATCGGCGTGCCACTTGGTTGGGCCGATCATACCCAGATACCAGCCATCACCTAAAATGGACGAAAGAACATTATCGCCAGCTTTAAGACTCTGGCTCACATCGTACACCTGATACTGAACACGCTTGTTGTAGTCGGTCCATTCGGGTGCCAAAACATGATCGCCAATTTTTTTGCCATTCAAACTCATTTCATAATAGCCAAGCGCTGAAACATAAAGGGAGGCATCTTTTACCTCTGTTTTTACCGTAAACTTTTTGCGAAGCATAGGTGAAGGTGGCGGAACGGGCCGAACATTTTTCAGGGTAGCCGATTTTTGGGGATCATAGTTATCGAGGTAATCCTGATATGCTTTTTGAACCAGATCGGGCTGATCGCCAATCCAGTTTGCCTTCCAGTCCGATGGTTCCAATAAGCCCATACCCCATAAAGCAGCCTCACTCCAGGAGGTGTACCCATTTTTGTCGTTCCAGATTTTAACTTTCCAGTAACACTTTTGCCCGCTGGTTAACTTTTTCCCCAGGTAAATAATCTGAGTGCTTGCATCGGATTCAACTTTTCCACTATTCCAGAGATCGGCCTCCGCTTCAGATAATTTCGCAGCTGATGAAGCAACCAATATTTGATAAGCCTGCTGCTTTTGGTTGAAAACCTCGTCCGATGCAGCCTCCATTCTCCAGCTCAAACGGGGTGCCGCCACATCAATCCCTAATGGATTAGTCAGGTATTCACACTTCAGGCTGTTTAGCTTTATTTCCGTGCTTTCTTTGGAACAGGAGAAAAATGCAATTGGAAACAGGATAAAAAACAGGATTACGATTATTGTTCTCATGGAGTTTAAGTTTTAGGAAAAATACACAATCTTTGTAAATGGCACGCACCCTTTTTGCCTACAATTCTATTATTGACCGGAAGCCTCTGTCCTCAAATTGTTATCTGTTGTCCTCAAAACGATTTGGCAAAAAAGTCAAAATTCTTTAGTTTTTTACAAAACCAATAAAAAGGTGGACACTGCATCATATAAGCAGACATATAGTTTACCTTTCACTTTTGATGATGTATTAAAAGTGATTAAATCATTCTCGAAGAGAGAGCGTTTTCAATTTCCAGTTTTCGCCTGCTTCCCTCCCATCAACTTCACCAGCGTAGGTTCCACAGCCTTTACCCACGCTTCTGCTCCTGCTGCATTCGGATGAATCAGGTCGGGCATCAGGTCCGTGTTTATGGTGCCATCGGATCTCAGAAAAACGGAATTCACATCGAGCCAGAAAACCTGTTTGCCATCTGCCAGTTGCCTGGTAAGTTCACCTGCCCGGAGAGTAGCTTCCATGGCTTTGGCCGATCGGTTATACTTGCGGTGATAAGGGGTTTGATCACCGGGACCCCCGCAAATAAATATCCT
>CAIXKO010000152.1 GCA_903919925.1 uncultured Bacteroidota bacterium | reverse complement strand
TTATTATTATTCATTACAAATACGATAATGGTAGTTAAAGCGGTAACCAGAATTGAACCCACAAAATAAGCCCATAAATCAAGCTGCTGATAATAGAAACTGGCCAGGTTTCCAATGATCAGCCACTGGACAACATAATATTTTGTGAGATACCTCCCGGCAAACTGTATCCATGCCGGGAAACCGCCTGTGGAAAGACGGGGAAGAAAATGAAGCAGGAGGGTTAGGCCCAGTGAAAATGAGAGGGACCAGAGATAAACCGGTAACCCATGATGGTAGAATGGTTCCAAATCCTTAAGGTCATTCCAGTTAAAAACAAAACCCGTTGATCCAAGAACCAGGAACAGGATCATCAGGGAGATTTTCCAGGCTTTGCCAAGCCCGGCCAGGGCGTACCTTTTCAAAAACCCTGCAAAAGCATATCCGGCTAGAGAATATGACAACCAGGGAAAAACCGGGAAGTAGGACCATTCGGCCCGGCTACCTAAAATTGCCTGTAAAAAGTTGTCAGGGTTCCATCGGTCTAATCCATTTGCAACGAGTGGAGCACTGGCTGCAATCATTACCGAAAAAAGCAGGCTCCACCAGTGCGATTGAGGGAGCAATCGGATTAATCCAATGATAACCAATGAGATGCCTGCAACAAAGAGAATATCAACTCCCAAAATGGCTTGAAGCGGATTTCCTTCGTGTTTATTGATCAGAATCAGAATCAGATAATGGAAATTCAGTCCGATATTAAGCAGCAGTCCCCAAAAAAACACTTTCAATCCGCGCGCCATCAATTTTTTAGAATCAGAGCGGGTATAATAAACCAAATAACCCATGAGGAGCATAAACAAGGGTGCTGCCGGAATATTATTAACAAACCGGATTACCGCACCTGCAGCGGTATCCAGCGTATCCTGCCGTATCCAGGTTTCAAAAATATGGGCCTGTATCATAATGATTACAGCCCAGCCTTTGATATAATCAGGTATCCAAAGTCTTTTTCCCATACCCATTATTTTATCAGGCTCAAACCCTCCAGGCACGAGGGATCGCCGGGTTTATATAACAAAGCCTTATTAAACACGGCTTTTGCATCCTGAGTTTTACCGGCCTTTAATTTAGTCCAGGCAAGCATTTGCAGCCCATCATAATCAAAGGGATAAAGGTTTACTACTTTGGTAAAATATTTTTCTGACTGTGCGTAATTGCCTTGCCCATAATAAACCAATCCCAAACGAAAATTGGCCAGACTATTTTGCGGATCAATTTTTAACAGCTCTTCATAAACTAAAATTACCTGATCAGTTTTGCCCATTGTTGTCAGAGGAAAAACAATACCAAATCTTGCTTCTATACCATAAGGCATTATTTGAATGGCTCTTCGGTAATAACCTTCGGCTTCTTCAAATAAACCCGCCTTATAATTCAACCACCCCAATCGGAGGTTGATTTCGTACGAATCTTTATTGAATACTCTTTTTATTACTTCGGTAGCCTTAGCATAATCTCCATCAGCTTCAGCCTTGTAACTTTTTGAAAATGCTGAAATTAAAGCCTCCTGGGTTTGCGTGATACCGGCTTGAGAAAATAAAATAAAAAACAAAAATGCCGTGCTCAGTTTTCTTAAAAAGACCATGATATACCTCCAAATATGCTGGTAGTTGAATAATTCTGAAAAATGTAGGACGTGCTTCCGTCAGGCTGACTAATTTCAGCATAGTGATCACGGTTTTGGAAATAGCCTGTGATATTTATCTGCAGATGTGACGAAAAGCCGCTTATCAGGAAGCCGACACCTGACCGGGACCTTATCGGATAAACTGTATTGAACAAGTAATACCCATTGGCATCTGCCCAGTTGGACAGGTTGCCCCTTACATGGCTGCCGATCAGGTAAAACCCTTTGTATAATTTCAATCCTGCTGCAAACTTCCACGCCCACTCAGCGTTTCCAACTGAATCCAGTGCAAACATCCGGTCATAGCCTGCGTGCAGGTAATAATCGATACTACCGGTGGGATAATAATAGAGAGAACCTCCGGTTTGGAGATACGGTCCATGCCAAAATTCATTTAGCGAGAATTGTGCCCTGGAATCGAAATATTTAAAGTGCTTTCCAATGAAGCCTCCTGCATATTTTTGCTGATAATCAACCATTCCGGTTTTGAACTGAATAATTCCGCCCTGATTGGTCTGCAATTCGGTATAGGAATAACTGCCTTTTATTCCATGATAAGCTATACCCCCATACCATGACCGGGGAAAATTATAGAGATATTTCATATACAACCCATTTTGGGAACTGGTTTGCGGGAATTCCATCAGGTTTCCCCGGCTATAGGTATATTGGAGGTTGTTGCTGCTAAATCGGTTTGCAGAGAGCACTATACCGGAGGAATATCCCAGATTAACTCCTCCGGTAAAATTTATATAATTCATGTTATCAGTGAAATAGCTATTAGATTTATCACCGGAAGGCAGGCCATTTTTTAGATCCTCAACTGAATTGTTTATAAAAACACCACCTTCAGCACTGATCCCGGAAAGTGAAAATTTGCCCGGGGCCTTAATATTCCCAATTTGTTCCATGGGAAGTAATTTAAGAAGTTTGCGGGCTTCACCACTTCTGCCACTATACAAATTGGCATAGTATAAATAGTAACTGGCCGTTCGGTCATGCGGAATCGATTTCAGGGCGATAAGAAACTGAGTTCTGGCCTTTTCAAATCGGCCCAGTGAAAACCAAGCCAATCCTAACCGCATCCTGAGGTAGTAGAAGTCATAGCCCTGCTCCAGAGCATACTCGCCCCTGACAATCAGTTTTTTCCAGTTCTTTTCCTGGTATAACTGATAGGTTTCCTGATCAAGCATAGTCCGATCGGGTTTACCCTGAGCATGAAGCAGGTGCACTGCACTCAGAAGTACTATGAATACTAATATCTTCTTTCCCATTCGATTTTTATTTTACTTGTTCCGGAGTTCCCCGTTAAGGTAAAACCAGCGTTGCTCAATTTGGTCTCGAAGCTCCAGCTTTGAATATTCTGATCAAAAATGCATTTTCTGATCCCCGAGATCAGATTGAGCTCATCACCTCCGAATAAATCCTCCTTCTCAGTCAGCCTCAATGAATACCTGCCTGCCAGATAAAGCGCAAAAGGTGCCAGAAAATCCTGGAATAAGAGCGAAAGTTTCGAAAACACACGGTTGGGTGGAAACTCATCATGGATATCAGTATTGTTTCCGTAAAAAAGTGGCAATTGAAAGAAAGCCAGATAGAAGTAATAAAGGGAAGATTTACGGTTTCCTTCAAAGTGGACAAAGTAAAACACACACCCATCCATTTGGTAATAGGCCCTGGCACCAGTTGTCAGGCATACGAGATAGCCTTCGTTTAAAGGAGTAGACTTAACCTCCCAAATTGTTTCCTGCTCTTCATCGGAGTTATTAAACACAAGATTGAGTTGTTGCCCTGGAATAAAATTAAAGAGCTTATGCAGCAAAGGCACAGGCTCGGGATTTCTGATGATTTCTCCTTGTCTGGGGATACCGAATGAGTGTGAATGATGTACATGGTTTCCTTTGGTCAGATAATAACCTATTGGATATTCGAGTGTTCGTGAGTCCACATAGGGCGTTGATTGCAACTGGAAATGAATGTGAGGTTCCGGACTTCTACCTGAATTCCCGCATGAACCCAGCTGGGTTCCACGCGCTACCCAGTCACCTTTT
>CAIXKO010000151.1 GCA_903919925.1 uncultured Bacteroidota bacterium | reverse complement strand
TTATCAAAAAAATCCTCACTTCAACAGCAATCCCCCCCATAGACCACAAGTCGCCAATTAGCGAGCGCCAGCGAGCCAATTAGTGAGCGCAGCGAACCTATTAGTGAGCGCAGCGAACCTATTTTTGAGCGCAGCGAACCTGTTTGTGAGCGCAGCGAACCTATTTGTGAGGCGTCAGCCGAACCTCTTAATCAGCGAAGCGAACCTCTTATTTCCCTATCTTTGATCATCGAAAAAATACCAACATTATGAAAACAAGGATTTTGATTACCATGCCGTTGTGCCTATTACTCCTTGGCCTAAGCAGCAGCTGTTCAAAGGATAACCTGCCGGAAGGTTTGGAATTCTCGGTTATGAATAACCCTTCGAAATTTCCGTTAATGAATGATAAGGGTGGTTTTGTATACGAAATCAAAGTTAAAAACACTTCCATCGATGGTTATGTTTTTGAATCACTTCAGGTGAGTGATGGTTCTACAATAATTCAGAATCTATCAGGTAATGAACTAGATACCGTAGTTTCGGTTTATCATTCCTCTCGTAAATCACTAATGGCAGGAGAAACTGCTTTTCTGTTTATGTGGGTGGAAACTCCGTCAGGATCAATAGCTCCGGAATCGCTGAAACAAACCATCCGGTTTAACCGGATTTCCGATGGCAAGCAATACACAAAAGAGTTGAATGTTTCAGTTGAAGAAAAAAAACCGGTGGTTTTATCTGCACCCCTTAGAGCACGCCGCTATGCCACTGCCGGAGCGCCATCTAATGCTTCGTACCATCGGCGAACGATCAATTTCCTGGATGAAAAGTTTTGGACTTCAGAAAAGTATGCAGTGGATTTCATTGGGCTCGATGATGGGAACCGCTATCGGACCGGACGGCAGGATGCTAATATCGATTATTATGGTTATGAGGATATTGTATATTCAACAACTGCTGGTGAGATTGAGAGTGTCATCGATACTTTGCCGGACAATACCCCGCCAAATGTACCGACGGTTGATCCAAAGGCATTGTACCGGACAGGTGGTAATCAGGTGGTTGTAAAAGTTTCATCCGGAGTTTATGTGTATTATGCTCATCTGGTGAGGGCCAGTATCAATCTGAAAAAAGGAGATAAAGTTGAAATTGGCCAGCCCATCGGAAGGTTAGGCAATTCAGGCAACAGCGATGCACCACAGCTTCATCTCCAGGTAATGGACGGGGCCGATCCGCTCCGGAGCAACGGTATTCCCTGGGTTTTTGACCGTTTCACCCTTCATGGAAACATTACGGGTTATGACCATACAAACGGAATGATCAAAGTAAATTACCTGACCGTTCAAAGAGAGATATCCGGGAAGAATTTTAACGGTGATGTTGTAGTTGGATATGAATAGTTTTCCTTCATTTTTGCAATCAATAATACAGAACTTTGTTTATTTTTATCCAGATCAAGCTTTAACCATAAAAGGTATTTCAAAATGAGGCCATTAAAGTTTATTATTCCGATTTTACTATTGTCGCTCATTGCACGTACTGCTTACGGACAGGTTGTTGAAGGTGTAGTATTAAGTATTGAGGAAGGTAAGGTATTTGTCGATCTTAAGAAGGATCAGGTTAAGGTTGGAGATGTTTTAAAGGTGCTGAAACCCGGAGGGGTAATGGTGCATCCTGTAACTGGCGCTAAGATTCAGAAGAATGATGAGGTGGTAGCCAATATCTCACTCATACAGGTTAATGATACCTATTCGGTGGGCGAAGTTTACCCAAAAACTGCGATCGATCTGATCAAACCGGGATTGAAAGTTTTTACCATGGCCGAAACCGAGACTAATCGGTCGCTGATAAAAAAGTCCGTTATCATTCCGCCTTTCCTGATTGTTGGCGGAAAAGTGGGTGAGCTGGGTACCTACATGGCTGATTTGATGACGGAGGAACTCTTTAAGCTGGATCGCTTCCGGATCATGGATCGACAATCTTATGATATTCAGCAATTTGAAAAGGAGTTAACTGAAAATAAACAGCAAATTGTACTGCCGGGAAATGAAGGCGTAGATTATTTGGTGATGGGATCTGCCTATCCACCGGATGTGGTGGAAAAGTCAACCGGAATACCATTAAAGGGCGTAGCTGGCCTGGCAGGAGGTGGATTGGCCAATATCGCTGGAAAAGGGGTGATTCCCGATTTGAAACTGAAAGAACTGGAAGCAGTGGTGAAATTTACCATGAAGGTAATTGATGTCAGAACCGGAGAGGTACTTTTTATCTGTAGTGAGATGGCAAAGGCCGAAGGGAAAACACAGGTTAGTTTGGAAAGCAGCGTACTGGGAGGTGCCGTTCTGAACGGAGGTGCCGCTGATTTCCGTAATACGTTAACCGGACAGGCATCGCAGGAAGCCCTCCTGGGATCGGCTAAGTATATCGCCGATTTTTTTGAAGGCAAGATTACTGAAAAAAGCTTCCAGGGAAATGTGATCGAACTAAAAAGGAAAAAAGGCAAAGAAGCTCCCCAAACAGGCCTGACAGATATCAGGCAGGCTGCCGATGGATGGGAAGCTGTGCTGAATGCCGGTTCCGACCGGGGCATAAAACCTGGTTACTTTTATATGGTGACCATGCCGAATATTAAAACTTCATCGCTTACCGGGAAAAAAAAAGTGGATGGAGTCCGGAAAGCGGGCATGATGAAGCCTGTTACCGTGGATTTCGATGCTGCAGCAGGTCCGTTAAGACTTTTCCCGGAATTTGAAAAAGCTCATCCTGAGGTAATTAAATCAGGAAAGCTTTTGGCTTACAAACCATTACGAGCGACAATAGGTTTTAATTTTTATGGAATCTGGTCCGATGGGTTTGGCGATCTGGAGTTTGGCGTGGAATACTACCCGAACTTTAGTAAGATGAAGATCATTAACTATAATTTGTGGTTTGGTGCGAGGGGTATGTATGGAATGAATACCTATAATGAATCGGTGGGATCAACCGGATTACGAACACATACCAGCGGCGAAATTCTTTTTGGACTCAATCCTTTCAGAAAGTCCTTTGAGTCAAATGGTTTCGATCCTTACGTTGGGTTGAAATATAAATTTTTCAAATCCGATTTTGTCGACAGTGGTCCGGGATTCTTTCTGGGACTGAATATTTTTGGGTTCTTTTCCGAACTTTCAATCGTGTATGGCAAACATGCCGCTCAGGAATCAATGAACGATCCAACTGTTTCTCCTGAGCGGGTAACTTTCGGTTTTACTGGCATCGGTTTTCATTTTGGATATCGGTTTATCATGAACAAATTAGCCATCTGATAATAGCCGGCTAACCAATCAAATTTGAAAATTTCAGCCCATCCTTATCTGCATCTACGATAAGGGGTGATTTGATCTGTACGGTACCCGCCAGGATTCTTTTGGATAGTTCGTTAAGAATTTCCTTTTGGATCAACCTTTTTACCGGACGCGCGCCAAATTGCGGATCAAAACCGTTTTCCGCGATCCAATTCACCGCATTTTCGGTTAACTCAAGAGTCAACTGCGATGCAATCTGTTTCTGAACAATGGCAATCTGAATGCGCACAATTTCTTTGATCTCATCGCGACTCAGCGGAGTAAACATAATGACTTCATCGATCCGGTTAAGAAATTCGGGTCTGATGGTTTCCCT
Organism: uncultured Bacteroidota bacterium; assembly: GCA_903919925.1. Classification (GTDB taxonomy): domain Bacteria; phylum Bacteroidota; class Bacteroidia; order Bacteroidales; family UBA12481; genus UBA12481. The sequence continues at coordinate 3,313 of CAIXKO010000151.1, read as the reverse complement.
CATCAATTCAAAAACTTTATTTCTCGTTTCTTCATAAACCATTTCTCGATTAGCTTCAGTAACGTGTGACATTTTTTCCTGAATAATCGGCGATCCGATGTTGGATGTCATAATAATAATGGTGTTTTTGAAGCTGGCCGCACGTCCTTTATTATCTGTAAGACGACCGTCATCAAGCACTTGCAATAAAATATTAAACACATCCGGATGGGCCTTTTCAATTTCATCGAGCAGAATCACCGAATAGGGTTTTCTCCGGACAGCTTCGGTTAACTGACCGCCCTCATCGTATCCCACATATCCGGGAGGGGCACCCACCAACCGGGAAACGCTGTGTCGTTCCTGATACTCACTCATATCGATACGGGTCATCAGGTTTTCATCATCAAACAGATATTCAGCCAATGCCCTGGCTAGTTCCGTTTTACCGACTCCGGTGGTTCCCAGGAAAATAAATGACCCTACCGGCCGCTTTGGATCCTGCAAACCGGCCCGGCTACGGCGAACGGCGTTGGCAACAGCCTCAATGGCTTCATCCTGGCCTACAACCCGGCGGTGCAGCTCCTCCTCGAGATGCAGCAGTTTTTCCTTTTCACTCTGCATCATCCGGGTGATCGGAATACCGGTCCATCTGGATACAATTTCGGCAATATCTTCAGAATCAACCTCTTCCTTAATCAGGGCACCGTTTAAATGTAAAACCCCAAGCTCTTGGTTCAGTTCAATGATCCGCTGCTCGCACTCCTTGATTCTGCCATACCTGAGTTCTGCAACACGTTCATAATCAAGTGCCCGCTCTGCCTGGCCTGCTTCAAGCTTATACTGTTCAATAGCAGATTTGTTCTTTTGTATTTCATCCACCGTACTTTTTTCACGCTGCCACTCGGCCCGGATTTTGGTTCTTTGATCTGAAAGGTTAGCAATTTCACTGCTGATGCGCGTGATTTTCTCCTGGTCACCTTCCCGCTTGATGGCTTCACGCTCAATCTCCAGTTGACGGATACGACGCTCCAGCTCATCCAACTCCTCCGGCAGGGAATTCATCTCCAACCGAAGCTTGGCGGCGGCTTCATCCATCAGGTCGATGGCCTTATCCGGCAAAAACCGTTCAGTAATATATCGATGAGAAAGCTCAACCGCAGCAATTATGGCGTCATCCTTGATTCTCACTTTATGGTGCATCTCGTACTTTTCTTTTAAACCCCTCAGAATGGATATCGCGCTGATAACATCGGGTTCATCAATCAATACCTTCTGAAAACGGCGTTCGAGTGCTTTGTCTTTTTCAAAATACTTCTGATACTCATCCAGCGTGGTTGCACCGATGGCCCTGAGTTCACCCCGTGCTAATGCAGGTTTCAGAATGTTTGCCGCATCCATTGCACCCTCCGATTTGCCGGCTCCAACTAAAGTGTGAATTTCATCGATGAAAAGTATTACCTCCCCTTCTGATGCAATGACTTCTTTTACAACACCTTTTAATCGTTCCTCAAATTCCCCCTTATACTTGGCACCTGCTATCAGAGCTCCCATATCAAGAGCAAAAATCTGTTTTGATTTTAAGTTTTCCGGGATATCGCCGCTTAACAACCGATGGGCAATACCTTCAGCAATAGCCGTTTTACCTACACCGGGCTCCCCAATTAAAACCGGATTATTTTTGGTCCTCCTCGATAGTATCTGAAGTACCCGACGAATCTCTTCATCCCGGCCAATTACCGGATCGAGCTTCCCGAGGCGAGCCTGTTCATTCAGGTTTATGGCGAAGCGATTGAGTGAATCAAAAGTATTTTCTGCGGTTTGTGTGTTAACCGTCTGGCCTTTCCGCAGTTCTGCAATGGCTGCCTTTAATTGTTTTTCATTTGCACCACTATCTTTAAGCATCTGTGCAACATCGTCACCTGCATCCAGCAATCCAATCAAAATATATTCAACTGTAACAAATTGATCACCAGATTCTTTTGAGAGATTCTGCGCTTTGGTCAGCGTCCGGCTACCCGACTTCGACAGGTAGGTTTCACCTCCAATGATTTTTGGATATCGCTGAACGATCCGGTCCAGCGCAGATTCCACGGTGCCAGGATTAACAGAAACCTTTTCCAGTAAGTGGCGCGTAACGTCCTCTGCTTCTAAAAAAAGCCCTTTTAGTAAATGTCCGCTCTCTACAGCCTGGTGCTGGTATCCCTCAGCAATGGTGAAGGCTTGTTGGATAGCCTCCTGAGCCTTGATAGTAAAATTGTTAAGATTCATATTCTTTGCATAAAGTGCAATCGGGGGCATCAATTTTTTTGCCAGAGTGGAGGTTGGGTCAGAATGGCAGGAGGGAAGAAAGGGAGAAAGGGAGAAAGGGAAGAGGGAAGAGGAAGGGTGAGGGTGTAGGGCATAGCCGTCAACCAAAGGGTTATTTCCGCAAAAAAACCAGGGTTGACTGACATGGAGTAGGTGAGTAGGGGTTGTGCGGCTTGGTGAGGAGCCCCAGGATGAATCCCGGGGTTAATAATGAGTCAGATGCAATCTGTGGTACAAAGTGCTCCCCCGATTAACCGATTGATGTTAATCTGGTTGGGTTGCGGACTAAAGTCCCGGATCGGTAGGATCTATTTATTGGTCGATTGGTATATCAAGCGATTGCCGGGATGTTGGCGGGCATTTTTCATAGAATGCCATATATACTAACTATCACCGGGTACGCGTTTCATGAGGGGGTACGCGTTCCATCACCGGGATAAATCCCGGTGCTACTGCCCAGGGCGGATATATTGCCCTGGGCATGACCGATTTTGTAACCCGCGGGCTTATGCCCCGGGGATGGACCTTCTCTGCGGCCTGGTGCCGGCTCTGTGGAGTGTGCTCTGGTCCTGGGTCCAGCTCATGGTATGGGATCTAAAGGGTAAAAAGTCAGGAAGCAAAAACTTTACTCATACCTCAAAGTCTCAACCGGATTCCTTCTGGCCGCTCTGAATGATTCCCAGGAAACTGTGAGAACAGCCACAAATATCACCATCGCACCTGAAGCCAGAAAAATCCACCAGGATACTACCGTTTTGCAGGCAAAGCTTTGAAGCCACTTTACCATGATGTAATTAGCAACAGGGCAGGCAATTATAAACCCTATTAACACCCAGCGTACCAAACTGAAATTTAATAGAACCATAATTTGCATGCTGGTTGCGCCGTTAACCTTGCGTACCCCGATCTCCTTTCGCCGGCTAACCGTGATAAAGGCGGATAATGCGAATAACCCGATGGCCGCAATCAGTACCGCCAGCAGTGAGAACAAGGAAACCATTTTTTGGATTTACTGAGATAATCA
>CAIXKO010000150.1 GCA_903919925.1 uncultured Bacteroidota bacterium | reverse complement strand
TATCCATTCTCGGGATGGGCCTCGGGAGGCGGGATGGAGGATCCTTATTCAACTACAGCAGCGGCATACCGGAACATCTTCCGCATGCCTTACGAAGGTTTGGGCCCGGGATCATACGTCGATGAACGCAATATGGAAAAAGGAAGTGATGTGTCCATTGGCTATGTGGCATCTATGCGCACCGAGAATGATACCGACCAGATGGATGAAACCACGGTTACCCGCTGCGGACTGCGCTGGTACAAAAATCGGGTCCTCTACAACCAGGATACGGATTCAAAGAATATTGCCCGCCTGCAGGGAAACAGGGATCAGGTGCGTGCTGTTCTCACAATGGCCTATGTGACCACGGGCCGTTTACTGCTGGCCAACAGCTTCTCGCAATTCTCCGCCGAAACATTGCGCGATCTTACCCGCACTTTCCCTTATCATACAGAGAACAGAACGGCAAGGCCAATAGATGCCTTTGTAAGCGAGTATCCAATGGTTTACGATTTCAAGGTGGATGAAGGTTGGCACCAACTGACATTTTATAACAGCGATTTTGAGCATGAAAAAAGCATAGGTATCAGCCTGGCCGGCGAAGCCGTGGAGGGTGCACTGGGACTGGATCCGGTGAAAACATACCATGTGTACGACTTCTGGAATGATACTTATACCGGCATTTTTAAAGGGTCCGACCGGCTGGAGCAGAAACTCAGGTCGGGAGAGGCGCGAATGATGTCGGTGAGGGAAGTAACACCCTTTCCCCGGGTACTTTCGGCTGACCGCCATATCATGCAGGGTTACCTCGATATGGCCGAAGAAAAGTGGGATAATGGAAAGAAAATCCTGTCGGGAACCAGCAGGGTGGTTGGCGGTGATCCCTATATCCTGACCATTGCCCCGAATGGTTTTGTGCCGCAGAAGGTATCCGCTTCAAACCCGGATGCCAGGATTTCCTGGTTCAAATGCGACAATGGATTATTCAAAATAAAAATCGAATCCGTCAAAAATGCTACCATTAAGTGGCAAATCGCTTTTTAGCTGGTGCCTGAGGGTTTTTAACCGATCAGGAGTCAGATGCTGCTAACCAACTGATTTATGCGCCCTAACCTCGCTCATTGCGGGACAGGGTGGGCAGAGATATGAAATTTTCAATATCCAAAACTGTAGTGGGCGTTGGGGCAGGGGTGGGTACTTAAAGACCAATTAACGACCAGATTTATTCCAGACCCGCATCCCGATTTGTCCATCCGGACGACGGAGTGGCTGGACTAATCCCATCTTCCGGCAAACTCCTGTTTTAGGGGGAGGTCACTAATGATTAATAAATAAGGTAAATTACACCCGGCAAAAAGGGAATTGGACTTCGAGGAAAGAAAACATTTATGGACTACCATTCTAAATCAAATGAGGAACTCATCAGGGAGTTACTTGATCAAAAGCAAGAAGTTGACTCATTAAAGATACAGTTTAACAAGGAGATAAGCTATCGAAACCAGATTGAGTCTGTCCTTAAGGAACGATTAAAAGAACTGAGTTGCCATGACCAGATTGCAGAATTAATGAGCAATTCAGCATTTTCGATCGATGAGGTTTGCGAAAAAATTGTTCAGATAATTCCCACTACCTGGCAGTTTCCTGAAATTGCTGAGGCCTCCATTCAAATATTTGAAAAGGTATTTAAGACCCCGAATTTTAAAAAGACAAAGAACGCTCTACAACAGGAAATAATAACCAACCAGCAAATAATAGGTCATATTGAGGTTTGCTATCCGATTGATCAAACAGGTTCCGATGAGCCGGCTTTCCTGACTGAAGAATCTAAATTGTTGTTCTCAATTGCGGTAAAACTCGGTAATTATATTGGCAAAGAAGAGAAGGAAATTGCCTTGCGCCAAAGCGAATCAAAATATAAAGATTTAATCGGGAACATTAGCGAGGTTATTTATGCTACAGATAATCAGTTAACTATCACATTCATTAGCCCCTCAATCACCAGGTTGCTCGGTTATAAGCCTGAAGATGTTGTTGGCAAGAATTTTTCCCATTTTACCGGAGAAACCACTGAGCATCTGAAAAATAGATTTGAAGGAATCCGGGATAAATCTGAATTGCAAAGTGAATATCAAATCTTGTCCGTCACCGGAGAACCCCATTGGATCCGATTTTCATCAATTGCTATATTCAAAGAAGGACAGTTTGTTGGTGTTACCGGAACCTTGGCCGATATCACCGAGCGAAAGCTGGCGGAAGTAAAAGCTCAGGAAACGGAACAAAGGTTCAGGCTGGTCTTTGAGAATGTATTTGATGGAATCAGCATATTTGAAGACGATAGTGATCCTTTAAAAAGAAAACTGATTGAGTGCAATGAGCAATATGCTGTTATGGCCGGTAGAAGCAGGCAGGAATTGCTTGAAGTGGGATATACCTGGTCGCTCACAAAAAGGCTTGAGGAAGCTGCCAGAGAAGCAAGAATCAAAGGAATCGCGGAACAGCGTGCTTATCATGGGTCCTTTGCCTGGATCAGACCCGATGGGAAAGACAATACAATAGAATATATTACCAGGCCGGTAACCTGGCAGGGGAAATCCTTTTTGATTGGTATCGACCGTGACATTACTGATTACAAGCAAAAGGAAGATCAACTGCGGAAACTGTCTCAGGCAGTGGAACAAAGTCCGGTAAGTATCGTCATTACTAATTTAGATGGTATTATTGAGTATGCAAATCCAAAAGCCACTCAAACCACTGGCTACACATTGGATGACCTTAAAGGTAAGAATCCCAGAGTTCTGAAATCCGGCGAAACTTCGAGGGACGAATACCAGCATTTATGGGACTCAATTTCTAAAGGGAATATCTGGAAAGGTGTTTTCCACAACAAACGCAAGAATGGAGAATTATACTGGGAATCCTCCCAAATTACGCCAATTACCGATAAAAATGGAAGTATAACGAGCTACCTGGCAATCAAGGAAGACATCACGGAACGAATAAAAATTCAGGAAGAACTGGCTAAAAGCGAAAGTCGGATCAGGGAAATTACCGAACAAAGCCAGAATGTAATCTGGGAAACTGATTCTGAGGCCGTTTACACCTTTGTTAGTCAGGCCTCAGAAATTGCCTGGGGATTAAAGCCTTCTGATTTGATCGGTAAAAAGCGGTTTTTCGATATTCATCCGGAGGAAGGACGTAAAGAATTTTTTGATACTTGTCTTCCCCTGATTCAGAAAGGAGAACAATTCAGGAATCTGGAAAGCCTGATTCAAGGTGATGATGGGAAAATGAACTGGGTGTTGACCAATGGAATGCCTTATCTTGATTCAGCTGGAAATGTGAAGGGATACCGAGGCTCTTCTCTAAACATTAACCTCCAAAAAAGCGCCTTGGAGGCTTTAAGAATTAATGAAGATGCGTTGAACCAGGCACAGGAGATTTCCCAAATGTGCAGTTGGGAATTAGATTTTATCAACGACAAGCTTACCTGGTCGAAGAATTATTATCACTTAATGGGAATTTCGGATGGGTCAGAAATGAAAACCGAATTCTTTCTGGATCGGGTTCATCCCGATGATCTTCATCTGGTAAAAGAAAACCTGGCAGTAATGACAGCGCTCAGGCAGCCCGTAATTTATGACATTCGGCTTAGGATGCCGGACAATGAATACCGATGGATACAAAATAACATTGTTCCTGAATTTGAGAATGAAAAGTTGGTTCGTTTTAAAGGAGTAAATATAGATGTAACAGATAAGAAACTGGCCGAACAAGAAATTAAACAACAAAATGAAAGACTGTCGGCAATTATAGGCGCAATACCCGATTTGATTATAATAGTTGACAAAAATGGCACTTGTCTCGAATACTATAGCTCTGCCCCCAATAGGTCACCAATACATAATGAACAAAACGTTGGATTAAATATTAACGATATTTTTGATGAAGATTTAGCACCACTATACATTAATAAAGTAGAAGAATGTCTTTATCAGCAAATATTAATTACGTATGAATTTTCAGGAAATAAAGACAAATCCTTCACCTCTTTTGAAGTCAGGTTAACCCCAATGGGAACCGATCGCGTTCTGACATTCGTTCGTGATATTACCAACGAGAAGCTTAAAGAAAGGGAAATAAAGAAACTTTCGATGGCAGTAGAACAGAGTCCTGACATTATTGTAATTACCGATTTGAAAGGAAAAATCGAATATGTTAACCCGGCTTTTTCTTCTGTTACCGGATACCGGCTTGACGAGGTTTTGGGGCAGAATCCCCGAATTCTTAAGTCTGGTGAAACAAGCAAATTGGTTTATAAGGATTTATGGGGCACCATTAAAGCAGGCGACAACTGGTATGGTGAATGGAAGGACAAAAAGAAGAATGGAGAATTTTATTGGGAATCTGTATCTATTACGCCCATTCGCAATGAAACAGGAAAAATCACCAATTACCTGGCCATAAAACAGGACATTTCTCAACGGAAACAAGCTGAACAGGAAATACTTGATCTGAATTCCAATCTTGAGTTTAGAATTAAACAAAGAACAGAACAGTTGGCAAATACCAATGAGGATCTGCTCAGTGAAATCGAAGAACGAAAACGAGTTGAGGCGGCATTAAGCGAAAGCGAAAAAAGTTACCGTACGGTGGTTGAAAATGTGAACGAAGTTATTTTTCAGACTGATGGCCAGGGATTGTGGTTGTTTCTGAATAAATCGTGGGAAGTTGTCGCCGGATTCACTATTGAAGAATCGCTTGGTAAGAGCTACATTGATTTCGTCCATCCTTTGGACCGGGCAGGAATCAGGGAGTTAGTTGAACCTTTGATCAAGAGGGAGAAAGACTATTACCGGCACGAAATCAGGTACCTGACCAAAGATGGAGGATTCCGGTGGATTGAAGTATTTGCCCGCTTAGTGTTAAACGATAACAATGAGATTACCGGAACTTACGGAACGCTGAAGGATATCACTATTCAAAAGCAGGCTGCAAACTTTGAAAATGAAATTCTTCAGTTATCCACTAAATTAACCGGAGTTACTATCTCAGAAATCGATTCGGCTATAAAGCTTGCCTTGCTCAGGATTGGTCGATTCCTGAATGCCGACCGGGCCTATATTTTTGAGATTAATGGTACCGATGAGACCATGACTAATACCTATGAGTGGTGTAATGAAGGAATTCCTCCTGAAATCGAAAACCTTCAGAGAATTCCATGCAATTTGTTTCCGAAATGGATGGAGACATTGATGGCTCATGGATATATCATAATCCCATCAGTTCAGGATCTGCCTGAAAGCTGGAAGAGTGAACGTGAAATGTTCGAACCTCAAGGCATTCAATCATTGGCGGTGATACCTTTGTTGGTCGAAAATATTCTCATTGGTTTTGTTGGTCTCGATTCAGTGAATTCAAAACGTGATTATAATTCGTCCGAATTGAATATGCTGAAAGTCTGGGGCGGTATGCTGTCCAGTCTGATTCAGAATCAACGGACGGAAAGCTTACTGGAACAAACGCGTCAGAATTATGAAACCTTCTTCAATACCATCGACGATTTTCTTTGGGTATTGGACGGGCAGGGAAACATCATCCACATGAACAAGACCGTAAAAACCCGGTTGGAATATTCAGAGGAGGAACTTTACCATGAAAGTGTGCTGATGATTCACCCCACAGCCCGCAGAGAAGAAGCCGGACGAATTGTTGGAGAAATACTGGCCGGTAAAAGCGAATTCAGCCCGGTACCGATTGTAACCAAATCGGGTAAGCAGATTCCGGTTGAAACAAGGGTAAAAGCAGGATTCTGGAATGGACTTCCAGTTATATTCGGGGTAAGTAAAGACGTATCACAAATTCAACTTTCGGAGCAGAAATTTTCGTCTGCATTTCAGACAAATTCGGCCATAATGGTGATAACCAGATTTGCCGATGATCAATTTGTGGAGGTGAATAATGCTTTTGTTAACACACTTGGATATTCACGTGAGGAGATAAAGGGTAAAACTCTTGTAACTCTTGGTATTGTCAGAGTAAATTTGGAAGCGGAAACAATACAAGATATAATTAACAAGGGGATCCAGGTAAGAGAAATTGAAATTAATGCGTACTCGAAATCAAACAATTTGCTGATATTATTATTATCGGCTGAGGAGATTTATATCGGATCAGAACGTTGTATTTTGTCGGTTGCAGTGAATATTACGGAACGTAAAATTATGGAAACCGACCTCAGGAAAGCCCGTATGGAAGCAGAACAAGCCAACATGGCTAAGAGTGAATTTCTTTCGCGTATGAGCCATGAACTGCGGACACCAATGAACTCAATCCTTGGGTTTGCACAGTTGCTCCAAATGAGTGAACTCACTATCCGACAGAATAAAGGGGT
>CAIXKO010000149.1 GCA_903919925.1 uncultured Bacteroidota bacterium | reverse complement strand
CGAAGATGATGTAACATCACTTGTCAGGCACGCAAACAATTTCAATATTTGGAAAAACCTTCGGGATAGTTTTCCTTTCCCCTACACGGAAGAAGCGGGCAGGTGCTGGATTTTGACAACCCTGACAGATACCAACAATTTATACTTTGCTATTGACGTTGATGGTGAGGCTGTTGGCGGCATTGGTGCGCTATTCAAAGAAGATGTTTACCGGCTAAATGTGGAAATTGGTTATTGGCTCTCGGAGCTGTATTGGGGGAAGGGATTAATGCCAGCCGCGGTAACCTTACTGGTGGATCACATTTTTTCCACCTACCCCATCATTCAGTGTGTTTATGCCGATTTATTCTCCTACAACACAGGATCGGCCCGTGTTCTGCAAAAATGCGGATTCCATTTGGCTGCAGTGCACAAAAATTCTGTGATAAAGAATGGAACCATTTGCGATGAGCAGAGATACGTGCGGTTCCGTTAGAGTCCGCCAGCATGTCACCATTTTGCTCCAAACCTAATAACCCGCAAGCTATTGGTGCATAGGCGTTTAAAGTACCCACCCCCTGGCCCCCTCCCTGAAAAAGGGAGGGGTTGGGGTGGGTACTTAAAGACCGGTTATGTAAAAGTCGTCAACAATTTGCTGTTATAATTGTTTGCGTGCTTAAGCTGATAGAATATTCTATTACCAAAACCAAAAAAACATGTTGAAGACCCTGATCTTATTTGCCCATCCACGCCTGGAAAAGTCGCGGATAAACCGGAAATTGCTTGAAGTTATTCCAAAGGATCTTCCGGTCACTTTGCATGATTTGTATGAAAAATATCCGGATTTTAACATTGATGTGGAGGCTGAAAAGCGTTTACTGCTGGAGCATGACGTATTCATCTTCCATCATCCGTTTTACTGGTATAGCTGTCCGCCTCTGCTTAAGCAATGGATTGACCTGGTACTGGAGCTGGGATGGGCCTATGGTCCGGGTGGGACTCAGCTTTCAGGGAAATATGTTTTTAACGCAATAACAACAGGTGGACCCCAGGAGGCTTATACGCATGAAGGACGTCACCAGTATACGATTACCGAGTTGCTGGCGCCGTTTATTCAAACTGCAAATTTATGCAAGATGATCTACTTAACCCCATTTTCAGTACATGGCACCCATCGGCTCACTGATGCTGAGGTTGAAGAGCAGGCCAATCGATATGCCGGGATGCTTAGGAAAACCGTTAACGGTGACTTTAACATTTGATTGCTTAGCGTTATATGGAAACTGATTTTTTATTGCAATCGATCATATATCTGGGAGCAGCCGTGGTTTGCGTTCCATTGGCAAAGCGGCTAGGGTTAGGCTCCGTCCTTGGATACCTGGTAGCAGGAATGGTGATAGGCCCGTTTATACTGGGTTTGGTTGGTGAAGAGGGCAAGGACATCATGCATTTCGCCGAGTTTGGTGTGGTCATGATGCTTTTTCTTATCGGGCTGGAACTGGAGCCCCGCCGCTTATGGAAAATACGTAAACTGATCTTTGGTTTGGGAGGCTCACAAATGATCATTACCTCCATGGCATTTTTCATAGCTGGTCTGGTCCTTAAGTTACCCTGGCAAAGCGCATTGGCTGGTTCATTTGCCTTGGCCATGTCATCCACTGCCATCGTGATGCAGAACCTGAAAGAGAAAGGGTTAAACAATACTGCTGCAGGGGAGAATTCATTTGCGGTATTATTATTTCAGGATTTATCGGTTATACCGATATTATCGCTGATTCCACTGCTGATATTGTCACCGGCTACTTTCAGCGCCGGCGAAAAAGGCACATTCGAGAGTTTGCCCGGGTTGCTTCAAACAGCTGCCGTGTTAGGTGCCGTTGGGCTAGTTATCCTCATCGGGCGATATGCAATTGTTCCCTTGCTCAGGGTAATTGCCCGTACCCGATTGAGGGAGCTTTTCACTGCATCGGCTTTGCTGATTGTTGTTGGAATTGCTTACCTGATGCACCTCGTAGGGCTGAGTCCTGCTCTTGGCACCTTTCTGGCAGGAGTAATCCTGGCAAACAGTGAATTCAAACACGAGCTGGAAAGCGACCTGGATCCCTTTAAGGGTTTGCTGCTTGGCCTGTTTTTCATGGGTGTGGGTGCTTCTATTAATTTCAATCTGATTATAAACCAACCCGGAACTATTATAGCTTTAACACTCGCGATTGTGCTAGTTAAGGCAATTGTACTTCTTTTCGTCGGCAAACTTTTCAAATCTTCAAAAGATCAGAATATTCTGTTTGCATTGGGCCTTTCGCAAGTAGGCGAGTTTGCATTCGTCCTTTTTGCTTTCATCGGGCAAATGCGAATCCTGAGCGCGGATCAAACTGGTATGATGATGGCAGTTACTGCTATCAGCATGACCTTAACCCCTTTGCTGCTGATTATCAACGAAAGGGTTATACAGCCCCGATTTGGTACGAAGGAGGCAATCAATAGGGAAGCTGACCGGATAGATTTACACAACAAGGTGATTATTGCCGGTTTTTCTCATTTCGGCAGTACCATCGGGAGGTTTCTACGTGCAAGTGGTGTGGAAGCCACCATTCTCGATAATGATTCCGATCGTGTTGATCTTCTTCGTAAAATGGGTTTCCGGGTGTATTATGGTGACGCAACCCGTGTCGACCTTCTGGAATCTGCCGGAGCTGCAGAGGCCAAAATTATGATTGTAGCCATAGATTCTTTGGAAACCGCCGCCAGTTTATCGGAAATATCCAAAAAGCACTTTCCTAATCTTGAGCTGATGATCCGCACAAAAGATCGGGAATCTGCATATGAACTCATGGAAATTGGTGTCCAAAATATTTATCGTGAGCATGTTGATACTTCGGTACGTTTAGGAGTAAATGTGTTGAAAAAGTTAGGTTTCAGGTCTTATACCGCAACACGTGCCGGGCAGAATTTTATTCGCTATGATGAGGAAGGGCTTCCTAAGCTGGCTGCCATGCGTCATGATCTGAAAAATTACATTTCTACCGTGAGAGAAGAAATTGCTGAACAAGAGGCTTTGCTCATGAATGACCTTAATCTCAACCCAACAGAAGGTGACCATGCGTGGGACAGCGACCACATGAGAGACGTGATGATGAAGCTCTGAATACGTTTCTTTCTCTCTGGAAAAAATTATACAACAAGCTGTTTTACCTTATCTTTGTGATATGAAACAGCGTGTTGTTGTCGGTTTATCAGGCGGTGTGGATTCCGGTGTTGCGGCCTGGCTCCTGAAACAGCAGGGGTATGAAGTTATCGGCCTTTTTATGCGTAACTGGCATGATACCACTGGTTTAATCTCTGCCGAATGCTCGTACGAGGATGATGTCCTTTTTGCAGAAATGGTTGCAAAAAAGATCGGGATTCCCTTTCATCAGGTTGATCTCAGTGAGCAATACCGTACCCGTGTGGTAGATTACCTTTTCCGGGAATACGCAGCCGGACGAACCCCCAATCCTGATGTACTTTGCAACCGTGAAATCAAGTTTGATGCCTTTGTGGAAGAAGCATTGAAACTGGGAGCTGAAAAGGTTGCGACCGGCCATTATGCCCGGGTTACCATGTTCAATTCAGATCAAGGCCCTGTATTCCGTTTGCTTGGAGGATTGGATAAGAACAAGGATCAGAGCTATTTCCTTTGTCAGCTAAACCAAAAACAGTTAAGCTATGCCATGTTCCCTCTCGGGGATCTAACAAAACCTGAAGTGCGTGAAATAGCCAGGGAACAAAATTTGGCAAATGCCGAGCGAAAGGATTCTCAAGGTATTTGCTTTGTTGGGAAGGTTGACCTACCCGTATTTCTTCAACAAAAACTCGCTTCAAAAAAAGGGCAAATCATTGAGGTTCCAAAAAATGGCTATTCCATGCCAACCGGTAATACCATTTCGGATCTGTCGGAAGCTGTTGAGTTTTATCCGGAAATGGGTAAAGTGATCGGGGAACACCAGGGAGCACATTTTTATACTATCGGCCAAAGAAAAGGTCTCAATATCGGAGGGAAGGAAGAGCCTTTGTTTATACTGGCTACCGACGTGATTAACAACATAATTTATGTTGGACAAGGTCAGAATCATCCGCTGCTGTTCAAGAAAGCTCTTCTTGTCAAGCAAAATGAAGTGCACTGGATACGTCCCGATCTGGCTTTGAAACCAGGTGATCAAAGAGATTGTTTCGCCAGGATTCGCTATCGTCAGGAGCTACAAAAGGCACATTTAATTTGCCAACCTGACGGAATACATCTGATTTTTGATGAGCCTCAGCGGGCCGTGGTTGCCGGGCAATTTGCCGTGTGGCACTATGGGGAAGAGCTGATTGGGAGCGGAAGCATCGGCTGAGCTAAGAACAAAAAACAAATAACAAAAGACAAATAACAAAAGACGAAAGAGAAGAAGGATCGAAAATAAATAATAAGATATAAAAATGAAGAATATACTGACCATTTTGCTGCTGAGCGCCGGTGTGCTGGTAAGCGCACAAACGCCAGCGCCTGCTGCGGAAAGAGGCGGAAAGGCGTTTAAAGGCTATTTCAACATTACCGATATGGGCCTATTGATTGGATCTACCCAAAACAGGCACCCTGCACCCTTCTCCTTTATAACCACTAATGGCTATCACATTAGCGAACAGCTTTCTCTTGGACTCGGTGTTGGAGTGGAATTTATTTCCGGCAGTTATATGCCTATCGTATTAGATGCCAGATACTATGTGCGAAACACCAGCTTTTCGCCATTTTTCAGCTTTTATGGGGGTTATTCCCTGGCACTTGATGATGATGGATCCAATTCATACGGGAATGGCTATACCACCGATGCCATGTGGCCATATCCATCTTATCTGCCTTACCAGGCCAAAGGCGGCTGGTTGCTTAACCCGGGTTTTGGTATCCGAAAAATGTTCAGCGAAAACTTCGGTATACTATTTGCCGCTGGCTATCGCATTCAGAGATTGTACTTTGCATCTGAAGACCAAAGGAAATTATTGGTCGACTACAATCGCCTGTCACTTAAAATTGGTATAACGTTCAAGTGATATTAACCCTGAGCTATTAAATAATTATGAAAAAATTAATATTCAATATAATCCTGGTCCTCCCATTATTAATGTCGGGATGCAAGGATAAAGTTACCGAGATTTTTACCGCCAACAGCCCAATTTACATGACTTACGCTGATCTCAGACTGGCTATTAAGCAATCAGCGCCATCTGATCTGGTAAATCCCGGGAAAATATATTTTAAGGATCAATTTATTTTTATTGTCGAAGAAATGAAGGGTATCCATGTTTTCGACAACACTAATCCTTCCAATCCGATAAACAAAACTTTTATCGAAATCCCAGGAAATGCTGACATTGCTATTAAAGGAGATGTACTTTATTCTGATAGTTATGTTGATATGGTAGCGATTGATATTTCTGATCTTAACGCGATTAAAGAAGTTGGCCGTGTGCAAAAGGTGCTGCCCTATACGATTCCGCCTTACGATGAAAAGTACCCCATGGCCCGTGTTGACGAATTAAAAGGTGTTGTTACCGGTTGGGAAATCAAGGAAGTAAAGCAAGAAATTGTTACCAATTATTATCCGGTATACTGGAAAGGTGGATTTGAATACTATGCCGATGCCTCCTCAGGGGCCAACTCCGGGGGTGTTAGTCCAAATGGGGTTGGCATAGGAGGTTCGATGGCCCGGTTTGGAATTTATCAGAATACTTTATACGCGGTTGATAATACCACCCTCCACATTTTCTCGATAACCGTACCTAAAGCGCCTGTTTTCAAAAAAGATTTTAATGCCGGATGGGGCATAGAAACGATTTTCACTGTTGGCGACAAAATGTTTCTGGGTTCGCAAAACGGAATGCGGATTTATGATATTTCAATACCGAACTCGCCCTTGTATCTTGCCGATTTTTGGCACATGACCGGTTGCGATCCGGTGGTGGTAAGCGGAAATTACGCTTATATCACTCTTCGTGGCGGTAACAATTGCGGTAATAATGTTAATCAGCTTGTGGTGGTTTCCATTGAAAACATAACGAAACCGGTTGAGCTAAAAACCTATCCTATGGAAGGGCCTTATGGGCTTGGCATCGATAACAATACGCTCTTTATTTGCGATGGGGATGCCGGATTAAAGGTTTTTGATGCCACCGATCCGATGAGCATCACCAGCCACCTGATTGCACAATATACCGATATTCGAACTTATGATGTTATTCCGGTCAATGGTCTCCTTCTGATGATCGGCGACGATGGCCTATATCAGTACGACTATTCCAACGTCAAGAATATCAAACTCTTGAGCAAGATTGGAGTGAAATAATGTAGGGACGCATACTTGCGTCCACCGTTGTGCTCGCCAGCACCCGGTCCCCCAAAGAGTACCGGTAGGGGCAGAAAATCTTCTGCCCCTACTAAGTCCGGCGGGCTCCAAAAAACCCGTACCACGCAGCCAGCAGCAATGGAAGCAGTACAACAATCAATGAGGTTTTCAGGCTAAAACTATCGGCAGCCAAACCGAACAACAGGGGAATGAAAAATCCCCCGGAAATCGCCATGATCAGGAATGAAGAAGCCTCGTTGGTAAACCTGCCCAAGCCTTCAATAGCCAGGGAATAGATCGTTGCAAACATGATCGAAATAAAAAACCCGGTAGCGACAATGGAATATATCGCCAGGTAACCTGTTGATAACATTGATATTACGATCAACAATCCGGCCATCGAAGCAAACCATCCTACCAATCGCCCTGGGTTAACTTTAATCAGGATGCCGGCTCCCATCAGGCGCCCGATCATCAGTCCAAGAAACATAAGCCCGGAAATATCCACCACACGGGATTTGGTCAGAGAAACCTCTTCCTGCATAAAATAGGGAGTCATGAGTTGATACAGGATTGCCTCGGCTCCCATATATAACAGCAGGACGGCGAAACCGATGCGAAAATGACGGAAACCCCAGGCACTCCGTATGTTTCCGTTAGTGTACACTTCGCCGGTATCGTGTGTGGTTTCATCGGTGGGATTAGCAGGCATAGGTGCCATTTTAACTAAAACCGCCAACAAAAGGAATAAAATGCCCAGTATCAGATAAAACCAGGTAATTCCCACAAACGGTTTATCGGAGAAAAGCTTTAGTATAAAACCACCGCCAATGTAAGAGGTCAGAAAGGCACCGATAGCGCCCAGCCCCTGCGATAAATTTATCCGGCTTGCTGCTCTGGAAGGTACGCCAAGTGCTCTCACATAAGGGTTGCAGGCGATTTGCAAAAATGTAACCCCTGAAAAAACCACAAAAGTTCCCAGCAGAAACAATGGATAAGATAATGCAATGGCTGCAGGTATAAATATCAGCAAACCCAATCCGGTAATCAATGACCCCAAAGCAATAGAGTTCACCGTTTTAACCTTTGATATAATCAGCTTTGCCGGGTATGAGAGGGCAAAAAAAGCAAAAAAGGAAACCGAAGTCAGAAGCGAAGTTTGGAAATTATTCAGGTTGAAAGTCTCTTTAAATAAGGCAATCAGCACATTATTAAGATTCCAGATAAACCCCCACATAAAGAACAGGAAGTTAACCAACAACAGGGGATACAGAATGTCACGCGTTTTGGGCCAGGCGTTCTCAGATTCAATCATATTAATAATTTGTTCGTTTGATTAATGTTTCAAGGTACCTTGATTTAATTTGCTGACTTGCCATAATTTGCTTAACAGGTGGCATTTGCAAAATTGCTCCCAGCAATCCAGCCAAAGCCCGGTGGCTCCACATTACCTGGTTATCAAAAATCAGGTTTTGCAGTTTTCCCCTTTCTATGGCCATCATCACCGTTCGATGAGCGCCGTTTAATGGCGTAATCACCCGCTTTTCACGATTGGCGAGTTTTATACTTTTTGGATTGCAAACTCTCACGCATACCCCGCAACCCAAACAGATATCAGGATTCAGCCTGGCCTTTTTCTGTTTGGGCTTCAGTGCGTCATTTGCTGAAACCATGGTCATGGCCTCAACCGGACAAACCTCTGCACATTTTCCACAACCTGTGCAGGACTCTTCTGATACATCGGGTAAAAAATTAGTAGTATGTACGGGATTTAGAATGGCATACTTTCGCGAGGCAATCATTGCCTCACAGCAGCAGCCACAGCAATTACATATAAAATTGACCTTTTCCCTGACGTTCTCGCCAAACTGAACAAGATTATTTTCCTGGGCCTGCTGAAGTAAATCCATTCCCTCTACGGCATCAACCCGGCGGGCATAGCCATACTTGGTAAGAGATTCAGCTGTATCATTGAATGTCATGCAAATTTCCATTGGAGCCTTACAGTTTTTACCCAGGTGCTCCATTTTATGCCGGCAATAACACATCCCCACTCCCAAATGAGAGGCGGATTTTATCACCTCGGATGCCCGTTCATAATCGAGAACATGCAGCGCATTTTCCTCAGATAAGGAATGCTCCTGAACAAATGTCCGTCCAAGCTGAGTTTCACCCTGAGTAAACAGCGATTTGATAAAGTCCTCCTCCACATTCAGATATTGGTAGAAAAGTTCACCTAATACTTTTTGGTCCAAATCATTACGGACGCGCATCAAAGAAAACTCAAAAAAGCCAGCCATCGGCGGAGGCAAAGTATAGACCGATTCTCCATTACGCTCAACATCCACCAGGATAGCACGAGATGAAAGCGTATCCAGCATCTTTTGAGTACTGTTCATGTCAAGCTTCCAGGCCTTACTTGCAATCAACGCAGTAAAGGGTTTTATCGGCAGGAGGGATACCATACGTGCTTCATTCTCGTTGAAAAGCATGCTGAGAATTTTGAACAATGACTCAGATGGGGGTGCTCCCTGCGGAAATCGGTTTAACCGGTCCGCGAGTCTTGCATAACCCGATTTTATTGCGTGATTATGTGCCACTCAGGTTTAGTTTAGAGAATATTTGTTTCGATAAATATAGCATTTAGGTATATTCCAAAAAACTAACTTTGTAAAAATTGAGAAAACAAAAGATAAAACTCAATGAGCAAATAGGAATAGAAAAATAACAAATGACAAATAGCAAACGACAAATAAATAACAAATTGCAAAAAACAAAGAACCAACAAAAAACAAGGAGAAAAAATAAAATAACAATAATCTGATATTAAATAGATTATGCGGCTTCAAAATGGAATTACTCATCTTCTATATAACTTATCTTTAAGTACCCACCCCCACCCCTCCCTGAAAAAGGGAGGGGGCCAGGGGGAGGGTACCTGAAAACAAGTTATCTGCCATGATGTTCCATTTCATAAAATGGGAACTCTACGATATTCCGTCTTCACGCTTCACTCATCACGCTTCACTCCACTCGAAGGACGCAATTATGCATGCCTACAATATTCTTATATGCTTGAACCTGTTTTATATATCGGAATTACCCAATCACTCTTTGCAGGGATCGTAATAGCCACGCGCCGACCGCAGATTTTATCTGACCGGTATCTGGCAGCCTGGTTGTTTATCATCGCAATTGAAATGATACTGGCATTGGTGAAACTTACCTGGCTGGAGCACTTGCCGTATGAGATCCCTTTCCTGGTTATTCCACTGATTTACGGTCCTTTGCTTCTTCTTTACGTGAGAACCCTGATTTCGGAAGAACCCATATGGAAATGGACCGATCTGGGACATTTCACCCCGTTCATCGTTTTTTTGGGATTGGCTTTTTTATTCCGAACAGGCTCTGATGAAACCGGAACTTTACCCGTTTGGGCAAACGCCACACGACTAGCCAAAATCATATATGAGCTTTTGATATTTTCATCGTTAACAACATACAGTATAACTGTTTACGTGCTGTTAACACGTCATCGAAAAGCGATACGCGAAGAATTTTCATTTAGTTCAGGAAGGATCACCTTAACCTGGCTACTGTTTGTTTCCATCACTGTTTATGCTTCCTACCTGTTAACCTTTCTATCGGCAGGTATTCAAATGTTTGTTATTCATTTGCCCTTTGATCCAAAAATTTTCACCTTTTCAGGGTTAACACTATTCTCGTTTGCATTTAGCTTTTATGGTCACCGCCAGGCTCAGATTTTTTCAAAAAATCCGATTCCGATCAAACCTATGGAAGAGGAATCGGCCAATTCAATAAAATATGCCAAGTCGGGCCTCCGAATCGAGGATCTCAGAAGGTTTGCCAATGCTATGGATGAGCTGATGGAGGATAAAAAGCTTTATCTGAATCCCGAACTAACACTGGCCGAGGTTTCAGAGGAACTCCATGTGCCTAAGCATCATCTTACACAGGCCATGAACACGGAGCTGGGGAAAAACTTTTATGCATACATTAATGAGCTCAGGGTAAAGAAATTTATGGAAATGGTTGTTGACCCAAAGTATAAGAATTACACATTTCTGGCCATCGCTTTCGAGTGCGGGTTTAATTCTAAATCAACATTCAATTCAGTATTTAAGCGCATCACCGGTTTTACGCCTTCCGAATATTTAAACTCTCTTGGACGTTTTGATTGATTAACAATGGGTTGAAAGCGCACCCCACTTAGCCTGTACGTCCTGATTGTTTAGCCCGGTTCATCAGGGCGATTATGATTTCATGCTCCCATACTTTTGATAGAAAAAGAGGATCATGAAGATTTTAGTAACCTTGATAATCATCACTGCCTGCTTCCCTGATTTGAGTGCGCAGGAATCGGTAATACCCGGTGTAGCTGTTTCGGGATATACCCGTGCAGCAGGATATATCGGGATTATTGACCATAATGAGCCTTCATTAAAGAGTTTGTACAGTGAAACATCACTGAAACTGAGAGCCAAAACCGGTAATCGCGGAAGTGCTTTCACCGATATCAGGTTCCGAACCGGTAGTGAATTTGGCACAGACTTTTCAGCTATTGATGTCCGGGAAGCCTGGCTGGATATTTATCTTGGCAAATTTGATTTGCGGGTAGGTAAACAGATCTCACCGTGGGGGCGTGCCGATGGATGGAACCCGACAGACAACCTTACTCCTGCTGATTACTTTGTCAGATCGCCAGACTACGACGACATGCGTCTGGGTAATTTCCGCATCCGTGGACAATATAATCCATTGAATTGGATTAAGTTAGAAATTGACATTGTTCCCTGGTACCGGCCATCAGTTTATCGTTTTGATTTGGTGGAGATGCCGTCCTTTGTAACCATCGGATCAACAGTTAAACCCGAATTCAATTTGAGTAAGGTTTCTGCCGGTGCAAAAATGGATCTGGTTTTTTCCGGATTTGAAGGATCCCTTTCCTGGTTCAATGGTTACGATCCCTTGCCAGTACTGAAACCTGGGGCACTGCCGGCTCCCCCATTTTCCGATTTTAAACTTGAATTACTGCCAACTCCTTTTCGTCAGCAAACTATTGGAGCCGATTTTGCAACCGTATTACTGAATACTGGTATTCGTGGTGAATTTGCCTATAAAATTCCAGAGCAAAGTGACTCCATCGATCCCATGATTCCGAATACTGAAATACAATGGGTGATAAGTGTTGATCGTGAATTGGGATCATTCCGCATCATTGCCGGTTACATGGGAAAGCGGGTGATGGATTTTAAACCTGCCGATCCCCCCGCTTCTTTTGATCCTGCCATGATATCCAATCCTGAAGTATGGCCGTTGCTAGGGCCGATGATGGCCAGTCAGGTTGGTTATTACAACCGCATTCTATATGATCAAACCCATCCGTGGAACCATACCCTACTATTCCGGCCTTCGGTAACATTAATTAACGAAACACTTGAAATAGAGGTTTCAACACTCTATAATTTTACTACCACCGAATATCTGCTCTACCCGAAAGCCACCCTTCATATTACCGATGGATTGCAAGCTACTGCTGGCTATCAGTACTATCATGGAGGAGATTACACCCGATTTAGCTGGATAAAAAAAGTATTTAACGGGCCATTCATTGAATTCCGATTAACTTTTTAAATGTGAAAGCGCCAGAGATCGAATCCTTTTCAATTTAGTTACCGGATTAATAATAGTATGCAATTGATTGTCAGATATAAAAAATAATGAAAATTTCAACCTGGATTTTTCGATTCCGTTGGCCTATAGTGGTTATATCCTGGATAATAACCATTGGATTTGGGTTAGTAATTCCTAAAATCATAATCGATCCCGATGTAAAAGCATTGATTCCCAATTCGATGATCGCTAAGGTAAACACCGATAAAATAGAAGAAATTTTTGGTGGCAGTGATATGATCATGGTATTGATGGGAAGTGAAGATATTCTTGATGGCAAGGCTCTGGTAAGGCTTCAGAATATTGATAATTGTTTCCGCCGGATTTCTCAGATCGAGCGGACGATGTCGGTATTTAGCATGAAGTCAATTAAAGGTTACGAGGGCTCCATGCTGGTAACACCGGCGCTCACCTCCATTCCACAAACGGAGGAGCAGCGTAATCTTGTCAGGAAAGAGCTAACAGATAATGAGCTGGTTATGGGGACCGTAGTGTCCGATGATTTCAAACTGGCTGCTATAATCGGGACTATTCGCAGTGGAAGTGACAATAAAGCCATACTTGACTCTGTTCAGTCAATTGTGTCCCGATATCCTGGCGTGGAAAGAATTTATTACGGTGGCTTTCCGGTTGTTAAACAGTCGATTACCGATAATATTCTGAAGGACCTGAAGGTACTGCTGCCTATGGCCATTGTGCTCATGCTTCTTATTCTGGCGCTGTCGTTCCGTGATTACAAAGGGGTAGTTTTACCTTTATCTGTTGTCTTGATGTCAATGATCGTATCGATGGGGCTGATACCGCTGCTGGGGTGGAAATTTGCACTGGTCACGGTCCTGCTGCCGGTAATGATGATTGCGATCGGAAATAACTACGGGATTTATCTGGTAAACAGATATCAGGAGATTCTCAAGAGAGAGCCTGGTATCAGGATGCCAGATTTAATGACCGAGCTGTCGAATGCGCTGAGTCGTCCAATTTTGCTATGTGCGATCACCACTATAGCCGGGGTTCTGGCCCTGCTTACACACATTATTGTTCCCGCCAGGGAGGTTGGGGTTTTGGCGGCAATCGGTATAAGTTGGGCACTTTTACTGAGCCTCACGTATATTCCTGCTGCTTTGGCGATCCTTCCGCGATCAAAACCCAGGATGGTTAACAGTAAGCCGCACATCACCCGGCTCGAGCATGTTCTTTTTCGCACGGGAGTTACGATATCCAGAAAACCACTTGTTGTTTTATTGGTTGCCGGATTGGCTACCCTGATTATTGGTATCGGAGTTTTAAAGATTACGGTGGAAGGAAATACCATAAAATTTTTCAGCCCCACAGACCCGGTACGAATCACTTCCGATCTGATCGACAAGCACTTTGGCGGATCGCAGTCGATTTCCATACAAATTTCGGGTGACATTAAAGACCCACAAATATTGAACCGGATGCTTTTTTATGAAGAGCAAATAAAAAACCAAAAGGGAGCAGGTCAGGTAATGTCTGTCGCATCGGTTATCCGGTTGATGAGCAAATCGCTGCTTGACCCGGGTGATCCGGGGTACAACTCCATTCCTGCCACCCGTGAAGGGGTTGCACAGTTTCTGGAACTATATGGAATGAGCGGTGATCCTTCAGATTTTGAGCAACTTGTTGATTTCAATTATGAGAATGCGCAGGTATTGGTACGGATCAGTGATGCATCCAGTGGCAATATTTTGCATCTGTCTGACTTTATACGGAAAATAACAGCCGGAGATCCAACAGTGGTCCGGATCGGTGGTGTTGGTTTGATATCTGCAGAATTAACTAATAGCCTGGTTACCGGACAATGGAGATCCACCGGGCTTTCCATGTTGGTGGTTTGCATTTTGGTTGGACTGATTTTCCGCAAGCGATCGGCTGCTTTCATCGTATTAGTACCGCTCGGAATGGCCTGTATTGTTCTGTTCGGCATTATGGGTTGGGGCGGAATTCCTTTTGATCCGGCAACAACGCTCATTACCTCGGTGATGATTGGATGCGGAGTAGACTATACGGTACAGTTTCTTTGGCGACAGCGGGAAGAGATAGCAGCAGGATTATCCCTGCGCCGGGCAGTGGTTAAAACCCTGTACACCACCGGGAAAGCAATCAGCTTTAATGCTTTTGCCGTTATGATAGGATTCACTCCTCTGATTTTCAGTTCATTCAGTCCGATACGATTTTTTGGCATTATGATGGTGGTTTCCATTTTTGCTTGTTTGATTGGTGCATTGGTTGTGATTCCTGCATTAACTCTGGTAATAAAACCGAAATTTTTAAATTCATAAATTATGAAAACCTCATTAACATTTTTAATATACCTGTCTCTTGGAGCAACATTATTCGGGCAGGGCATTACAGATCCAAAAGAGATTATGAAGAAATCAAGAGATCAGTCGAAGTTGAGCGGCATAGAAGCAAAAACCACTCTTGAGATCAATGATGGCAAGGGTAACCAACGCATCAGAGAAACTAGTATGGTTTCAAAGATATTTTCTGATGGAACAGAAAAACGCACGATTCTATTTCTTTCGCCGGCAGATGTTAAAGGTACTGGAATTCTGATCTGGGACTTTGAAGGTAAAGAGGATAATATGTGGATATTCATGCCGGCATTACGAAAATCAAGGAAAATAGTATCGGCAGAAAAAAGCAAGAACTTTATGGGTTCCGAATTCTCCAATGCAGATTTGGCAGTAGGCAATATCGATGATTTTACTTATTCCATTGAAGGAGTAGAAACTTGTGATGCTCAGCCTTGCTGGAAGATCAAGGTTGTACCAATATCATCCTCTATTGCTGCTGAATACGGAATCTCATTCAAAACTACCTGGATCAGTAAAAATGATTTTATGCCTCGAAAAACAGAATTTCTTGACCAGGAAGGTAAGATTTGGAAAGAATTAACGTTTTCAGATATAAAGCTGATGGATGCTAAAACCGATAAGTATTTTATCACTCAGATGGAAATCAGGAACTTGAAAAACGGAAGATCGAGTAAGATGAATATGACTCAGATGGTTTATAATCCGGCTGTTAAAGAAGATTTTTTCACCTTATCCTATATCGAAAAACAATGACATTACATGAATTAAGCGAATTAAAACCTATTACACGGGTTTTGGTTACGGGAGGAGCAGGATCGGTAGGTTTGGAAGTTTTAAAAGAATTGCACCAACATAAGGAATGGTATCAGGTAAAAGTTCTTGAAAGAAACATCCCGGGTGTTCTGAGAAAATTGAAACCTTTTCGAAAAGATTTTCAGTTTATTCTGGGAGATTTGTGCAATATAGAAATCGTGCAGAGAGCCACAACTGACATCGATTTTGTCATTCATCTGGCTGCAGTAATTCCTCCTATGGCGGATCGGCACCCGGATTTAGCAGAAAAAACGAATATTGAAGGAACCCGGATTTTGGTGAGGGCTATTGAAAAACAAAGTCCGTCAGCCTTCTTCCTGTATACCTCATCCATATCGATTTATGGCGATCGGGTTTATAATCCATTGATTACCGTTGAAGATCCCTTGTTGCCCAGCGATGGCGATGAGTATGCTGAAACAAAGATCAGAGCAGAAAAAATCGTCCGGAATAGTCGTTTGCGTTGGTCGATATTTCGGTTATCTGCTATTATGGGACCGCAAACCAGACTTGATCCCCTCTTTTTTCACATGCCGCTGGATACCAGTCTTGAGATTGCTACCGCTCGTGACACAGGCTTTGCCTTGGTAGAAGCCATTTATCATCAGCCAGCACTTGCCGGGAATACTTTTAATTTATCCGGAGGAGAAAAGTGCAGGGCATCCTATCGGGAGTTCTTAAACAATGTGTTCAAAGTTATGGGTTTAGAAAAGCTCGAATTACCTGAACATGCCTTTGCACAAAAGAATTTTCATTGCGGGTACTATGCCGATTCCAATGAGTTAGAGGACATCCTGCATTTTCAACAAGATTCGTTGGAAGATTATTACCAGATGCTACAAACCAAAAACACGCTATTTTCCAAAATCTTCAATTCATTGTTCCCTTACATTATCAGACTCTTTTTGCTGAACAAATCTGATCCCATGCGCGCCCGAAAAAGAAAGAAAAGCGACGAGTACAAGCGGTTTTTTTATGCAAATGTGTCCGAAGCTGTTGGTGCCGGCAACTAACAGCCGTTTAGCCAAAATTATTTCTATTGGCAACCGGCATAAACAATTTTGTTAAATTAAGCCTCTTTAAAATGCTTAATGAAACCAATATTTACCCTACCGCTTTTACTACCGGGATTGTTGCAGCCGGGAGAGCCACCCAGACCTAAGCAGCCCAATATCATCATGTTTCTTGTTGATGATATGGGCTGGCAGGACACATCTGTACCATTCTGGAGCCAGCGTACTCCATTTAATAATCGCTACCGGACTCCGAATATGGAGCGGCTGGCCAAACAGGGAATTAAATTTACTCAGGCTTATGCATGTTCAGTTTCATCACCAACGCGCATCAGTTTGATGACGGGCATGAATGCTGCACGCCACCGGGTAACTAACTGGACGTTGCAATCCGATGGAAGTCAGGAATCGAAACATCCTACCCTCGACCTTCCTGCCTGGAATGTGAGTGGCCTCTCGCAAGATCCGTTGACTCCGCGGTCGGTGTTTGCCACTCCCCTGCCCTGCATTCTTCAGGAGCATGGATATTTTACCATCCATTGCGGCAAAGCGCATCTCGGAGCAATTGGCACTCCCGGTGCTGATCCCTTAAACCTGGGATTCCAGATAAATATTGCCGGCCATGCCGCAGGAGCACCCCAATCTTATCAGGGTCTCAAGAACTTTGGCTATGATGAAAACGCCTATCCCGGAAATATCTGGGGAGTGCCCGGCTTATCAAAGTATCATGGAAAAGATATAAACCTTACTGAAGCTCTCACCCTGGAGGCTGAACTGGCAATGGACAGTGCCCTGACTACTGGAAAACCATTTTTTTTATACATGGCGCATTACGCTGTTCACGCACCATTGGAAAGAGACACCCGCTTTGCTGCAAATTATGAGGGAACCGGATTGCCAGAGCCGGAGATACGGTATGCTTCGATGGTGGAATCGATGGATAAAAGTTTGGGCGACCTGATGGATTATCTGGAGAAAAAGGGTCTCGATAAAAATACCATCATCATTTTCATGTCCGATAATGGTGGTCTGAGTGTTAGCGCCCGTGGTGGCGAGCCCAACACACATAATCGTCCGCTGGCCAGCGGGAAGGGATCGGCTTATGAAGGAGGAATCCGGGAACCATTATTAGTAAAGTGGCCAGGGGTAACTGAGGCCGAGTCAATTACTGATGAACCAGTTATCATTGAAGATTTTTTCCCAACCATTCTGGAGATGGCAGGTATCAACAAATTCAAGGCTCGTCAGGTGATTGACGGAGAGAGTTTTTGCAGTATATTGAAGAATAGGAGGGGCGTGGGTAAGGACGTCAACCCAAACAATATGGATGGGAGGGCGTTTGTGTGGCATTTCCCAAACTGGTGGGGCCCTACCGGTCCGGGAATTGGGGCAACCAGTTCTATTAGGCTGGGTAATTACAAACTAATTTATTATCATGTTGATCAAAGCTTTGAGCTATTCGATATAAATATGGATATCGGCGAAACCCAAAATCTTTTCAAAGAAAAACCGGATATCGCCAGGCTATTAGCAAAAAAACTCGGCAATCAATTACGGTTGGAGAAAGCGCAAATGCCTGTAATCCGTGCAACTGGACAAGCAGTTCCATGGCCGGACGAAACAATTGAAATGCACTAAATTACCTAAACGACGATTAATTAATTCATTTTATAGTTTAGGTAAATATGGAATCGTCCGGATCCGGTATAGTCAGAAATAATTAGAATTTCAGGCTTACTTTTCCATAAATATCTCTCTTCCTGATCAAATCTCTCAATAATCGGGGGACCCAACTCCTCAATCAGTGATTTGTTATTTCTTTCCACAGCCCATCCGTCATCCATGCAAATACACAAATGCATTTGCTCTGGCATCCCATCTTTAGACAATTTTACATGAACATATTCCATCTTAATAAATTCCCCTTTCCCATCACAACAACGAAAGCCGGTTTTAAAAGAAATATTATCACCATATTCTACTGTTCCATCCTGCGCTTCTTTTCTATCAAAAAAGGCTGAACGTTCAAGTTCTCCTAAATTTAATCTGCCATTTTTAATGGGCATAAAACCTTCTTTTACCGAAGGTTCCAGGTATGGAAAGACTGTCAGGAGATCAAAATCAACTCTACTCTTCACAGGAAGATTTGCTGTTCGCCAGGCAAACATTCCGCCTTTCATATTATAGATTTGCTCAAAACCGAGGCTCTTCATTTTTTTCATCGCCCCACTGCTGCGCACTCCGCTGGCACAATAAACCAGATAAATGGCCTTTGGGTCTAATTTAGATACCGAATCAACAAAATCCTTGTCCCAGAAATTAATATTGATGGCGCCTTTTATAAAACCCTTTTCAAATTCACCCGGGGATCGCACATCCAGGATGATCAGGTCACCTTTTGCGGCATGTTCCAGCATCAGTTTTTCAGCCTGCTTAGCTTTAATATTCCGATAAAAATTACCACCGTGCGCCGGAGTTAACCCAAGCACCGAGATCAAAAATAAAATAGATAATTGTTTCATTGAGATTGGTATTTTATTTTGTGTTTTAGGGTTCTATGATGAGGATATTGAGGATGTTTTCAGATTAGTTGTTTTAAAACGAAATATTTCTCTAATTGGTTCTTCAGGTTGGCAATCAAATCCTGTTGGTGTCGAATGGGCATTTTTGTGGTTGGTCAACTGATTGGTTTTAAAGAGAGACGCGATAAATCGCGTCTCTACGCGGCTCTACTTCTCTGCGCGTATCTACGCGTCTCTACTTCTCTGCGCGTATCTACGCGTCTCAACTTCTCTGCGCGTCTCTACGCGTCTCAACTAACTTACGGGTCTTTACTTTTGGGGGTTGCATGGACATAAAAATTATCTTCTTTCCAATTTAATGGATTGTTTGTAATATAATTTTGGATGCGTTCAAATTCGGCATAATTACGAATTATATGGTCATGAAATCGCGATTGCCATTCAAAATTGGAATATATTTTACGAATTTCAAATGAACATCGCCCTTTGTACCATCGTATGATTCGTGAAATATTATCATTAGGCATTGGGTTTTTATTTCCGGCAAAACCACCCGGTTTTTTTGGTTGGGGTTGGGGTTGGGGTTGGGGGGTTGGTTGGGATGGGGGTAGAGACGCGATTAATCGCGTCTCTACGATCGCCGCCGTCACGTTCGCGGCCGTCCCGTTCCCCGCCGTCACGTTCGCGGCCATCACGTTCGTCGCCATCCCGTTTGCCGCCATCACGTTCCCCATTGTCACGTTCGCGGCCGTCGCGATCGCGGCCGTCCCGATCGCCGCCGTCACGTTCGCGGCCGTCGCGTTCGCCACCGTCCCGTTCGTCGCCATCCCGTTCGCCGCCGTACCATTCCCCATCGTCCTGTTCCCCATCATCCAATTCGCCATCGTCGCGTTCGCATCCACGTTTGGCACGTTCGCATTTTTATCAATTATCAATATCCCGTGTGTATGGTTAGGCATTATCACAAAATTACCCAATTCCGCAAATGAAAAGTATTGCGG
>CAIXKO010000148.1 GCA_903919925.1 uncultured Bacteroidota bacterium | reverse complement strand
TCGAAAAAGTATTGTCCCCATGGTTTATGAAAATGAGCCTCCATTGCGCGGTCAATGGCTCGCTCCTTTTATCCTTTCTTCACACAACCCGGATATAGTATATCATGGCATGCAGCAATTGTATATGTCAAGGGATCAAGGTAATACCTGGAAACAAATTAGTCCTGACTTAACGTATAACGACCCAAAGAAAATCGGAGACATTCAGTACCAAACACTCTTTTCAGTTTCCGAATCCCCTCTTAAATTCGGGTTGATATACGCTGGAACCGATGATGGACGATTGCACATTACAAAAGATGGCGGGAACACCTGGAATGAGCTTACTTCAAAATTGGCACCTAACAGGTGGATCAGCCGTGTGATAGCTTCGAAATATAAAATGGGGCGGGTTTACGTTACTCAAAATGGCAAACGAGATGATGATTTCCAGGTATATATATGGAAATCTGAAGATTACGGAGTAAATTTTAAAGATATCTCGGGAAACATTCCTCTGGGGCCGGTCAACGTTATCCGGGAGGATCCTTTTGATGGAAAGATCTTATATGCCGCTACTGACATGGCTGTTTATGTGTCCAAAAACAATGGCGACTCCTGGGAAGTATTGGGGAATTTGCCCACTACCTATGTTCATGACCTGATCATCCATCCCCGGGATAATATGCTGGTAATTGCCACTCATGGGCGCGGCATGTGGGTTCTCGATGCCAATTCCATTAATAAAGCTAACGAACGCCGCCGATGGTTCTCTGAAGACTAATCGAAACCCCTGATTCCCTGCGGTATCCAGATGTATCCAAACAAAAACCCCGGGTTGAAACCTGGGGTTTTTGTTTCCTTTCCGTCCTTGGAATCGGGCGACCACATGGGGTCGCCCCTACACCTTCACCCTTACTTCACCCTTCACCCTTCACCCTTCACCCTTACTTCACCCTTCACCCTTCACCCTTACTTCACCCTTTACCATTGACCCTTAACCCTTATTACTCTTTAACCCGGTACCAGGTCTGTTTCCTTCCAATAGGTCCGATCGAACCTCTAACAGTCATTGTATTTGCATCCTCCAACCAAATCTTAACATCATAAAATTTTCCGTTCTTTGGATCCAAAATTCCTTTCTTCCCTTTCCAAATGTTATCAGATTTCGATAATCCGTTGATGATAACCATGCCATGAATCCTTTTGTCCTTCAATGAACCGGTGCATTTATCACAAAGCTTGTCGGTTGGCGTAACACCGTCATCATCCCAGGTTTCCAATACTTTACCATACAACTCGGTGCCGCTGATCCACAATTGAACAATGGATTTCTGCTTACCCGATTCATCATCGATGGTTTTCCATTTGCCTACCACATCCTGGCCAATAACCTGTCCGGCCAAAAACAGCAGACCTGCCAGAAGCATTCCTTTAATCTGATTAATTTTCATATTTCCTAGGTTTTAAGATAATTATGATCCGAAGGAAACAAAAAAAAACGAAATAACAATCCTTATTGGGTTATCTGAAAATTAGAAAAAGTGCAGATAAAAATGTCATGACAATTATAAACCCCCGGTAAGATCCCTCAGTAAACAATTTGACAATTCTGATGCCTGACCATGCACCTATCAGAATCGCGGGAACCACAACAATATCCATTGCTAAAGAGGCTGGTGAAATGGTTTTCCAGACCCAAATATGGAAAGGCAGCTTTATGACATTTATGATCAGATAAAACCAGGCCCCTGTACCGATATAGCTATTCTTTGGTAATCTCATGGCCAACAGGTATACAGCAAAGATCGGCCCGGCAGCATTTCCGACCATTGAACCAAAGCCTCCCAAAATTCCAAGCAAAATCGCATATGCCGGATGAGTGGGAACCGTT
This sequence comes from uncultured Bacteroidota bacterium, assembly GCA_903919925.1. Taxonomy (GTDB): domain Bacteria; phylum Bacteroidota; class Bacteroidia; order Bacteroidales; family UBA12481; genus UBA12481. The sequence continues at coordinate 14,099 of CAIXKO010000148.1, read as the reverse complement.
TCACTTTTCTTCATCAGGTCCCTGCCCGCCATAATAATCAAACCTCCAATAACCAGGATTGATAAAAGGATCCTGAATTGATTGCCGGAAATCATATTGCCTGTGATAACACCTGCAAGAATCCCGGCAATTGCCCATGGCAGCAATTTATAAATGTATTTCCATTCTGCCATCCGGTGATAATGCCTGACCGCATAAATGTCTGCCACAATAAGAATCGGGATCATAAGTCCGGTTGATTCACGGGCTCCAAAACCAAAAGCGAGCAAAGGCACCACCATCAAACCAAACCCGATACCGGCTTTCGACATGCCTATAAGCAAAGCAACAACAAACAGGATAATCCATTGCTGCAACAGAACATCTTTTAACAGTGCGAACATTGGCTGCAAAAATACATATTATCTCATTGCCGGTTTTAAGCTTTTTTAACCTTTCATCAGTAACAATCCTTCGAAAGGTTTTTACTTTTGAATAAAACCTGATTACTATGAAACGAAACTTACTCCTTGCTTTCATTGCCATTCTGGCAATCCCGGTTCACGCACAAAAGCTCGATATGGAAAAGCTTACCGGACTCAATGCCCGTAGCATCGGGCCTTCCGGCATGTCGGGCCGCGTTACTGCAATTGATGCCATTGAAACCAATCCGAATACTATATATATAGGATCGGCCTCCGGTGGACTTTGGAAAACGGAATCCGGTGGTATGGAATGGACTCCACTATTTGATAAAGAAGCAGTTGCATCCATCGGTGCATTAAATATATACCAGGCAAATCCCGATATTATCTGGGTTGGTACCGGTGAAGGGAATCCACGAAACAGCCTAAATTCAGGCTACGGTGTTTATCGATCCATTGATGGCGGTAAAACCTGGGAACTCAAAGGCCTGGAAAAAACCCGCAATATCCATCGGATCATTATCGATCCTACAAACCCTGATATCGTTTACGTTGGGGCGATTGGCTCTCCCTGGGGCCCACATCCTGAGAGGGGCGTTTACAAAACAACCGATGGTGGCGAAACCTGGAAGCAAATCCTGTTTACCAATGACCTGTCCGGAGTTGGTGATATGGTTATGGACCCGGTTAATCCCAATAAACTCATCGTTGCCATGTGGGAACACCAAAGATGGCCATGGTTCCTGAAATCCGGCGGCCAGGGATCAGGATTATATATAACCTGGAATGGCGGTAAAAACTGGAAAAAACTAACCGAAAAGGAAGGATTGCCTAAAGGAGAAATCGGTAGAATTGGACTCACCATACCAAAATGCAACAATAAAAGGATTTATGCACTGATCGAGTGTTCAAAAAACGCCTTGTACCGCTCCGATGATGGCGGTCAGACCTGGATAAAAATGACTGATCAGAATGTAAGTAACCGTCCATTCTATTATCATGAGATTCATGCCGATCCTATGGACCCGGATCGTGTATATAATTTATTTTCTGGTATTTCCAAAAGTGAAGATGGCGGCGCAACTTTCGAAAGCATGTCTACCCGAAGCCTTCATCCCGATCACCATGCCTGGTATATTAACCCGCTTAATAATAATTTTCTGATCGATGGCAATGATGGAGGGCTCGGCATATCACAGGATCGTGGAGTAACCTGGCGATTTGTTACCAACCTGCCGCTTGGACAGTTTTATCATATAAACTGGGATCTTGAATTTCCATATAATGTATACGGTGGATTACAGGACAATGGCTCCTGGTACGGCCCCGGCAATGTCACGCAGCGTGGTGGAATCCAATATTACCACTGGCAAACTGTAATGGGTGGCGATGGGTTCGATATGATGGCCGACAGTTCAGACAACCGTTTCGGTTATGCTATGTCCCAAGGTGGAAGCGTTGGCAGGTTCGATCGGCAGACAGGAGATACAAAAGACATTCAGCCAATCCACCCCGATGGGAAAAAACTTCGGTTTAATTGGAACTCGGCAATTGCTCACGATCCCTTTCAAAAAACGACTATCTACTTTGGTAGCCAGTTCCTTCATAAAAGTACAGACCGCGGTGATAATTGGGTGTTGATTTCTCCTGATTTAACCACCAACGATTCAACAAAACTGAAGCAAAACAAAACCGGAGGATTAACTTATGACATTACAGGCGCCGAAACCCATTGTACAATTATAGCCATATCGCCCAGCCCGATTCAAAAAGATGAGATTTGGACGGGAACCGATGACGGCAACCTCCAGCTTTCCCGCGATGGTGGTGCAACCTGGACAAATCTGACCCCTGGTATTAAAGGTGCTCCTAAAAATGCATGGATTCCACAAATTCATGTCTCAAATCACAATCCGGGTGAAGCATTTGTGGTAATGAATAATTATCGGCAAAACGATTTTGGCTCTTATCTGTTTCATACTAAGAACTATGGCAAAACCTGGTCACGGATGATTGATGACTCCAAAGTGTCCGGTTATTGTCTCAGCATTATTCAGGATCCCGTTGAACCAAAACTGATATTTCTGGGAACGGAGTATGGATTGTATGTCAGTATTGATTATGGACTTACGTGGTCGAAATGGACCCGGGGATATCCAACCGTTTCCACTATGGACATGAAAATCCATCCTCGTGAAAATGATCTCATTATCGCAACATTTGGTCGGTCAGTATATATTATTGATGATATCAGGCCACTCAGGAAGATCGCAAACCAAGGAACAGCAATTTTAGACAATAAGATTACTGCATTTCTTTCTCCGGTTGCCTATCATATTGGATCGAAAAGCCAGGCTGGCGTTTATAGCGCCGGGAATGGCTATTTCTCGGGACAAACGAAATCCCTGGCAGGAATTCTCACCTATTCAGTGAAAGAACCGATAAAGCGCACGCCAACTACTGAAACCGATCAATCAACTACTACCCCTGCTGTAGGAAACCGAATGGGTGGCGTTGGCGGTGGTGGAGGAAGAATGGGTGGCGGCCGATTTGGAATGCGTGGTGGCGATGCTTCCCGTAATGTTGAACCGGTTCAGATTGAAATCTACAATTCTGATGGCGTAAAAATTAGAAGTTTGCAGGATTATCCGGAAGCTGGTATTAACAGGGCTTCCTGGAGACTCGATGAAAAGGGATTCAGGCAGCCGGGATCAACACCAGAACGCGGAGGCCAGGAGCCTGGTGGGTTAGCTGTCTTCCCCGGAAAATATATGATAAAATATACTTACGCTGAGCAATCCGATTCAGCCTGGATCGAAGTGAGGATCGACCCCAGAGTAGCATACAATTTGAGCGACCTTGTTGCCCGTAAGGAATTTGTGTTGGCTTTCCAGAAAAAAGTAGATAAGCTTACCTCAGCAATGGAACTAATCAAACAAGCACAGGAAGCTGTTGACCTTGTTACTAAAGAGCTGCCTGCAGGCCGGTCGGAAGAGGTGCGTGCGCTGCGTCAGCAAACAAATACCATAAAAGATACACTGGCAGCAATCATGAACAGGATTTCACCCGAGCGGCCCACGGAAACTCAACGGGCAAGTCCGGCAGAGTACAATCTCAGATCTCAGGTATCCGGAGCACTTTCTGCCGCCTCCGATGGTTTTGATGCACTCTCGGGTACCCAAAAAACCACAGTGGAACTGGCCGAAAAAGAACTTAAAAAGATGCTCAGTCAGATCGATGAATTCTTCACGTCTACCTGGCCAGCTTTTAAAGAAACTATCTCAAAATCATCAGTTTCACCCTTTAAAGACAAGCCTTATTCAAAAATTTCATGGTAAATAACCGGAATACTAATTTTGTCATCTCTATGGAATTGGTAACCCCTTTTTTATTTGCCACATTCCTTTACCTTTGCGCGAAATTAATTTGAATCAGAATGAAAACAAAATCGATGGTCGGGTTATTGATTATAGCCCTCGTAACCGTAACATCATGCAATCAAATGAAGAACTCGACACTGAAAATCGGAGCGGTAAAATTAGTTACCCCTACTGATACTGCAAGCTATGCCCTTGGAGTTAACATGGCAAGTAATGTGAAAAACATGGGAATGGATGAAATTAACCTTCAGGTATTTGCAAAAGCATTTCAGGATGTTTATGCCAGTGAAAAACTTTTAATTACCGAAGCTGAATCAAATCCGATCCTTCAAGCTTATTTTTCAAAACTTATGGAAACAAAGGCCGCATCTACTTTGGCTGAAGGTCAAACCTGGTTAGCTGAAAATGGAAAAAAATCAGGCGTTACTACCACCGCTTCCGGCTTACAATATGAAGTAATGCGCGAAGGTACCGGTGCTAAACCTACTGCTGCAAGCACCGTTAAAGTTCATTATCACGGCACCACCACCGATGGTAAAGTTTTCGATAGTTCTGTAGATCGTGGCGAACCGGTTGAATTCCCGCTTAGTGGCGTAATTAAAGGATGGACTGAAGGAGTACAGCTAATGTCAGTCGGTTCAAAATACAAGTTCTTTATTCCTGGCGACCTGGCTTACGGTCCAAGACCTCCACAAGGAAGTGGAATCGCACCTAATGCTACCTTGGTATTCGAAGTTGAACTTCTCGAAATCCTTCCTGAAAAAACTCCGGAACCAGTTAAGTAATTAGCTAATTGACTAACCTTCAATATTAAAAGACCCCGCAATCGCGGGGTTTTTTAATGCCCTTAACCAAAACTTTCCTCACATCGTTTTTTTTTGTAACCTTGCACTCGGCTAAATGTTGAATTTTGTGTTCTTTTAGCCTGAATGGTGAGTATTTTAATTGTTTCTAATATTTACTAAACCTTTACCCTATGTCATTAAAAAGAAAAACCCAGGAATTAGTCGAGCGAAGGGAACAAGTCCTTCAGGGTGGCGGAGAAACCGCAATCAAAAAACAACAGGCTATGGGAAAAATGACCGCCCGCGAAAGGGTGATCGGTCTCCTCGATGATGATTCTTTCCAGGAATATGATCTCTTTGCCCAACATGAAGGCCGCGATTTTGACATGGAAAAGAAGGAACTTCCCGGCGATGGAGTAATTACGGGAACAGGTAAAATTTATGGGTCTCCCCTCTGCATTTTTGCACAGGATTTTACCGTAGCTGGTGGATCTCTCGGACTGATGCATGCCCGTAAAATAACGAAAATCATGGATCATGCCCTGAAACTCAAAATCCCTCTCATCGGAATCAATGACTCCGGTGGTGCGCGGGTTCAGGAAGGGGTTAATTCCTTGGCCGGATATGGCGAGATATTCTATCGGAACACACTTGCATCCGGCGTTATTCCTCAAATTTCCGTAATCCTAGGTCCTTGTGCCGGTGGTGCGGTTTATTCCCCCGCCCTTACCGATTTCGTTTTCGTGGTCGATAAAATATCGAAAATGTTTATTACCGGACCCGAAGTCATCAAGACAGTTCTGGGCGAGGAAATTTCCATGGAAGAACTGGGTGGTGCTAAAATCCATAACACAGTCACCGGCAATGCCCACTTTTTTGCTAATAGTGAACAAGAGTGTTTTGAGCAGATTAAAACGCTGATATCCTATATCCCTTGGAACAACTCCCAGAAAGCCAAAAGATTAAGACCAAGAAATCCTAAAAACTCATTTAGAATTGATGATATCGTACCAGTCGATCCAAAACAACCATATGATGTAAGAAACGTTATCCGGGCAATTGCGGATGGTTCTGAGTTTTTTGAAATTCAGGAACTTTTTGCTCAGAATCTCGTGATCGGATATGCCCGCATGAATGGCCAAACCATCGGTTTTGTAGCCAATCAGCCAATCTATCTTGCTGGCGTTCTCGATGTTGATTCATCTGATAAAGCCGCCCGGTTCATCCGTTTCTGCGATGCATTCAATATTCCGCTTATCACCCTGGTCGACCTTCCTGGTTATCTTCCCGGCGTAGATCAGGAACATGCCGGTGTTATCCGCCACGGAGCCAAGGTGCTATATGCATATAGCGAGGCAACGGTACCAAGAATTACCGTGATTCTTAGGAAAGCGTATGGTGGCGGTTATATCGCAATGAATAGCCGACACCTCAATGCAGATATCGTTTTCGCCTGGCCGTCAGCGGAAATAGCCGTTATGGGCCCTGAAGGTGCTGCTAATATTATTTTCCGAAAAGAAATTACTACCGCCGAGGACCCTGAGAAAATGCGCAAACAGAAAATCAAGGAGTATAAAGATAAATTTGCCAATCCCTATGTCGCCGCTGCTAAAGGATATGTTGATGCGGTAATCGAACCTGGTGAAACTCGGAAATTTTTACTTCACGCTCTTGAAGTGCTTGAAACTAAAGATGTTCCCCGCCCTCAACGCAAACATGGCTGTATCCCTCTTTAATCCTCTTTAAACGCGAGTAAAATGGAGAACGACGAAAAAGATATGGAAATTTTCTCTTACGAGGGAACCGATTATAAAACGTTGCTAACCGATAAATTTCGGAAGCACAAACCATACCAGCCCGAGGACCTGTCCAAAATAACTGCTCAGATCCCGGGCACTATGCTCAAAATTCTCGTTAAGGAAGGCCAGCATATTAACCCGAGTAAGTGCCTGTTTATTCTTGAAGCAATGAAAATGAAAAATAAGGTTTATGCTTCAATCTCGGGGAAGATCAAAAAGATACACATCACTGAAGGTCAGATCGTAACCAAAAACCAACTCCTTCTTGAATTGGGAGAATCAGAGTCTATATTTAAAAAACTTTTAGAAAAATCATCATCTAAGGAACCCAAACCACCGAAAGAACCTAAAAAATTAAAAAGAAAAGGTTAACAAGAATTATATAGAATCAGAAGGTTTCTTTCCAAATCAGGTAATCTGAAATTTCCTTGGGAATCTCAGGTTCGGTATTAAACAGTCCGTAAACAGCGGACCCGCTTCCCGTCATGCTGGAATATATTGCCCCTGAGCGATAAAGTTCGCTTTTAATATTGCCTATAACAGGGTGCTGCTCAAATGCATACTCCTCAAAGCTATTAATAACAATTTCCTTCCAACCTTCAACCGGCAAACTTTCCATCTGATTAAAAGGTAATCCCTGACTGGCCAAATGCACGTGCTTATAGGCAGCGGCTGTCGATATGCCGGTTCCTGGATAAAACAAACAGATCGTCAGTCCTTTTAGTGAAACCTCCGCCAGGTTAAGCTCCTCTCCCCTTCCGCGTGCAAAGGAAGGTATGGGGTCAAGAAAAAACGGACAATCACTTCCCAGCTTAATCGCAAGACTGAAAAGTTCACAATAGGACAGATTCAAATCAAATAACTTATTCAATATCAAAAGTATAGATGCACCATCCGATGATCCTCCCCCTAAGCCCGAACCAGTGGGAATGATCTTGTGCAAGTAAACATCCACAGCAGGCAAGCCTACCAGCTCATTCAGCAACTTATATGCCCTGACCACCAGGTTGGTATCTTGCGGTCCATCAACCTTTATCCCGCTTAGTTGTATACTGATGGTCCCGGAAGCGTTATTCCGATTGGGCAAAACCTCCAGGATATCAGAAAAGCCTAAAGGATAAAAAAGAGTTTCAATGTTATGGTAACCATCATCTCGTCTGTTAGTTACACATAATCCTAAATTGATTTTGGCAATGGGAAATACAATCATAACAGTTAAGCCTCCGATTTTTCAACAATCCCGAAAGTAAGAGTTTTTTTAATTAATTTTCTCTTCATCTTTGTTCCCCCAATATTCAATCGAATGGCTCAGAAAAGAAATAACGACACAAACAGGCGGGTACAGGAGATCATGCAGGATCTCGGCAAAATTCCGCCGCAAGCTATCGAACTGGAAGAGGCAGTTTTGGGGGCCATCATGCTGGAAAAAGATGCGATCATTTCAGTTATTGATATCCTTAAACCCGATTGCTTTTATAAAGATACTCACCGCATTATTTTTGAGGCGGTCAGGGCATTGTCGATGAACCTTCAGCCAATCGACCTTTTAACTGTTACCGAAGAGCTTAAGAAGCAAGGTAAGCTCGATATTGTCGGCGGTCCGTATTTTCTGACTCAGCTCACCACTAAAGTTGCCTCTGCTGCCCACGTAGAGTTCCATGCCCGTATAGTTGCACAAAAATATATCCAACGCGAGCTGATTCGTGTTTCTTCAGATATTCAGGAACGAGCTTTCGATTCCACTCAGGACGTTGACGAACTTCTTGATTTTGCAGAGAGCGAACTCTTTGAAGTAGCATTCAGTAACATCAAAAAGGAAACTCTGCGAATCGATGTGCTGATAGATAAGGCTCTACGGCGAATGGAAGAGCTTTCAGCCAAGGAAGCCGGTTTAAGCGGCGTTGCATCCGGATTCACCAGACTCGATCGTATTACCTCCGGCTGGCAACCCTCCGATTTGGTGATTATTGCTGCCCGCCCATCAATGGGTAAAACTGCTTTTATGTTGTCAATGGCACGTAACATGGCTGTCGACCATAATAAACCCGTTGCCGTTTTTTCGCTGGAAATGTCAAGCCTTCAATTAGTTAACCGTCTAATTGTTAGCGAAACTGAGCTGGCAGCAGAGAAAATCCGAAATGGTCGGCTTCAGAAATTCGAATGGGAACAGCTGGAAATCAAACTGAAAAGCCTGTTGAAAGCCCCGATATTTATCGATGATACACCGGCTATTTCAGTGTTTGAACTCCGTGCAAAAGCGCGCAGGCTAAAACTTGAACATAAAATCGAATTGCTCGTTGTCGACTATTTGCAGCTAATGAGTGGTCCGCCTGATACCCAAGGCAATCGCGAACAGGAAGTTAGTAGCATTTCCCGATCCCTCAAAGCTATCGCAAAAGAACTCGACATCCCAATTATTGCACTATCGCAGCTCAACCGCTCGGTTGAACTCCGGTCAGGTGACAAACGACCACAGCTTTCCGACCTTCGTGAGTCTGGTGCTATCGAGCAAGATGCAGATATTGTAATTTTTATCCATCGTCCGGAAAAATATGGGTTAACCGAAGATTCCGAAGGCCGGTCCACTATTGGCATGGCCGAAATCATTATCGCAAAGCATCGTAACGGTGCTGTTGGGGATATTCAACTTCGGTTTCGCGCAGAACAAGCCAAATTCAGCGAACTCGATGAAGATTTTGGTATTCCTGTTTATGAGGATAACGATTCTTCTTCAGTTAAATTTGAATCCCGGATGAACCGTTCGAATCAATCCACCGGATTTCCTGATGCTTTCTGATGTTATGAAAACCAAATCAATCATTATACTTCTCCTGATATTTCTGTTACGATCCGTTTCCTGCCTGGGTGCATTTATTCTGGTACCAATGGATACAGAGCAAACAAATCACCTGAAAGCATATGGAATTGCCTATTGGACACTCCAAAAAGGCAATACCCTCGAGTGGCTGTTAAATTACAGGGGTGGTAGTTTTCTCATACCCTACTTTGAGGAAATCCAGCAGGAATGTATTCTCCGGGGTATCAAAACAGAAATTCTGGCTGATGCTTCCCGTCTCCGCATTCTCGATGAGATAGCCCGCCCGGATGTCAATATGGAGGTAATCAAAATGGAAAAAGCTCCGAAAATTGCAGTCTATGCTCCAATTGATAAACAACCTTGGGATGATGCAGTTATAATGGCTCTCGATTACGCAGAAATACCATTTGACCGTATTTACGACGGAGAAATTATTGAAGGCAAGCTTAAAGATTATGATTGGCTGCACCTGCATCATGAAGATTTTACCGGTCAGTATGGTCGATTCTATAAAACATTCAACCACATGCTTTGGTACCAAAAACAAGTTGCTGACAATGAGGTAATGGCAACAAAATATGGATTTAGCAAAGTTTCCAAAATGAAGCTTTATGTGGCATTAACCATCAAAAGCTATGTTGCTGAAGGTGGTTTTCTATTCGCAATGTGCTCCGGAGCCGATTCTTTTGATATTTCCCTTGCTGCACAAAATGTAGATATTTGCGCCCAAATGTATGATGGTGACCCAATAGATCCTGAGGCCAATCAAAAGCTCGACTTCTCCCAGACACTTGCATTTCAGAATTTTAAACTCATGGATGACCCTCTGGAATATGAATTTTCCACTATCGATGCTACTCAAAATCGTCGCATAGCACAAACTCAAGACTACTTTACTCTTTTTGACTATTCAGCAAAATGGGACCCGGTTCCTACCATGCTTTGTCAAAATCATACCCAGATTATCAGAGGATTCATGGGCCAAACTACTTCCTTTATCAGAGATTATGTTAAGCCATCCGTGCTGATAATGGGGGAAAATAAATCCTTGAATGAAGCAAGGTATATTCACGCGGAATTTGGCAAAGGAACCTGGACCTTTTATGGAGGCCACGATCCTGAAGATTATCAGCATTTAGTAGGTGATCCTCCTACCGATCTCGCCCTTCATCCAAATTCACCTGGTTACCGGTTAATTCTCAACAATGTATTGTTTCCTGCGGCGAAAAAGAAAAAACAAAAAACTTGATGGAGATCCTTTTAAATCCCCTCAACAACAATTACTATTTCGCCACGTGCCGCTGTTTCAGCAAAATGCGCAATTAGCTCATCTAACGTGCCTCTGATCGTTTCTTCATGCATCTTAGTGAGCTCACGTGATACTGAAACCCTTCTGCTTCCGCCAAATTCCGGTAATAGCTGCCCCAGAGTCTTAGCCAACCGCATCGGGGATTCGTAAAAAATAATGGTCCGCTTTTCCAATGCAAGCTCCTTTATTCTTGTTTGCCTGCCCTTCTTAACTGGTAAAAAACCTTCGAAAACAAAACGTTCACACGGAAACCCTGAGTTGATCAGCGCAGGTACTAATGCAGTTGGCCCAGGTAAACATTCCACTTCAAACCCGGATTCCAAACAGGCTCTGACAATTAAGAAACCCGGATCAGAAATCCCCGGAGTCCCTGCATCCGATATCAAAGCAGCCTTTTCCCCACCATTAAGGCGGCTGATTATCCCTTGTATCGCCTTATGTTCATTAAACTTGTGATGTGGATAAAGCGGCTTCCTGATACCCAGATGATTCAATAAAACCTGAGAGGTACGCGTGTCCTCAGCGAGTATAAAATCTACCTCTCCCAAAATACGGATAGCACGTAAAGTGATGTCCTCAAGATTTCCAATTGGAGTTGGAACCAGAAAAAGCTGAATATTTCTATCAATCATATCCTTTGATGTTCCCGATTGTAGCATGACCGGCACAATGGCTCATAAACATCAGTTTCTCCAAGCACAACCAGCTGCTCCGATAAGCTGGTTCTATGGGAATATAGCGCCAGATTACCACATCGGATGCAGATGGCATGAACCTTGGTTGTATATTCCGATATTGCCATCAATGCCGGAAGCGGTCCAAATGGTTTACCTAAATAATCCATATCAAGTCCGGCAACAATTACACGAACGCCCAGGTTAGCAAGCGAATTACAAACATCAACCAGGCTCATATCGAAAAATTGTGCTTCGTCGATTCCGATAACATCTACATCGCCTGTCATTAACATGATATTCCCCGGTGATGGAACTGGTGTACAACGTATTGCCTTAGAATCATGGGAGACTACATCCTCAACAGAATAACGGGTGTCAATCATGGGTTTGAAAATCTCAACCCGCTGGCGGGCAATGCGTGCACGATTCAAACGCCGGATCAACTCCTCCGTTTTGCCGGAAAACATTGATCCGCAAATCACTTCAATCCATCCTCTGGGTGGAACTCCGCTGCGACTAGTTTCAGGAAAGAAATACCGGTCCAATAACTATTTTAGATTTTGATCGTTATTTTTACAAAAATATAAGAATTATGGAAAGTACAGAAACTATCCGCACCCTGCGCGAAAGTCTTTCGGAAATGGTGAAAATTATTTCATGGATGGAAAAAACAAATGAAATCCACCAACTTGATATTGATGTAATGCTGAATAAAACAAGGTGCCTTTATGAAATAATCCTCAGTCTTGCTGCTGGTCCCATTGAAACCCGGCAGGAAGATCCTATAGTCTTTCAAAATATCGAGGAAACAGAAGCAGCATTTCAATTTATGGCGCCTGCATCGACAATGGAGTCCGAACCTGAATCAGAATCGGAACCCAAGGCAATACCATTTCCTGAATTACCAGTACCAGTACCAGTACCAGTACAATCACCGGCACCAGTAACATCACCAGTACCAGCACCAGCACCAATACCCGAACCGGCACAAGTACAAGTACAAGCACCAGAACGAGCACCAGTTCCGACATTGGCACCAATACATTTACCTGAACCAGAACCAGAACCTCAACAAAAACCCGGGCCTTTGGCCACACCGGAACTACCACCTGTACCAAAACCAGAACCAATAACCGCACAGGCACCAGTTTTTACACAAGTACCGGAACCAAAACCAGCTATAGATTATGAAATAAAAGTTGAATCACCGCATAAGCAACAACCTCAACTTCTTTCACAACCTCGCGATAACAGTTTAAATGAAGCTTTAGGTAAAAAGAAACCGGTCCACGATATTGCCTCTTCACTAACAGATATACCAGTTGCTGATATATGGTCTGCAATAACAATCAATGAAAGATTCCTGTTTATTCGCGAACTTTTTGGAAATGATCCTGACACCTTTAAAAATACAGTAACCTTACTCAATAGCCTCGGCTCCTGGGATGCCGCCAGAAATTTTTTAGCAGATCGGTTTGTTTGGGACAATAACAATTCTGTTGCTAACGATTTCCTGAATGTTGTAAGAAGAAGATTTCTCAAATGACCAGTTACTCAACCGGTGATATTGCCAAAATTACTGGATGTAATCTGGTGGGTAATCCCAGCCATCGGATCCGGCAGATTTGTACAGATTCCCGCAGAATTGACCAACCTGGTGAAAGTCTTTTCATCGCTCTAAAAGGACCCAACCACGATGGTCACCGATTCTTAATTGAAGCTTTTAATTTCGGCATCCGTTCATTCCTGGTTTCAGAATTACCGGAACCCCTTGATCAGTTTTCCAACTCAGCTTTTATTATTGCTCCCAACCCACTTTCAGCACTGCAAAATTTTGCCACCTGGCATCGTAACAAATTTACTGGCCAACTAATTGCAATCACAGGCAGCAATGGAAAAACGATAATAAAAGAGTGGCTTGCCCAATTAATGCAATCCGCCTACCGGATAAGTAAAAATCCGAAATCATATAATTCACAGCTGGGGGTGCCTCTGTCAATCCTAAATTTGGCAGGCGATGAGGAATATGCAATCCTGGAAGCAGGGATTTCGATGCCTGGTGAAATGTCCATTCTTCAGAAAATTCTAGATCCGGATATCGGAATCATCTCAAACATCGGTGATGCGCATCAGGAAAACTTCGAAAACCTTACCCAAAAAGTCTCTGAAAAATTAATACTGTTTAAAAATTGTAAAAAAATATTGTATTGTCGCGATCATAAACTGATACATAACCATGATAGTTTAGCATTGTTCTCAGGCCAAAAAGTTACCTGGTCACGTTCTCAGTCCGCTGATCTATTAATTACTACAGAACTGATAAGTGGTTCAACCTGCCAGTTAAAGGGGATATTTAAAAACAAGTCGGTTAACCTGATCATCCCGTTTGCTGATCCTGCTTCGGTTGAAAACATGATCCACATCTGGCTATTTGTGCTCACTTTGGGTTTTGATCAGGCTAACCTTCAAACCCAGGTCGCTAAACTCGAACCTATTCGTATGAGGTTAGAACAAAAAGCAGGTATCAATCGTTGCACGCTGATTAATGATTATTACAATTCCGATATCCTTTCCCTAAAAATCGCTCTCGATCTGCTATTCCAGCAAACACCCCAACAACGAAAAACAATTATCCTTTCCGACATTCTTCAAACCGGACTCAAAGAGGAGATACTCTACCAGGAGATAAACAATCTTTTTGAACACCGAAACCTGTACAGATTAATCGGCATAGGATCAGCATTTTGTAAAAACGCGAAACTCTTTTCACAACCGATTCTCACCTATATTTCAACGGCTGATTTTCTTAATCAGGTAAATGCAAACGATTTTCATGATGAAGCAATACTCTTGAAAGGTGCCCGTTCGTTCGCATTCGAACAGATCGGCAGAATTTTTGAAGCACGCATTCACGCAACAACCATGGA
>CAIXKO010000147.1 GCA_903919925.1 uncultured Bacteroidota bacterium | reverse complement strand
GCTGCCGGTCCCGATGGATTTGCGAAATCGCTCGACGGAATTTTCCTGACTTTCCCCGAAGGCGGAGCTGTGGTTAAGAAGCCCTGGGATGTACAATCCAAGATCAATCAAATGGTTTCGATGAAGGTGAATTCCAGGTATGTTTTAATGAACTCTTCTAAAGAAACGAATGAAATTAAGGTGACCTCACAGATTGTCGTTGATCCGGATGCGGCTCCGATGGAAATTTCGGGTATGAAGATGTCCTTCGAACTCGTTGGGGCTAAAGCAGGCAAGGTAATGCTTGATGCAACTACCGGTTTGCTTTCATCCATAGATGCCACTACCTCGATTTCCGGAAATATCTCTATCGATGGCCCGCAGCAGCCTTCGCCAATGTCGATCCCGATGACAGTAAAGTTGACGGAGAAAGTGACGAAGAAGTAAATTTTACACAAACGGCACGATCAGCAGGTTTGAATCAACGTGACGCGGTTTTTACAAAAACAAATGGGAACCGGAAAGCAGCCATTTCCATCGCATTGCGAACCACCACCACATCGCCAACCATAGCTGGATGGTTCCAGGTTTTGCCCTTGATTGCCGGGATTCGTGCGAGCTCTATAAATTGATCGGGTGTCGCTTTTACCAGTGCCAGGTCTCCTTTCTCGGTTAGCACCAGAATAAGATCCTGATCTGCCAGTAAAATGGTGAAGCCGCGATAGGGGCTGCCCTTCCATTTGCGCGATCCGTCCTTAATATCGATGCAGGCAATGGAGGGGCCGTCAAATCCGTATGCAAAGCCTTTATGGATAATGAAGTCGTTGAAATTCGCTTTAATCTGATCTGATTCCCAGAGCTCTTTCACACTCCAGGTTCCTTGATTTAAAGTGACTTTAATCCGGCGCACGGCCTGGGTTTCACCGACTATCAGCAGGTCACCTTCGCCAATCACTGTGGGTTGGAGAATCCGATCTGTCATTTGCCAATCATAATTCCAGAGTGGTTTTCCACTTTCCGGCTCAATACTGATTGCACCCGCCTGACTCATCAGAAGTACCTGCTGAATTCCGGCAATCGTTACCTGATGCGGTGAACTGTAGCTGTTTCCGCCATCGGTGCCAAACCATACCGGATCACCATTTTCTATATTATATCCGGCGATTTTTCCTGATAATGAAACGATTACGAGGTTGCCAACCACGAGCGGCGAACCGGCGAAACCCCAGGTCAGGACTTTCACCTTTGCATCGGAAGCGGCATTTCGCGACCAAATCAGTTTGCCGTCCCGTTCATCCAGAACGTTAAGAATTCCCGTTCCCCCCATCGTGTAAACACGGCCATTACTGAGTGTTGGCGTTGAACGGGGGCCGGCTCCTGCATGGGAATCCCAGAAACGGGCTGAGTCTCCATGGTTCCATAACGGTTCTCCGGTATTCAGATTATAGCAGGTAACCATTTCATATTCACCGCGCTGCTCCTGGGTGAAAAGTAAAGTGCCATGGATTGCAAAAGAGGAGCAACCGGGTCCAACCGACCGCCGCCACAGCTCAGCCGGGGGTGATTTAACCCAATCCGTTGCGATCTTTATGCCCGTGACCATACCGTCACGGTTGGATCCGCGAAAGCCCGGCCATTCGGCTGTTGCTGCCAAAGCTGCAGAATCCGGCGATACCGGAATCAATTTATCGTTTGATTGGGCCAGTAACCGCTCCTCGGATGTCTTTGACCATCGCCACGCTAAATCCTGATGATTCGATCCATCCATCCCATCGGTACGGAGGAGAATCCAGAATCCGGTGGCGAGAAGAATGGTAATAACCATGGTGATGCGACGGATTCCAGTGGTTAGGTTGCGTGTTGCCACTGCCCAGGTTACGAATGCCAGGCTAAGCACCGGAATGGAAAAAATAATGAACATCAACCCCATATTTGCCGTGCGGATGGATTCATCATTGAGCTGCTGGGTAACAAAAAGAGCCAGGATAATCAGCCCAATGGCACCAATGCGCTCGAACCAAATGGCCCGACTAAAGAAGGCCCACCAGATCATAATGGCTACCCCCCCGATGAGTCCGCCAAAGATTCCGATTTGAGTGGCCAGGTCAGCGGATACCACCCCGGGCAGACCAAACCGGATAAGCCACTGCAAAATTACGATAACAATGGCGGGCAAGAGCCTCAGTGGCTTCGGCCGTAGCGCTGCGTGGTCCTTTTTATCGGTTTCCATATCAGTTACTTTTTCATTTTTATTTCAGGCAAATTTTCCGGTTAATTGTTACCCCATCAATGGTCAGACTTAAAAAGTAGAGTCCCTTTGGATTAGCTGATAAATTTATGCATTCCGACGCACTTTTGCTGATTGTTTTGGAGAATAGTACTTCGCCGGTTATATTGGTTATCTTAACGTTAGCTGTTTGGAAAGCTATGGTTCCAAATGCCAGAGTGATATCGCCTTTTGTCGGGTTGGGATACACCCGTATACTTTCATCGCTGGATAGATTGTTGATTCCGGACGCATTATCGATTTTTAAAGTAAACGAAGTTGAAACATAAGCGTCAGCTTCATCAATTGCTTTTATATTGACGGTAAAGGTGCCTGCCTCATTGGGGGAACCGAAAAAAGTCCGTGTATCGGGATCATAATCAATCCCTAACGGCAAACGCGATGTGACATAACAGGTGAGGGTATTGTTACCGTCATCATCGATAAATGCACTGTCGGGGATAGTATAATTAAATGAATCCCCTACTTTCCCAGTCAGGTTTTTCAGTTTGGTTTTCTGATAGGGTACAAAATTGGTGTTTTTTAGTGTTGCGATGAAGCTTGTTGAAACCCAAAACAATGTTTTACCTGATGCAAAGGTCATGTATTTGCCATCTGGTGTAATATCCCCTGCCGTTTCTTCATATCGCGTATTGATCTTGTTTCCAAGGTTTTTGGGATTTGTCCAGCTTTCGTCTGCCTTTTTGTAGGAGATGTAAATATCATTTAAACCAAAACCACCGGTCCGGGTGGATTTAAATATCAGATAGCTTTCATCAGGAGCAACGTAAGGATCGCCCCAGGTTTGAGTGGTATTTGCCTGATTGATCGGGAAAGGGAGGATAACCCGTGGCTGGTACTTGCCATTCCGGTACTGGCATCTCGCAATATCGCCGCTGCTGGTGGAGAAATAGAGGGACGTATCGGAAACAATGCTGGGATGATACTGATCCTGCGCCAGATTGGGCGGATTACCCATGCTTTTGGGTGTACTCCATCCGCTGCCAATTCTCTCTGAGTAAGCAACATCTACCGTTCCAACCTGATTCTGAACATCGGTGGCAAAAAGATAGATTCTGTTTCCATCCGATGAAAAAGAGGGTTCACCCGTGGTTCGGCCTGTGGTGAAAGATGCGGGTGCCGGAGCTGTCCATCGGTTATTTTTGTATTCCGTGAGCATGGAATAGGGTGTTCCCGCTTCCGGCCAGAAACCAACATAAAAAACGGCAGATTTTCCATCGGGCGAAAAGCTGATACAGGGAACGTTTCTTCCGGTAATCGTTACTTTACCGGGGGCAAAAACAATAGCGGAATCTCCAGGCGGGGTTTGTCCGAGATACAAACTATCGGCAGGAATCGTTTGCGCCGGGCTTGAGGTTGCCAGTAAAGAAATGGCGATTGGAAAGACAATGGTTTTCAGTATTTCCGCAGGGTGAAGAATCGGTCGTTTCATGATCTTTTGAATAGATAATTGAATAATAGTATCAAAGGAAATGCTAAACCCATGCTGATCAAAGAAGAAAATGATCAGTGGTTAAATAATGTGATGAGTGGCCTTTAACTGGCTGGCGAAACGTCGGCTGACCTCAAGCGGCTCAGGCATATTCCTTAAAAATACCTTATGATGAGAATTGGTGTGCCTCTCGATGCGGTCAACCTGTTCAATATTTACGATGTTTGAACGGTGTATCCTGATAAAATTCTTCGATGGAAGTTCCTCCTCCCATTGCTTCAGCGTTTTCAGTACCAGGCATCGTTTGCCAT
>CAIXKO010000146.1 GCA_903919925.1 uncultured Bacteroidota bacterium | reverse complement strand
TATCACGGTTAATCACACTGCCGGTGCAGTAGCCCCTGTAGCTAAAACGGTTACATACGGCACGGTGAACAACATTCCCGGTGAACCATCGAAATGCTGGATTACGAGTAACCTTGGTGCCGACAGGCAGGCCACCTCCGTTGATGATGCCACAGAAGCGTCGGCTGGCTGGTACTGGCAGTTTAACCGGAAACAGGGATACAAGAACGATGGAAATACACGAACTCCATCTGTCGCATGGAATGGCAGCATCGACGAGAACACTGATTGGGTTGCCGTAAATGATCCATGTGTTTCAGAGCTTGGTGCCGGATGGCGCATACCAACTTATACTGAGTGGACCAACGTGATAGCTGGTGGCAGCTGGGTTAACTGGAACGGGCCGTGGAACTCAGCCTTAAAAATTCACGCTGCGGGAACCCTTTTCTTTTATGATGGTTCGCTTGAATACAGGGGTTCCAAAGGTTTTTATACCGCCAGATCTCAGGATATTGAGGGCCGCAAAGGCGGGATGCTCAGTTTTGAGTCCTGGTCTGTCGCCGCTAATTATGATTATAAAGGGAGCGGGTTATCCATCAGGTGCATCAAGGATTTCGCGAACGCAGCCATCCCAAGGGACTCCACTTATGAGATTACCAATATCACCCAAACCAGCGCAAGCTGCGGCGGAAAGGTTTTTTCAGATGGAGGTGCACTGGTCACAGCGCGCGGAGTTTGCTGGGGCACAGCGGCAAATCCAATCATAACAAACCCACATACTACAGACGGAAGTGAAACCGGAGTTTTTACGAGTAAAATCGCTGGTTTATCGGCCAATACAACCTATTATGTGCGCGCTTATGCAACAAATGGTTCTGGCACCGGTTACGGAAACGAAGTTACCTTTACCACACTTGCCCCATCGGTTTCCTGTGGAACTTTATCCGTTACGCATTTGGTTTCCGGAGGGATAGCTCCAGTTAACAAACAAGTTTCTTACTCCACCATTACTAATGTTCGCGGAGAGATTCCGAAATGCTGGATAACCAGCAACCTTGGAGCCAGCCATGAAGCAGCGGCAGTTGATGATGCCACGGAAGAATCAGCCGGTTGGTATTGGCAGTTTAACCGTAAGAGTGGATTCAGTCACGATGGTGTCACCCGGACTCCTAATACTAACTGGATCAGTGTAATCAGTGAGAACTTTGATTGGCAGTCGGCTAATGACCCATGCACCATTGAGTTAGGTGCTGCCTGGCGCATTCCAACCAAAACCGAATGGGAAAATATTGATGCAGCCAGTGGATGGACAGTTTGGCTGAGTGTCTGGAATTCCGGATTAAAGCTACATGCTGCGGGGGTTCTGGGAATGGCAGATGGAGCATCTTACTACCGTGGTACTGCGGGATCGTATTGGAGCAGCAAGCAAAATGGGGCAGGAACGGGTTATGGCTTTACTTTTTCCAATGGAAATAGTGAGGTAACCAGCACTGGAACCAAAGCAGGAGGTCTTCCATTACGCTGTGTGAAAGATGTTACCGGAGTTTCAACTCCTAATATAATCACCAATCCGCTAACTGAAAAAACCATCAATTCGGTCAGGAGCGGAGGTACTGTTATTTCAGATGGTGGGGGAGCTGTGAGTGCCCGCGGGGTATGCTGGAACACGAGTTCCTCACCGACTATCGCTGGAAACCACACCAATGACGGTATTGGAATTGGTCCTTTTGAGAGTAATATTGCAGGCCTTCAGCCCAATACTCAATATTTTATCCGTGCATATGCAACTAACATGGCTGGAACTGCTTACGGGGAGCAGTTTACTTTCATAACACCGGTTGTGTATTCCTGTGGTACCACCATCAATATCCTTCATACTGCAGGACTGGTATCACCGGTTACAAAAGTTGTAGCATATGGAACGGTGACCAATATTCCCGGTGAAGCTTCTAAATGCTGGATTACCAGTAATCTGGGTGCCGATCGTCAGTCCATATCGGTAAGTGATGGCACTGAATCCTCAGCAGGCTGGTATTGGCAGTTTAACCGGAAACAGGGCTACCAGCACGATGGGACCCTCCGAACACCAAATACCTCCTGGATCCCTTCCTATAGTGAAAACTCCGATTGGTTAATGGAAAACGATCCTTGTGCCAGTGAGCTGGGTAATGGATGGCGACTCCCAACCGAAACCGAGTGGACCAATGTGGATACCGGTGGCAGTTGGACAGACTGGAACGGTGCCTGGAATTCTGATTTAAAGCTCCATGGGGCAGGGTTTTTATCGTTTGCCAATGGCGCCCTGGTTAACAGAGGTAGTTTTGGTAATTATTGGAGCAGCAAACGGTTTAATGCAGAAATTGGCCAAAATCTTTCCTTAGGTTCAGGAGGAAGCAATATCGATCATGGAAACAAAGCTAACGGGTTTTCGGTGAGGTGCATTCATGATTAATTAAAGGCAATTGAAATCTTATATGAAGTTAAATAAAAAGCCGCTCCCTTCCGGGGGCGGCTTTTTATTAATCAGCGCTTTATCCTTTTATCAAGCAAGTCTTAGTTAATAACTACCGGTTTGCTGAGCACTGATCCTTCGGAAATCAAACGAACAAAGTAGTTTCCTTTGGCTAAGTTCCTGACATCCATGCTAACCGTATGAATACCCGGCAAACTGGATTCAATGCGTTGAAAGGATAATATCCTGCCGGTTCCATCGATCACCTGCATTTCCACATCGCATTTTTATCGGTGGCAAATTGCACTTTGAACTGACCATCATTAGGATTTGCACAGACCTTGATGAACTCAAACATCCCGCCAGGCAATACTCCACCGCTTTCGATTTCCATTCCGGTAGATACCTCGGTGCCCTCCAGTTTGATGACTCCGCCTGACAGCATGTTTCCATCCACATCAAACCATGAACAATTGAGCTCTTTGATCTGGCTGGCAGCAGAAATAACAAAGAATGTGGGATCCTCAGGAAGCGGTCTTTCCGCAGAGTTTAAGGAATACGTGTTTGGTCCCAAACAATAAGCGGAACCGGACGATTTGGCCGGGTGAATAATCGGAAGGTGATGGCTGCGGGCAAATTTCTTTCAGTAAGCAGGGAACAGGTTGACCGACTTCTACAACAAAGGAGGCAGTTTTTGGCGGGATAGTCAGATTGTTGGCTAAAGGCACAAAAGTGGCAGTATTGGTCCATGTGGTTCCTGTTGGAGAAACATTGACCGTGTACCTGATATAAAGGTAAATGCATTTTCCTACCGGTAAGGTGCCGGTCATTTGCAGGGAAAGATCGTTCATCGTAAAGCCGATAGGAATTGTTTGGCTGGCGGTTATATTGGTACCCGGTACGTTTGCTCCACTATTGGCGCTAAGGGTTATGGTGGGGGTTTGAGCCCGCAGGTTCAGTGTTAAAAGTCCGGTGAAAAGAATCAACAACAGACTTAGAAATTGTTTTTTCATAAAGGTTTTGGTTAAAGTGGGAAAATTACTCTATTCTTAAATAAAGAATTCATAATGAGGGAGTTATGAAAACCGCTTTAGCCAAGTTATTGCTTTTTCCTGACTTTGGCCATTAGAGTTGATTATCTGATGGTTTTCTTTCGCTATTCACCGGTAAAATACCGCAATTGACCGATAGCCTGTTGAATCAACATTTCCGGTGAGCTTATCTTTGATGCGTGATTCAAAAAAAACAATATCACAATATCAATTACCTAATATTAAACAAAATGGAACGCATGGACAAAGATTTTCGAAGTGAACACCGGAGGGATTGGCCGGTTTTCGACCATCGGAGGCACATTAACAGCCGAAGAGGGTGGGGTGTGGTCCTGATCATTGTCGGACTATTATTATTTGCTAACGTGTTTGATGTTTTTCCTTATGATATCAAGCACATCATTTTCTCCTGGCAGATGTTTCTGATTGGCCTTGGTCTGGTGTTTTTAATCAAGGACCGAAGCATTATTCCTGGCGTAATTCTGATTGCAATTGGTACTTTCTCCATGGCCAATCATTACTTTGATATTCCGGATTATTGGAGACACGCTTTCTGGCCATTAATGATCCTTGTTTTTGGTATTTACCTGATCATAGCACCACCGCGATATCTTCGTAATTGGAAAAACCCTGATAAGGGAGGAGACAACCGGGATTTTATTGATGAGGTGGCTGTATTCAGCGGCGGCGACAGGATCATCACCTCACAAAGTTTTAAAGGTGGCCGTATTTTAAGTATTTTCGGAGGATCAAAAATCAACCTGATGAATGCCAAACTGGCCGAAGGTCCTCAGGTTTTGGATACCTTGAGCATCTTTGGCGGATCAAACGTGATTGTTCCGGCCGGATGGACTGTTAAGGTGGAAGTGGTAGCGATTTTTGGCGGATTCAGCGACAAGCGCGAAAGGATGCCTAACCTGGTTTACGACCAGAACACGATGCTGGTTATTAAAGGTATGGCTATCTTTGGGGGCGGCGAAGTAAAATCCTACGGAATTTAACCGATGAGAAACCCGTTCCTGATCAACCGGACGTATACAATTTCTTATATCGCTGCATGGATACTGGTTGCCGGTATCCATGCAGTTGTTTTATGGCTGGCCTCCGGACAGGAACTCGAAATTGCTGTTTCTGACAGCCTGATTTTTAATTTTCTGTTTGCCGGGATTGCACTTGGACTTTGGTATTCCATCCGGTATTATGATTTTAACAAAGCCGGAATTCAGGACCGCCTATTAAACCATTTGTTAATAGCGTTAATAGTTCTTGGGGTTTGGTTGGGGGCCGGTTATTTGATATTAAGCACTATCTGGCCAGACAAACCTGATTACCACATATTTCTGGCTGACTCCCTTCCCTGGCATGCGATATCCGGTTTTTTCTTTTACTTGTTGATCATCCTCATCTATTACCTTTACATCAATAATGAAGATCGTAAGGCACGTATCAGTAAAGAATCTGCCTTACACCTGCAAGTTAAAGAGGCGGAAATTGAGCGGCTAAAGGCCCAGATTAATCCGCATTTCCTGTTCAACAGCCTAAATTCAGTTTCTTCCTTAATAACAAATCAACCCGATCAGGCTCGGGAAATGCTGGTGCGTTTATCCGGATTCCTTAGATATGCGCTTGAGAACCGGCACAATAACCTGACCTCCTTGCAGGCTGAGTTGGAGAATATCCGGTACTATCTGGAAATTGAAAAAGTAAGATTTGGAGCACGGTTACAATTCGACTTGAATGTTCCGGACGATTGCTTAATCATGACAATCCCCCATATGATCCTCCAGCCACTGGTTGAAAATTCGATCAAGCATGGAGTTTATGAAAGCACCGAGCCTGTCAGGATCGAGCTGAAAGCAACTTTTTCCAGCCCGCAAATGCTTCATATTGAGGTATCCAATGATTTTGATCCTGAGGCCCCGCCACGAAAGGGAAAAGGTATCGGCTTGATTAATACGAAAAACCGGCTTTATCTTGCATACAATTGCGATAATTGCCTTGCGGTAGAGCGATCGGAGAATCGATTTATAGTTAAACTTACTATTCCGCAATACCCTGATCATGAATAACCAACTTAAAGCATTGATCATTGACGATGAGGAACCTGCCAGGTTGCTCATTCGTTCATACCTTGAATTATTTCCTGATATACAGATAGTTGGAGAGTGTATTAATGGATTCGAGGGCTTGAAATCTATCCAGTCAGAAAAACCTGATCTGGTTTTCCTAGATATTCAGATGCCCAAAATTTCGGGCTTTGAGATGCTTGAATTGCTAGATGAATTTCCTCAGGTGATTTTTTCAACTGCCTTTGATGAATATGCCATTAAAGCTTTTGAATTCAATGCGGTAGACTATCTGTTAAAGCCTTATTCCAAGGAGCGATTTAGTCAATCGGTGAACAAAGCTATCGATCGGATCAGGCAAAAAGCCGGCCCGGCGGTTGGGCTATCAAAAATTGCCGGGGGAACCATGCCCGATGGAATGTTTCTCGATCGCATTGTGGTGAAAACCGGGCAAAAAATCAAGGTGATTGCCATTGATAGGGTGGAATACCTTGAATCAGAGGATGATTACGTCATGATTTACACCGATGATGGCCGGTATCTTAAGCAGATGACCATGGGCTACTTTGAGGAACATCTGGATCCGGCCGAATTTATACGCGTGCACCGCTCCCATATCGTAAGGATTTCGATGATTGTACAATTGGAACCTTATGATAAGGAAACCAAGGTTTTAGTCATGAAATCGGGCAAAAAGATTCATACAAGTAAAACCGGGATGAAAAGGTTGAGGGAGGTGCTGGGGTTTTGATGAAGAATGGCACGCGGAGAAGAATGGCACGCGAATGACAGGGAGAAGAATGGCACGCGGATGACGCGGATCCCTGCGGGAGCGCGGATTTTCGCGGATCTTTTTTATTTGGGTCTGGTGGTTGATTAATATCCGCTATCTCTTATTGAAAGAAAAGGCGGCTTAACGGTTAAGAAGGGGCAAGAAGGGTAAAGGGTAAATGGTTAAGGGTAAAGGAAGAATGAAGGGTTAAGGGTTAAGGAAGAATGAAGGGTAAAGGAAGAATGAAGGGTAAAGGAAGAATGAAGGGTAAAGGAAGAATGAAGGGTTTCAAAATTAAAGAATTGTAGGGGTTGAAGATTTTCAACCCTCATCTAAATAAGAAAGAATAAATGGAACCCTTTCCCAATCCAAAATAAATCAATTGCTCCTCCTAACCTTTCTCAATTTTATTCCCTTTCCTCCCTTTTTCCCTACTTAACCCTTCACCCTTCACCATTCACCCTTTGCCCTTAATATATCATTTTGTACCCAATTCCTCTAACGTTAAGTATTTCCACATTGGAGTCGTATTGGAGGTGCTTCCTCAGTTTAGTAATGAAGACATCCATACTGCGGGCATTGAAAAAATTATCGTCACCCCAAACTTTTTTCAAAACAAAGCTGCGCTCCACCACCTGACTGCGATTTACGCAGAGCAGCCGCAGAATCTCGGCTTCCCGATGGGTAAGTTTGGTTATTTGATTCCGGAATTCGAGAGTTTGTTTCATGTGGTCGAATCGGTAAGCGCCAATTTGGTGTACTACAACGTCATCATCCGATTTGAGGGCTTCATTGGGGTCAGTAAGCCTGGCTTTAATCCTTACAATCAGCTCTTCCATGCTGAAAGGCTTCTTTATATAATCGTTACCGCCAACTTCAAATCCTTTCACAACATCGGTGGTTTGTGACCGGGCAGTCAGGAAAATAATAGGGGTTACGGAGTCAGTTTTGCGAATTTCCTGCGCCATAGTAAACCCGTCCTTTACTGGCATCATGATGTCCAATAGGCAGATATCGGGTTTATATTCACTAAAAACCTGCATTCCGGTTTTTCCATCCTGGCAATAGCGTACATCGAATCCTCTGGATTCCAGGCTTTCTTTTACGATCAGTCCGAGGGATGTTTCATCCTCAACAAACAATACTTTGGTTTTTTTCATTGGATTTCAGGTAATGCAACTGTAAATTCAGATCCCGCTCCGAGCTGGCTTTTTACTCCAACGGTTCCGCCGTGAGCCTCAACAATCTGCCTGACATAAGCCAGACCGAGCCCAAAACCTTTAACTGCATGAAGATCGCCGGTGGGCACCCTATAAAACTTATCGAAAATATGTTTTTGCTGTTCTTTGGAGATTCCCATGCCGTGATCACCCACCACAAAAACCACAAACTCATTTTCACGGTAACAACTGATGTCCAGTTGCGCAGATAATCCAGAGTATTTTACTGCGTTATCAAACAGGTTGTTAATCACATTCTGTAAATGGAATTTATCGGCGTGAATATAACCCGGCCCCTTTAAATCAAACCTGAATTCTACCCTGCCTGGGTTCTGAAGAATGAATTTTTGTGCCGTCTCCTCCAAAATCTGACTTATATTAAATGTTTCTTTAAATAAAACGAGTTGTTGCTTCTCAAACGTACTGATACGCAAAACATTTTCTACCATCCCGGTTAATCTGGTTAATTCTCTACGCGATAAGTCAATGTATTTCAGACTCTTATTCCGATCGTTCAATGCGTCAAACTGGACCAGGGCCTCCATAGCCGCCGATACCGTTGCGATCGGGGTTTTCAGCTCATGGGTCATATTGTTAACGAAATCATTCTTTATATCCGATAGCTTCTTTTGCCGAACCAGCATAGCAAGCATATAAAAAAAGCTTCCGGCGATAAGCAGTACAAAAAATACGGATGCAAAAAGAGTCATCCACATCCTTTTAAGAAGAAATGAACGGGTTTCCGGAAAATAAGCCAGCACCTTTTCATTGTTGCGGTTTATCCCAGGTAACTTTTGAATTGCCTGAGCAGCAGAAAATTGTGCAGGTGTACCACCAGTAAGATCAAAAACAGAATCATTTTTACTGAAAGCCAGAATGAATGGGGTGGTAATTTTACGTTCCTCCAGTAAAACCTTGAATTTTTCACTAATCGATGGCAATTCCGGGTGAATGGTTGCCAAACTCTGAAACACTTGTCCAACTATCCGGTTAAGATCTGTCTGTTTGATGTACATCGAGTCCTTCAGGTCTCCTTTGATGGGACGATTATTTGCATCAACAGTTTGTTCAGTAATCTGATAGGTTTCAATGGTGATAGGTTCCGTTGTACTATCTTGCATTTCAAGGATATGGCCAATAATCGTTTCTTCGGTTTCTTTGTTTAAAACCTCTTCCAGGGCAGTATTAACCTCATTTCGGAAAGTCTGGATATGAAGATCATAGGAATTGCTAATCCAATACACCTGAAAAATGATAATCCCCACCAGGGCTACCAGCATGGTAATGATAATATAGCGCAGATTTCTATTCACGTTGGCAATTTACACACAAAGGGAGGAAAAGGCGCTGTTGGTTAACAATCGTTAACAGTAGGCAGTGGGCAGCCTGCAGCCCGCCTGATGGTAGTAGGTAGAGACGCATGTTTGCGTGTCTCTTATCGGCTGCTCGCCAGATGTGGTGTATGCCGCCATCGGCCTCATCCCTAACGAAGAGAAGGTGCAATGAGCCACTGTCAGGCTGCTGAGCAGGTGCCATCCCGGGGCTGAAGCCCACGGGGTACAAAATCGGTCATGCCTCCGGCATTAAAGGCGCACTGGGCATATAGTTCCGGAGGAACGGCCGATATGGTAACTCCGGGATTTATCCCGGTGCTGGCACCCCACAGCACTCCGGTGCTGGCTGCGGTGATGGTACCGCACCGGACTCCGGTGCTGGCTCCGGATGCGGAGCAATGCACATAAGAGACACGCAATTATGCGTCTCTACCCGCTACCCTTTAGCGGACCGTGTACTGGGGACTGCAACGGTGGACGCAAGTATGCGTCCCTACTTATTCAATATCAGAATATCCTATATTTGCATATTAATTAATGCATAACGCGATGAAGGATTATTCGATTAACTCCAGGGTTTTGGCGCTCGGCTTGGTACTTCTGCTGTCAGGCTTAAGT
>CAIXKO010000145.1 GCA_903919925.1 uncultured Bacteroidota bacterium | reverse complement strand
TCGCTGCTGGATGGTTTTTCGGGATTACAGAGGCATCTGGAGGATTATGGGTTTGAATTTTATCCGGTTATGCAGCAGGTTGCTATGCACCTTTTCCTGAAAGCAATGACCGACGGCAGGAACACTAAGATCCTGATTGCCGAGGACGGAGGATACCTGGCTCCGTTGGTGAATCGGCTGGCCATGGAAAAGAAAACGGTTGGGGAGGTAGTGGGGATGTATGGTTTTGCAAACTTTGTATTGCCAGACGATACAGAAACAATGGATTTCGGTACCTGGATAGCACCCCGTTTTTGCGGAAGCGTAGAACATACCCGAAACGGCTACGATGCCTTGATGGAGGTGGAAAAGGAGTTTTCGGAACTTGCTTTCCCAGCCTGTTCACTGGCCATTTCCCGCTACAAGGTGAACGATGAATCGGTGGAAGTGGCTTACTCCTGTGTCAATGCCATCGAAAACATTCTCATCGGCCACGGATTCGTGCTGAACAACCGTACTTGCCTTGTACTGGGATCGCTGGGTGCCATCGGCCTACGTACCATGAATATCCTGGCTCACAGAACCGGTAGTGAAAGGCTCGCCGGGATCGATATAAAATACCAAGGCAACCCCGATTGGCCCTGGAACCAATTTGCCCTCCCCGAAGATCTTCCAGAAGAGATCCTTCGTTCCGTTGACCTGATTTTTGGAGTGGTTGGTAAGTCTGTTCTCGATGTGCCATTTTTCGAAAACCTGATATTGAATACCCGCCAAAAATCCCTCTTCCTGGCTAGCGGTTCCACCAAGCGTTTTGAATTTATCGATTTTCTCAATTGGACCGAAAGCCTGCTGTGCTCTGAAAAACCATCACTGAAAGGTGTTCCTGTTACAATTTCATCCGGCCCCATCGAAGATCCCCAGACCTCGGCCCTGCTGGGCACCCTGATTACTTTCAGGCTGGAACCGGAAAGAGGCGGGAAAACCGTTGAAATATATGTTCTCAGCAATGGAATGCCGGTGAACTTCCAGTATTACGGAGTGCCCCGTGAAACGATGGATCAGGTTATGACAGAGTTAGTATCATTGGTGGGTGTGGTGGCGCAATCCAGGGAAAAATCCCTGCCAGCGAAAGTTCTGGCCCTCGACCACTCGATCGATCTGCAGGGAAACCTGCTGTAAGTTTATGAAAACCGGATGATCACTTTCATGGTTCCCTTGGTCCTGGCTGCCTCAAAGGCTTCCATACCCTGATCAATGGGATACACAGCCTGGATGATCGGCGAAAGGTCGACTCCCGTTTTCAGGTAATCGAGGGCTGGCTTGAATAATCCGCAGCGCGATCCGATAATGCTAATTTCATTGACCACCACAGGGGCCAGATCGATTTTCTGATCTGCCGCAATCGTGCTTTTTAACACTACGGTTCCGCGCGGTTTGGTGTGGCTGATGGAAAACTGGAATCCAGTCATGCTGCCGGTGGCTTCCACCACTATATCGTACAATTTCGGAGGCATCTGGTGGAGGAGGTAAGTTTCGCTTCCGTTGTTTTCAGCTATCTTCAGTTTGTCGGCATGTTTTCCCACATGCGTGATCCGGGCTGCGGTGGTTGATAGTGCATGGTTGATCAGCAACCCCAGTTTGCCATCACCAACGATCAGAACTTCCTTTCCTGGCAATAACCTGATTTGTTCCAGAATCTCGAATCCGGCAGCAAGGGGTTCAGTAAGGGTGGCGATCTCATTGCTCACCGATGCGGGAACTTCAAGTAGGTTTACAATCGGCAGCGTAAGGTATTCGGCCATGCATCCATTCCGGTTAAAAATTCCAAGGGTCGTTCTGTTTTGGCAGTGCCTACCCAGATGCTGCCTGCAATATTCACAATCATCCCGGTTGCAGGCGCAGTTTATTTCACCCACTACCCGTTTCCCGAGCAAACTCTGGTTATTGTCGTTTATTTCCTCTACAATACCCGTGAACTCATGCCCCAGGATTCCACGATAACCCATGTAACCTCTGGTAATTTCGATATCGGTATTACAGATCCCTGCCATCAGAACCCTCACCAGCGCTTCCCCACGGGGCGGAATGGGCCTGGGTTCATCCAATGACAATTGCAGTACTTCATTAAAAACAATTGCTTTCATAACTGTGTAGTTGAAAAATTACTGAAAATTAAAAAATAATCGCCAATCCGAATATTCCTTCAAGCTTTAATTGAATCTGTATTAGTAGGATACCGGGAATCCTGCTTTTAATATAGTTCCGGAACTTGAAAAGTGGCGTGAACCTCGGGCTCCGTCAATTCCACTTATAGGGAGTATTTTCAAATAATTTTATTTTCTTCAATGCCTCAGTTGGATTCTTCTTATACTCCTTATACCAGTTTATATAAAGATTGGATATTTCTATTAATTTTTTCCCGGATACTCTGGTGTATCCTGTTAAATCAGAATAAGTTGAAGTGTCAATTAAACACGGCTCAAGTGAAGGATATTTGGTCCCAAACCTAATTCCGTCAATTGTCCAAAGGAGACACTCACAAAGTATTTTGGGATTAGTATATTTCGATGATATGGGATTGGTCGGAAACTCATTTATGATAGTGGTATCTTTCAAATAGAAAAGCAATCTCTCAATATGCTTATCTGAGAAATCTGGTAACTCATAACCAACTTTCTCAAAATAATCGCCGCTTTTCAAAATACTAACAAATTGGTCCACATCTGGACTTTTCTTGTCAAATTCGCCTTTTTGGCAAGATGTCCCCATTAACCAAATTAGGCTCAAGCTGATAATGAATAATCTTGTTTTCATAGTCTGTTATAAACCGTTCACGAGCTTTTCCCGCCGGTAATGCCTGGCCCATACCTTGCGTATGCTAACGCCCAAAGCTTCGTTCTCCCCTGCCAGATCCTGATGTTACCCCAACTAAAAAAGCCTCTATTTTCTCTGTAC
Source organism: uncultured Bacteroidota bacterium (assembly GCA_903919925.1). Lineage (GTDB taxonomy): Bacteria > Bacteroidota > Bacteroidia > Bacteroidales > UBA12481 > UBA12481. Next base: position 3,853 of record CAIXKO010000145.1, on the reverse strand, counting down.
TTACCCCCGGAGGCATGCCCCCACCGCATGAAGCTAAAATACGACTTTGATCGGCCAGGCCGTCAATCATTTCCGCCGCAGCGTGTTTTATCTGGTCCGGTGTTCCGGCCGCCAGCACATCACGAGGTGGGAGGTTGCCCATCAGGGTAATCCCATCTCCGGTTAGCTGGCGCAATTCATTCAGGGAAACATCAACCCCCATATTAAATAGGTTGATTCCCATTTCACCAAGCAACGGTGCTGATTCACGGCAGGGAGCATCGTTGTGTAAAAACTTGACTGATAGTGGCCTGTCATATAGCTCTTTAAAATAGGGTAACCCAAATTCCTCAAACTGATCGCGGCTCATAAATCCAATCAGGTCATCGAGCATAAATATACCGTCGATACTGTCGATAGTTTTTTTCTGAAGATTGTGCCATTCAATTAAAAAATCAGTGATCAAACGGATGAGCTGATGGGCCTTTTCCGGCTCCATCATCAGCAACATCAGGAATTCCGTGGTTCCCATCAGGTAAGATGCGATATTCAAAGGCCCGCGTGAAACTGAAAAGCGGATCTGCTCGCCCGTTTCTTCAATCCTGGTCCGGAATTTCACCAGTCGGTTGAGCATGAAAGGCAGCAGCCCATCGGTTTTCGGATTAGGCAATATCAGCCGGTCAATCTCTTCAGTTGAATGAATAACCCGGTGCGCATGTGGAAACTCATTTGCCGGAAAACTGCATCGGGCACCAAAAGCCGAGGGCTCCGTGCACATCCCAAATTCAGACCAGTAACCAGGCAAAAAATGCACACCCGGAAAGGTTTCTGAAGCTTTTCGATGGCACTGGAACCAGGTTTCATCATGAGTGAAAAAATCAATCATGCTCACCCCGGCCCAGTTTGGCAGCCACGGACAATCTATAATAAACCCCGATGGCACCGGCCAAACCCGCTCCCCCCGGATTACCCCCAACAACTCCGCCCAATTTTTTTCGCTCATCTCACCTCCTTTACCTTCTTTACGCTCTTTACGTTCTTTACATTCTTCACGTTCTTCACACTCTTTACGTTCTTCCCGTTCTTCCCGTTCTTAACGTTTTTTCCGTTCTTCAAATCTCTATGGCTAATCCTACTGTCTTCATTTCAATCTTAATCCCCTGTGCGGGTCCGGCAGCCGTAAAAATGGCTTCAAAATTTATTTGGTGCTTACCCTGCGCAAGGGTAACATCATATTGTGTGAGCTGACCGGTTTTCACCAGTTGCCAGTTGGCATCATATAGGTAAACATAACTGCCCCCGGTATATTTAATGTGATGATTTGCAGGAAGTTCGATAGGAATTCGAACTTTTCGCCCGCCATCGATAGATAGGGTGATGCCCATTACTGAATTTTCAGGGCCCGATGAAAGAATAAACTGGACCGGCTGATCGGGGTTGTCATTACTCAGATCGATGGTCACGGGTTGCGTTCCCGGCTTGTATTCCGCGCGCCAGATGGAGTAAGGGTACAGGCTCCAATTCTTAGGCCCGGTTACCTCCAGGTGATACTCGTTCCTGATGTTCTGCATCTGTTTTTTTACATCAGGAGGGAAAGCTCCTGCCAAACGTGCCCGTTCCCATTCCCGGAGTGCCGATAATATTTTATCGCCATACCCATTCTTTCCAACCGATGCTAAAGAGGTAACCAGTGCATATCCTGCATCAAATCCTGCCGATCTCGCCAGTAACCATTCAATATCCTCGATGCTGGTTTGGGGAGCCATACTGAACCAGCCAAGCATGGCTGGCATCAGGTTTCGCTGAAAATACAGCTGATTCAGCAGCCGGTAAGTAGTTTGGCTTTCACGGAATCCTGCATACCAGGGCTCTCCCCAGTTCATCCGTGTAAAGCTGTGCCAGAAATAATGGCCCGGACCGCTGGCATCGGTGATTACCTGACCTTTAAGCTCCGGTTTTAACTGATCATACCAGTTTTGGGTAAACCGCAACCGGCCATATTCGCCCATTCCGGTCGACCAGTTTCCTTCCAACCCATCAAATGATATCTGGCGGCATCCCGTAAAATTGAAAAATTCGGCTAACCGTGATGAAACTTCCATGGATAAGTCATTATCGGTCAGGAAAGTCTGGTAACCATGATCCATGAGCTTTCCTATATCGGCACCCGCTTCATGAGACGCGGCGGTGGTTCCGTACGCTCCCCGTTCACAGCCGGTTAGCATCCATGGGGCAGCAGTTGAGACGTCTTTATACCGGATCAATTCGTTACCGATGACAACACATCGTAAGGTGTTGTTTTTCATTTGATTAAAAAACTTCGGATCAGCAATGCCAATGGTATTTTCCTCTTTACCAACCGATTGGGTAAGGGTAGATGATCCCACTCTGGCCAGCCGCTTATCCGGCACCGGTGTTACGTAAGGGTCATTGGTAGTGATAAAATTCGAAAGTGTGTGAACTCCAAGTCTGATTCCCTCTTCAGCGGCTCGGTTCACCATCAGTTTCATGGTTTCCCAATTTTCGGGAAACGCGGCATTGATCAATTTAAAATGCCCCCAGGTTTCAAACGGCCCACCATGATATAGATATTTCAGCCCGGCCTTTTTAGTGAGCTCCAAAGCATTTTCAAAATCTTTTACGCCAAAATCCATGATCAGGTAGGCAGCAGTGTTACCCTTAGCTGTTTTTCCCCATTCGCCATCGATCATCGGGTGAGGCAAACCTTCAGCGATCTCAATTTCACCGATAGTTTTCAGCGCATCCGGGGCCTTGCAACCAAATAATGCTATAGACGAGCCTGTTATTCCTCCATCATCAAATGCTGGGGCTACATAATAATTATGGGCCCAATTTGAGATGATCCGTTCTTTACTTCTGTTTCTGCAATAAGCCTGGATAATGCTCCCGAATGGTTCTTTACGTGCTGTTTGGCCACGGTAAATAACCTTCACTGAATCAGATACATCTATCAAGCTGTTGGTTTCGAAAATATCATACGAAGGTTCAATATCACTCTCTTCAGAAGGATAGCCGCCTAAAGTTTTCAGGTTCAGGGCCTGGATGCCGATCGCATAAACTGAATCTCTAACCACGCCTACAGTTTCACCTATGATCTCACCGATGGATGTAGGGTAGGGTCCCCACACAATCACATCGGGGGAATCGCCGCCGGTGAATTCAAGTAGCTTCAGAACCACATGAGTGGGTTTTGCCTCGATATGGATTTTGGCTACCCGGTTACCTTCAAATTTGAGCGATAATGTATTACCGGATGCATCAGCCTTAAAGGAAACCGGCATCAGCCAGTTTTCGCCAACTCTGACTTGAAGCAATGGAGCAACCTGATTCTTAGCTATATAATTTTTGCCACTTGCCAGTACAGATAAACCGGTGATAAATCCTTTTTCAGATACTTTTATCACAAACTGATCGGTATTCCATTCATTTCCTTTTGGAGAACAGGCTGTTACAAGAAATATAAGAACCAGAATTGTTGTGGAAATTTTCATACTCTATTTTTTCGATTTATTTTTTCCCGCGGCCCTCTGCGTAAAAACTTTGCAGCCCTCTGCGGTTATACCTTTTTTTACCGCAGAGTGATAGCCGTCTGAAACGGAACATCATGACCGATAACTTGCCTTTAGGTACCCTCCCCCTGGCCCCCTCCCTGAAAAAGGGAGGGGGAATGAGCTCTTTTTCTCCCTCGGAGAGGTGCCCCTCCCTTTTTCAGGGAGGTGTTGGGGTGGGTACTTAAAGACAAGTTAAATTTAGATCTCATAGGTTACGCAAAGGGCAGAAGAGGAATGTAGTTTATTAAACCATTTAAATTATTTAATCACCGGTATCTCGCTCACCCACAATTTGGCTGACG
>CAIXKO010000144.1 GCA_903919925.1 uncultured Bacteroidota bacterium | reverse complement strand
ATGCTGTTTGAATGAATAAAATCAACGATACCATCAATGAAAAATGAAAATGCATTGGCGCCGGCGTCTACTACATTGGCCTTTGCCAAAACCATTAGCTTTAATTTTGTTTCAGCCAGCGATTTTTGAATGACTGTTTTCGACCGGACAAATAATTGATCAAAATCAGTAATGATCTCCCTCTGCGCATAAATAAATTCCGACCATTCCTTGATAACGGTCAGCATGGTGCCCTCAACCGGCACCGCAACTGCCTCGTACATATAAGGAACGGAGTTTTTGATACTGGTGGCAAACTGCGAAATAGTCAGGCTTTTGCGATTTTCGGATTCCTGGCTTATTCCATATAAAAACTGGGCAAAAATAATTCCTGAATTACCACGCGCATTCAACATAGTGTTTTCAGCAATCCGGCTGGCCGTAATAGCAAATGACCGGTCGGGGTGAATCGATTCAATAACCGAACCAATGGTTACAGCCATATTACTGCCTGTATCACCGTCATTTACGGGGAACACATTTATCTTATTAAGATAATTCTGATGCTCCAGAATTTTTTTTGCTCCGGCAACAAAGCTATAATACAACTGGCGACCATCAATTACATCATTAAGTAAAGCATTCATGGATTCATGTTAATTAGTTTTTCCATGTCACGGCTACTAAATAACTCTATTTTATATGAATAATGCTATTCAAACAGCCGGGCAGCTTAAAAGTTTTCACCTAAAGATATGGAATCTCCTTATTGAACTTTTTAATATTTCGGTTTCTATTTTTGGAAAAAAACTCTAGCTGCCGATTCTTTCATGTAATTATCAATCTGATTTTTGACTCCCGGCGTTTTAGTTTTGTTTGTAATCTTGCCAAGTGCCTGAACAAGAGCATCGATATCCTCCTCACTATTTTCGATACCCAGGCTTACCCTTACCATTCCCGGCAAACTTAGTTTGGGGATCAGGGTTAGCATAAATCGCTGAAACCGCTCTAGTCCGGGACTGACGTGGAGTACATGCTTAACCAGCAAATGAGCGCAATGACAGCCCGATCGTACGCCTATGCCATATTGCCTGGCCAATTCATTAGCCACGGAATGGGCCATCATATCTTTCAGATTAAAGGGAATAACACCACCCTTTTGAGCAAAAGCAGGAGAGTCGGGGTCCTGTATCCCATAAACAGTCAACCCGTTAATTAGCGCCAACCCACGCAAAACTCTAGCAGTCAATGTTTGTTCTTCTTCCCTGATCAGGTCCATGCCAATCCGCTGCAAAAGCAGCAGCGCCTTGCCTAAAGCGGCTATGCCAACTGTGTTTTCCTCACCCGATAAGCGGATGATTTCCATATCAGCCTGACTGAAATTCAGCAACTCCTTTTTAACAATTAGTGCGCCGGATCCAAAAGGTGCGTATACTTTATGGGCCGAAAATGCCAGATAATCAATGTCGGCAGCTTCCATATCAACCTTGCGGTGAGCGATCAGCTGTGCGGCATCCACCAGCAGGCGGGCACCATGCCGGTGAACAATGCTGCTTATTTCTGCCAGATTGTTGAATGCGCCCAGAACATTGGAAACCCCGCT
>CAIXKO010000143.1 GCA_903919925.1 uncultured Bacteroidota bacterium | reverse complement strand
GCAGTATTGGTCAGGCCATCGAAATCAGTCATGGACCTGGAGGTTAAATCGGTAAAGAAAAAGTGGAACATCAAAGGATTTGCAGCCGGTGCAAACCGAGAAGTCATTGAAAAGGGAGCAGTTATGATGGGCAGCGAGCTCGATTATATTATCGGGGAAACCATAGCCGGTATGAAGAGGATGGAAGAATCGATATGAAAAACAATGCATTCCTGCTACTTTCCGTTTGTATAATATTGCTTTGCTCGTGCGGTAAAAAAGAAGGCCAAAGCACAGGTTTAAAAACAGATACAGCGGGAACGGTATCGAAACCTGCCGCATTGATCCCTGGCAAAGATATTGGAGATAAGCGCATCGGAGTTATGCTTGGGTCGGTTCATGATACCTATGCAAAGAATAATCATGCCAATGCTCAAATATTACAATACCAGTCGGTTCCTGATATGATCATGGCTTTGACTTCGGAAAAGGTTGATGTCGCCATTATTGGGAGTATTGTATTAAAGGAGATTATGAAAAAAGACGAAAGAATCGGAATATTGGAAGGTGATCTTTTTTCCAATCCTCTCGGCTTTGGTTTCAATCAGGAAAATACTGAACTGAAAAACCAGTTTAACGCATTTCTTAAGTACATCAGAACCAACGGAATATATGACGATATGATTGACCGCTGGATGAACAAAAGCATCTATGAAATGCCGCAAATAGAGACTCCGGTCAATAATGGGAAACTGAATGTAGGGGTTGTGAGCAGTATTGGTTTTCCAAATTCCGGTATCCAAAATGGCAAAAATGTGGGGTTTGATATTGAACTCTCCAAACGTTTTGCCGCTCATATCGGGAAGAGTTTTGTGCCTGTCGACCTGGTATTTTCCAGCATGCTCGCTTCGTTAAAAACCAACAAAATTGACCTGGCAGCCTGCACCATGATGATTACCCCGGAAAGGCAAAAACAAATAAGCTTTTCAGATCCCTATTATTCGGCCTCCGCTTGCATCATTGCGATGAAAAAAAATATTGTAAAACCACTATCGACCAGTGCATTAAATAATCCATCAGGATTAAGCGCGCCAGAGAATCAGCGGATAAAAAAGCCATTTTTAAAAGCGATTTCCGACAGTTTCTACAACAACATTATTCTGGAGAAAAGATACCTTTTGGTTCTTGATGGGTTAAAACTGACCATTATCATCTCCATTTTTGCAGCAATTGCCGGAACAATCATCGGGGGGCTGGTTTGCTTTATGCGCATGTCGCGAAAAAAAATTCTTTCATCAATAGCCAAGTTTTTTATCACGATCCTCAGGGGTACCCCGGTACTGGTTTTACTGATGATTATTTATTATGTGGTATTTGGATCGGTGAACATCAATCCGGCTGTGGTTGCGGTTTTTGCTTTTGGTCTTAATTTCGGGGCATATGCTTCCGAGATGTTCCGAACCTCGATTGAAAGTGTTGACAGCGGACAAAAGGAAGCGGGCATTGCCGGTGGTTTTACCGGCATACAAACTTTCATTCATATTGTTATGCCACAGGCAATGCGCCATGCTTTGCCGGTTTACAAAGGAGAGTGTATTTCCCTGATCAAAATGACTTCCATTGTTGGGTATATCGCGGTTCAGGATTTAACCAAAGCCAGCGATATCATACGCAGCCGCACGTTTGATGCATTTTTCCCGCTCATCATGGTAGCTTTGATTTACCTGATGCTGGCATGGCTGTTGACCTGGGCGCTGGATTACCTGGAGGTATCGGTTGATCCTAAAAGAAAACGCCTGGCTGGTGCGCATTAAAACCGGCAATGGTAATCAGGTGTTGTTTTGTAAAATTCTTCCATTTCAATATTAAAACTTCCTGAATAAATATCTATTTCTGTTCAGGAACCTATTTTACACGATCCACCTCACCCCCGGCCCAGTTAGTCGTCAACCTAAGGGCTTACGGGATCTGCGATGCTCTGTAGGAACGCATATTTGCGTCCGGATCACCCCTCCGCGATGCTCTGTAGGGGGGTGGGCCAAAATGTTATTTAGAATCATTCTAAATTGGTTCCACGTGGAACATTAATAAGTTGATTGTTAGGTTGTTAAGTAGGTTTTTCTTATATTTGATCATCAAAACACCAACGATGTCTGACAAACGTAAAAAG
>CAIXKO010000142.1 GCA_903919925.1 uncultured Bacteroidota bacterium | reverse complement strand
GGGTTGGGGTATATCTTAAAACCTCCGGTTCCGGAATCAATATCCGGATGAACGGATAAGGAACAGGCCTCGCGGAAAGTAATTCTCGAATCGGATTTAATTAAGGAGATAAATCCTGATTTGGCATCCGCGCTGTTCTTCAGATAGCTGTTCAGCCAGGGCAGAAAGTATTCAAGCGCAATGGCCTGCTGAGTTTCACGCGTAATCCCGATGCTGGAAGAAACCAACTTTTCCCCCATGTCACAGGGCGTGTTAGGGCAGGCAAAAAAGCAGTGTCCTCCCCCGGTGATGCTGATAAAGTATTTACAAGAGGAGCCCAGATTATTGAAAATGGGCAAATGGTGAGCCGTTGGTGAAGTTACCCCATCCTGGCTTCCGGAAATGATGAGTGAAGGCTGTGATACCAGTTTAGCTGCAACGCTTGCCGGCGGATTAGTTTCATAAGGCGCCAATCCGATTATGGTTGTAGCCTCTCCGTAGACAGATCCGGCAAGGAATGCTGCGCCTCCTCCCAGTGAATGGCCCATAAACGCCATTTTTTCTGCCACTTTTCCGCTGAACATGCCAGATGCCGATTTGCCGGCTTCCCTGAATTTCCTTGCACAAACTACAAAGTCGGCGGCAAAATCTTCATGATCAGGGAGCATCCCGGATTCGGTTCGTAAAAAAACCATGATATAGCCCTGCGGAACAATGGAATCCCAAATATTGCGATAAGCCTCCCAGGTCATCAGGTACCCATGTCCAAAAACAATGAAAGGGAATGGTCCTTCGGCAGGTGAGGCATTTTCTCCGCCTGATATCGACGGATAATAAATCTCGGTCTGAATCTGCCGGCCTGGTCCCGCTCCTGAGCCATAGCCACCGCTACGGAGAGGGTCGTTGAAAGTTATCGTGGTGTGAGCGGTAATATATTGCTGTCCGTTCAATACATTCATGAAAGCAACAAAAATGATCAAAAAAAAGGTGGATTTCATTCCAAAAATCTTTGCGAATTCAAAGTTAAGAATTTTGAAAACCGGACTTTTATATTCTGAAGATTTCTGCTAAATTCGGGGCCGGGCAGTGAACCTTCCTAAATTATATACCATGAAAAAGTACACCATAGTCGCAGCAGGGATTCCTCTTTACTTTATCACCGGTTTACTAAGCATTTATGCGTTGACAGTTCATCCGACAAAGATTGCCACTTTCGTTTTTCTCTTTACGGTAATGCTTGGCCTGAGCATTCTGATGATTGTTTGGGCTGCCAGGAAAAAACTACTCATTTGGTCGATTCTTTCCGGCCTGGTGTTTTTTATCGCAGGTTACCTGATCAATTCAAAAATCTATCTGTCGAGGGAGGACGGGCGCCTGATACCCGAAATTACCCGGCAACCCGGTCCATCGAAAGGGCATACTGCCGTGGTTTATTTTACCCATGGAGAACCGGAAACCTTTAATCCGATAGGATGGCTCAACCAGTTCAGGGAATTTGATCAGCAGGGCATCCGTTTTGTACCGTTTATAGCCAGGCCTTTATTCATTAAAAGCCTGCGCCAGAAATACCTTGAGGTGGGTCAAAGTCATCATCGTCAAGGTCATATCGCGATGCTCAAAAGTCTCGAAACCCTTTACAGGCAACAGGGCGATTCTACCACTCGTTTTTATATTTCATTCCTCGATGATGAACCCCGGCCGGATGCCGCCGTGATCCGCGCGCTCAATGAAGGCGCTGACCGGATTATTGTTGCAACCGTTTTTGTGTCTGTTTCCAACCATACTGCCGAAGGTAAGCATCTGGTGGAACTTTTGGACTGCGAGAAGAAGTATGGGGTAAAATTAGTATTCGCCGATCCGATGTGGAATTCTGAAATACTGGCCTCTGCATTTGTCGATAAAGTGAATGCCCGGATTGGATCTACCCCTAAAAACCAGGTGGCTATTGCCCTGATCGGACATGGCCAGCCCAAAGAGTGGGATGTTGAATTTCCTACGGAGACCGCTCAGGAAATTGAATTCAGGGACCGGATCATGGATGCTTTCCAAAAGGATGGTTATAAACGGGAAAACATGGGCAAGGCCTGGATGGAATTCAGGGAGCCGAAACCGTATGAGCTTCTGGACAAATTTAATAAGGAAGGAGTGAAAAAAGTACTTTTTTTTGCTGCAGCCATAAGCGCCGATGGGATACACAGTCAGGCAGATATACCGGCATTAGTCGGGGAATATCCGTTTCCGCCTGCTGTTGAAGTGATCAATCTGGGAGCCTGGAATGATCATCCACTGGTTATCAAAGCGATAAAGGAGAGAATTGATCAGCAGTTGGCGGGTTTGCTGTAATTGCTGTTATAGTGAAAAATTCACAATATATTTTTAAGCTCGATAGCCGTCTGGCACAACAGGAAACAGGTAACAAGGCCAGTTCACTTTTATTCCTGAAAAAACACGGATATCGGATTCCCGCTACCTGGGTGGTTTCCTCAAAAGCTTTGCAGGATTTCATGAATCAAGGGGAGATGGTTCTGGATCAATTGAGGCTGGAAATTGCCGGTTTGGCCGATTTGAATTATGCCATCCGCTCGTCAACCAACCTCGAAGACTCAAAAAGTCACTCATTTGCCGGCCAGTTTCAAACGGTGATCAACGTAAAGGGTGCTGCCCGGATACTTGAATCCATTGTTGAAGTCTGGAATTCCGCAGGGATTTACCAGAACAGCGAGTATCATGCCCGGGTTTCTGTGAATACTGTAGCGCCAACTTGTGCGGTTATCATTCAGGAAATGGTTAATTCATTACTTTCAGGGGTCAGCTTCAGCAAGAATCCCGTTACGAACCTGAATGAAACGGTTGTTGAAGCCATCGAAGGGCTAGGGGAGGACCTGGTTCAAAAAGGAGTTAAACCACACAGGTGGCGGATTAAAGGAGAATTTCTGCTCGAAGGTGACGACAGTTTCAAATATTTCAGTATTGTCCGCACAGTAGCAGCAGCAACCCAAAAGCTAAAAACGAGTTTTGGCAGCAATGTGGATATCGAATGGGCTTACGATGGTAAATCCCTTTATTTTCTTCAGATCCGCAGTGTCACCGGAACAGCACAGATACCGGTTTATTCTAACAAGATGGCCCGCGAAATGCTGCCCGGACAGATCAAGCCACTCGTTTGGTCCGTGAACGTTCCATTGGTTAACGGAACCTGGATTGAATTGCTTACCGAGATAACCGGGCCGCTTTCCCTTCAGCCCGATGATCTTGCCAAACCTTTCTATTACCGCACCTATTTTAATATGGCTGCACTTGGAGAGGTGTTCAGCAAGTTTGGATTGCCAGTGGAAAGTCTTGAATTCATGTTTTTAAGCGAGGAGGGCAAGATGCCGAAAATGATGCCCGGCTTCAAAACCTTCAGGCATACTTTCCGCATGATCCGGTTTGCTTTTTCAAAACTCTTTTTCAGTCCTGTTTTTCTGAAACGATACAGTAGCCTGACTGTCACGTTTGAACACCTGCGCGAAAAGATCAGGTCTGGTTTTTCCGTTGAGCAGTATCCGGCCCTTTTTCAGGAGCTTTTTACTGAATCAAAAAAGCTTACCTACATCAATATCGTTATCCCGTTGCTCATGCAACTATCAAATAAGCGATTGCGAAATAAGTTGAAGAAATATGGGGTTGATTATGACACGGTTGATTTCAATAGTGATTTCCCCATTCTGGAAGAGCTCTCCCCTTTAAAGGCAATGGACCGCGTTCGTGTTGCTTATGAGAAACTGCCTGAGACTTTAAAACTGAACAAGGCATCCTTTAATTCGCTGTATGTAAGTTCTGAAGCCGGGGATTTCAGGTTTGAGTTCGACCGGTTCATGAGTGAATTCGGCCATTTCAGCGAAAGTGGCAATGACTTTTCCGTTCCCAAATGGGAAGAGGATCCTGAATTTGTTATGAATATGATCCTCCAGTCAGGCGAGAGGGCACAAAAGAAAAAGCTGGTCCCTTTTTCGGAAGTTGGTCTGCCTGGAACAGCTAAGGCTGGCATTCGCAGGTTATATAACCGGGCAGGAAAATTCAGGGTTTACCGCGAGCAGGTGAGTTCTCTTTATATTATGGGATACGGACTTTTTCGTACCCTCTTTCTTTTATTGGGAAATGAGTTCGTAAGATTGGGAATCCTCGATGATAAAACTGATATATTTTACTTAACCCGTTTGGAAATCGATAAAATCCTCGCACGGCCGGAACTGGCAGCCGGACCGGAATACCGGCAGTTGACCAGGGAAAGAAAAAAGGAAATGGCTGAAACCCGCGACCTTTTGCTCCCGACAGTTATTTTTGGGGATAATCCGCCGCTGATTGAAAGGGGCAGGGTTAAAAACATCACCGGGGTTGGTGCCTCTCCCGGATTATTCCGGGGACCCGCAAGAGTGGTAAAAGGCTCAGCCGATTTCAATTCGGTCAAACGGGGCGATGTTTTACTGATCCCGTTTTCCGATGTCAGCTGGACTCCTGTCCTGGTGAAAGCGGGTGCAATTGTGTCCGAAGCAGGTGGTATGCTTTCACATTGTTCGATTATTGCCAGGGAGTTAGGTATTCCTGCACTGGTTTCGATAGAAAATGCCTGTGCAATCGATGATGGGCTGGAGGTTACCGTTGATGGATCCAATGGAATATTAACAATTAATGAATATGAGTGAAGTAATTGTCTATTTGCAGGATAAGGTTTGGTTGCTTGTGATCATACTGGCTACAACCGGATACCTTATCGGTTCGATTTCTTTCGCACGTCTCATTCACTATTTTGTAAAAAAGACCGGTTCAATTGACTCGTTCGCTGAACCTGTTCCCCACTCAAACGAAACCTTCGAATCGAACCTGGTGAGCGCTACCCTGGTGTCGAAAAAGCTCGGTGCCCGCTATGGACTTACCGTGTCGGCACTCGATATGCTGAAGGTTGCCCTCCCGGCCCTGGCCATCAAACTTCTCATCAGTGATGATCCCTGGTATCTGATTATTGCACTCGGTGGCGTGTTGGGTCACAACTATCCGGTATGGTATGGCTTTGTTGGGGGCCGCGGTGAATCATCGATTCTCGGTTCCGTATTTGTCATAAACTGGTTCAGCTTTTTCCTGGCCAATGGTGCAGGGTTGGTTCTGGGATATATAACGGGTAGCGTTCTGGTTGTCCGATGGAGTTACCATATTTTGCTGCCGCTCTGGTTTTTGTATTATTTCGACAATCCCTGGCCGGCCGCCTATATGGTTGCAACGAATTTCCTTTTCTGGATGTCGATGAAAGCCGACCTGAAAAGATTCCAGGATCTCAAAAAGAATAAGGGACTGAAATTCAGTGAGGAAGATGTATCAGAATTCATCCTCATGGGTAAAAGCCTTGGGAGGTTCCTCGATCGTTACAGTATTTATTCACTCATTAAAAAAGCCCTGGCAAAATGAGAGTGCCGGCCTTATCTTTTCTTACAATCGCATGGCTAACCTTTACTGTCCAGGCACTAAGCGGGCAGGGGTTGTCCACACGATTTGGGAATCAGCTCAGTATCTGGACAGCTCTGAACTTCAGCAACCCGGTGGAGTACCAGGTTGGTGGCCGGTGGATTCCCTCCTTCAGCATCTCGCAGAACCTTAAAAAGGATCGCAAGATCGATGCAGAATTATCGGCGAACACATTTGCCAACTTCTTTTTCAAGGGCAACAAAACTGATGGCCACGAGAAAGACTTGAAACCTTACCGTGCCTGGATCCGATACTCCTCACCCAGGCTGGAAATCAGGGCAGGCCTTCAGAAAATCAATTTCGGATCAGCCTCCATTCTCAGGCCGCTCATGTGGTTCGATAAAATGGATTCACGCGATCCGCTACAACTCACCGACGGCGTTTATAGCCTTTTGGGCCGATATTATTTCCAGAACAACGCTAACCTTTGGTTATGGGCACTTTATGGTAACGAAAATACCAAAGGCTGGGAAATTGCTGCCACACATAGCAAATCCCCTGAGTTTGGTGGACGATTACAGTTCCCCGTTCCCAGAGGTGAGGCCGCAATCAGTTTTCATAGGCGGACAGCCGATTATAAATCATTATTTCCTCCTGTTCCCGACCCGGGCGACAAATCCTTCCCTGAAGAAAAGATCGGAATAGATGGCAAATGGGACCTGGGAGTAGGCCTTTCATTCGAATATGTCCTGAAACATAATGATCTGGCTATCGGAATAATAAAGGAGTGGGAAACCCAAATGAATATCGGTCTCGATTACACTTTCAATGCTGGTAACGGCGTTAATCTGGCAACCGAATATTTCCGTTATGAAAACAGAGCTGGTTGGAAAGAGAAGGCCGATAACAATAATTATTCAGTAATAACAGCTAATTATCCGATTAACCTGATGAACACCGTTTCAGCGATGGTTTATTACAACTGGAACGATAAGGCATGGTACCGGATGATCAGTCTCCAGAGAAAATATGATTTTTGGAGCTTTTATCTGATTGCCTTCTGGAATCCAGATACCTTCAGCCTTTATGGACCATCTGAGGGCCGGAACCTATTCGCAGGCAAGGGGTTCCAGATTATGGCGGTTGTAAACAAATGAATCTTAATTAATTCAGATATTCTCATTATGAAGGAAATAGAAGAGATTATAACCATAAGCGGATTAAAAAAACATTTTCCAATCGGAAGTGGACGGTTTACCGCGCTCAACGGAATCGATCTGGCATTCCGCAAGGGCGAATTTGCTGGATTCATCGGTCCGAGCGGGTCAGGTAAAACTACCTTGCTCAACATTATAGGATCACTGGATTCCCCATCGGAAGGGAACGCCGTTGTACTGGGCAAATCCGTGGGAGAGCAAAGCGCCCGTGAAGCGGCACACCTGCGAAGATCACAGCTGGGATTTATTTTCCAGACTTACAATCTCTTTAACGTGCATAATGTTTTTGAGAATGTTGAATTTCCTTTGCTTCTCCTGGGTATCGACAGTGTACAAAGAAAGAAGCAGGTATTGGATGCTGTTGAATGGGTTGGACTCAGCAGTAAATTGAAATCCAGACCGTCGCAGCTCTCGGGCGGTGAATGCCAGCGGGTCGCAATTGCCAGGGCAATGGTCAAGAAACCTATGATTGTGCTGGCTGATGAACCCACTGCCAACCTGGATGCAGCAAACTCGCATCATATCCTGCAGACCATGGAAAAACTGAACCGGGAGTTTAGCACCACCTTCATTTTCGCAACCCATGATGAGAAAGTCATCAGCTATATCCGCAGAAAGATATACCTGGCCGATGGCATGGTGGTAAAGGATGAAATCGTTACCGGTAAACAATCGGGAGGGACCGAATCATGATGATGGCCCTTCGGCTGGCACTCCGCAACCTGATGGGAGCGGGACTCCGGACCTGGCTGAACGTCATCGTCCTCTCCTTTGCTTTTGTGGTTATCATCTGGCACAAGGGATTGCTAGATGCATGGGACAATCAGGCCATTGACGAAATGGTGAAATGGGAAATCGGCGGTGGACAGTATTGGCAGAAAAATTATGATCCTTACGATCCGTTCACGCTTCAGGATAGCCATGGAAAAATCCCCGGAGATCTGGAGGCTGATGCATTAAAAGGAGAAGCAGCTCCGGTACTGATCACTCAGGGAACCATTTATCCTTCCGGCCGTATGCAGTCTATTCTGCTCAAGGGGATTCCTCCCGGTCAGAAAGTACTGCAGATACCAACAGATTCCCTGGGTAAGGAGGGAGATGCCATACCCGCCATCATTGGTAATTCCATGGCTGAAGCCTCGAGGCTTAGTGTTGGAAATCGCGTAAACATCCGTTGGCGCGATAAAAACGGGGCGTTCGATGCAACCGAGATTATTATTACCGGCATATTCCAGACAAATGTTCCCACCGTCGACGCAGGTCAGGTTTGGATCCCCCTGGAAAGGCTGCAGCAAATGATGCTCCTTCCCGATGAGGCAACACTGATTGTCAGTAAAGGGAATCATCAGGCACCAGGGTCCTTTGATGGATGGAGTTTCCGGTCGCAGGACCAGCTGATGTCGGACCTGAAGAACCTTATACAAACAAAAACCATCGGGGGTATGGTCCTGTGGGCCATTCTGCTCATGCTGGCTATGCTGGCAGTTTTCGATACCCAGGTTCTTTCAATATTCAGGCGCCAGAAAGAGATCGGAACCTACGTTGCACTGGGCATGACCAGGAGCCAGGTGGTGGCTCTGTTCACGGTGGAAGGCGCAATGCATTCCGTACTGGCGGCCCTTTTGGGAGCCGTTTACGGAATACCGCTGCTTACCTGGCAGGCTATTCAGGGGATAACATTCCCGGTTAAGGGCGATGATTACGGCATATCAATGCCTAATACCATTTATCCGGTATATTCCCTTGGGCTGATCATCGCAACGGTACTGATCATCCTGATAACCACTACTGTTGTAAGCTACTGGCCGTCAAGAAAAATAGCCAAAATGAATCCAACCGATGCACTGAGGGGGAAAATACTATGATAAAATTTCTGCTTACCGGATTGCTGCGCGACAGGCAAAGAAGTGTTGTCCCCATAATAATAGTGGCTCTCGGGGTTATGCTTACCATCGTATTCCAAAGCTGGATACTAGGAATCATCAGCGACAGCATCGAATATAATGCCCGTTTTACAACCGGGCATGTTAAGATCATGACCAGCGCTTATGCCGATAATATCAATCAAATGCCCAACGATCTTTCGCTGAATGGCACCGATAGCCTTTTGCAATCACTGGAAAAGCAATTCCCGGACCTGGAGTGGGTTGAAAGGATCCATTTTGCAGGCCTGGTTGATGTTCCGGATTCCAGCGGCGAAACATCAAGCCAGGGCCCTGCAATCGGATTTGGCATGGATCTGCTTTCTGGAAATAACTCTGAGGTAAACCGCATGAATATCAGCAAAGCTCTCAGAAAAGGCAGGCTTCCTGAAAAAGAGGGCGAAATATTGCTCAGCAACGCCTTCTGCGAAAAGCTGAAACTCAAACCGGGTGACCCGCTCAGCCTGATCAGCACAACCATGTATGGCGAAATGGCAATCTACAATTTTATTCTCGCCGGTACTGCTGAATTTGGTACAACAGCACTCGACCGGGGAACCATCTTTGCTGATATCCGAGATGTTCGGAAAGCCCTCAATATGGAGAATTCAACCGGTGAGATTTTGGGATATTTCCGCACCGGCTATTACGATGACGATCTTGCCAATCCCGTTGTCAAGGAGTTTAACAGGCAGTTCAACGTACCAACGGATGAGTTTTCCCCGGTCATGATGAGCCTCAAGGAACAAGGCAGTATGAGGGTATTCGTTGACTTTGCATCGATGTTGATGGCCATAGTTATTTTCGTATTTATCTTTGCCATGTCTATCGTTCTGTGGAATGCAGGCTTGCTGGGAGGACTGCGCCGTTATGGCGAATTCGGCATGAGGCTGGCCATTGGCGAGGAAAAAAATCATGTTTACAAAACCATACTAATCGAATCGCTGGGCATCGGGATCATCGGTTCCGTCATCGGCACGCTCATCGGAATGGGATTTGCCTGGTACCTGCAGGATTATGGTATCGATATTGGCATGATGAAAAATGCTACCATTATGATGCCAACCGTATTCCGCGGCCGGATAACCATTGAAACCTGGTACATTGGCTTTATTCCGGGTGTGGTTTCAACTGTTATTGGAACTGCACTCTCGGGCATCGGTATTTACAAAAGACAAACAGCACAACTATTTAAAGAACTGGGATCATGAAAAAAATTATCCTGATAGCCGTTTTGGCTGGGTTTACCTCACTTTTTGCACAATTACCCGACGGGAAAGAGATGCTCCGCAAGATCGACCTGAACATGTCATCGGAAAACCGCGTGTTTACCTCAAAAATGATCATTCACGGACGGCGCAATTCCCGCACGGTTGAATCAAAAACCTGGACCGCAGGGGAAAAGAAATCATTTACCGAATACCTTTATCCGGCCCGCGAGGTAGGTACAAAAATGCTGAAGCTCGATGACCAGCTCTGGATCTTTTCCCCGTCAACTGACCGCATCATTCAAATTGTGGGACACATGCTCCGCCAATCGGTGATGGGCTCCGATATGTCGTATGAGGACTTCATGGAAGACAATAAACTGGGGAACCATTATAATGCCGAAGTTACCGGCCAGGAAAAGGTTGGTGACAGGCCTTGCTGGGTGGTTAAACTCACTGCATTCGATCCTGACATTGCCTACCAGGGTAAGAAGCTGTGGGTTGATCAGGAGCGCAGTATCCCCCTCCGGGAAGAGCTGTATGCCAAGAGCGGCACGCTGCTCAAACGAACCGAACTCTCTGATGTAACCAACCTCAAGGGAAGGTGGTTCCCGAAAAAAATAAAATTCAAGGATATGCTCAAGGAAGGCGAAGGCACAGAATTTATTATCAGCGATATTGAATTTAATGTGGAAATACCTGAATATATTTTCTCTAAGGGAAGCCTTAAAAAATAGATAGAACTAATAGAACATTAGGTCATTAACTAATAGGGAATAAATAACAAAAAACAAAACGCAAAAATCAAATAAATAACAAATCACAAAAATCAAATAACAAATAAAACCCAAACTCCAAAAATCAAATTCCAATCAATGCTCCGTTTGTAATTTTGTTTTTTAATAATTGGAATTTATTTGTTATTTGTTATTTGTTATTTGTTTTTTGTCTTTTGTTATTTGCCACGTGGTATATTGTTTTCCCCCCCACCACTGTCCTCACCACCTTTGTATCCTTAATTGTTTCCGCTGGCACCGCAAAGATATCGCGGTCGAGGATGATGAAATCAGCAAGTTTGCCGGGTGCAAGAGTGCCTTTACAGTTTTCGTCGAACGAGGCGTACGCTGCATTGATGGTATAGGCGACCAGTGCCTCCTGAACGGTTATTTTTTCAGCCGGAACCCATCCGCCCGGATAGGCTCCGTCGAGTGTTTGCCGGGTAACCGCCGCCTGAATACCTTCAAGAGGTACGGGGGGCGCCACATACCAATCACTGCCAAAAGCTAGCGTTGCACCGGCATCCAATAGCGATCGGAAACAATAGGTGGTTTTTATCCGCTCGGACCCAATCGATTTATCCGCCCATCTTCCATCATCGGTGAGGTGCCATGGCTGCATGCTGGGAATGACTCCAAGCTGCTTGAACCTTGGAATATCGGAAAGCAAAAGATGCTGGGCATGCTCAATCCGGAATCGACGGTTGCGGGGACCATTTACCCGGATTGCCTCTTCGTAGAAATTCAATACCAGATGGTTGGCCCGGTCACCAATCGCATGAACAACTACCTGAAGACCGGCGGAATCGGCCGTAATAATCTGTTCCTGCATATTTTTATCCGAATCTATCATCAAACCTGCCTTGGAGGGATCGTCAGTATAAGGTTCCGTAAATGCTGCGGTATGGGAGCCGAGTGATCCGTCGGCAAAAATCTTGGCCCCACCGCACTTGAGCCAGCGGTCGTTTCCTTGGGTTTCCCCGATTTTTGTCAATATCTCTTTCCACGATGGAATGGGTGCTGTGGCGTAGATTCTGGTAATCAGCTTGCCGGCTTTCAGAGCACGTTGGAAAACCCCGATATCAGCAATTGATCCCATGTGGTCAACCGATGTCACTCCATTGGATGCCACATATTTCATGGCTGCATCCAGGGCACGGTCATATTGGTCATCCGTATAATCGGGAATATGATTGCTGATGAGTGGCATGGCATTGTCCTTGAAAATCCCGGTAAGTTCCCCATCTGCCGATCTTTCAATGGCCCCGCCCTCAACATCCTTTATGCGGTTATTGATCCCTGCAGCCTTCAGTGCTGCTGAATTTGCCAATGCCATGTGCCCATCGCTGCGACTGATAAATACCGGATTATCTGGAGTAAACTGATCAATCCATTCCTTTGCCGGAAGTTCACCTCCCCAGTTCTGATGATCCCAGTTGCCTTCCAGTATCCATTCACCGGGCTTTAAGGTTTTTGCAAAATCCTTTACCCGCGAAACAAAATCCTCTTTGGTTTTGGCGTCTTTTAAAATCACGCTGGATAAACCCATGCCTCCCAAAAGAAAATGAACATGGCTATCAATGAAACCTGGCAATACCAGCTGTCCGCCGGCATCGGTTACCCTGGTATTTTTGTCCTGGTGTTTCTTTATTTCCTTATTGGTGCCAAGGGCAAGAATGGTGTCACCTTTAATTGCCATCGCCTCGTATCTTACCATCGAGGAGGCATCAGCCAAAATCGATCCGTTAATAATAATCTGATCTGCAATGGGCCGGGTAGCCTGGTTGGTGCAGGAAGTGGTTAACATGGAAATAGAGGTTGAAAAAACAAAAAACAAAAAGCAAATGACAAATGAATTCCATCTTTCAAATGTTAAAAATCCAAACGAGGAACGCGTTGGGCAAGCAGCAGTTCTTTTTTTGAATATATGGTGCATTACTTGGAATATTAATGGATTACACGGAAAACTGCTAAGTTAGATGTTTTGTGAATTCTTTAAACATTTCAGTGTGCCATCAAAAGTGCAATGTTTGTTTGTCGATGCTAAAAGTTTATTTGTATTTTGTCCTTTGAGATTGATCCTAACTTGTTAAAATGAAAACAAAGCTTACCCTTATCTTTTGGCTGTTGGCGACAATGCCTGCATTTTCCCAGGATTATACGGCATTCCGGACTTTCTATCGTGATCAGCTTACAAAAAACAAAATCGTTGGCAGCTCAGTATTCATCCTGAAAGACGGGGTCCCCGTTTGGAAGGACTTTTATGGATTGGCAAATATCGAAAAGCAACAACCGGTTGACGAAAGTTCTATTTACCACTGGGCCTCCATTACCAAAACTTTCACCGGTATTGCCATCATGCAGCTGCGCGATAGGGGTTTGCTAAAGCTCGGGGATCAGGTAGTTAAGTATTTGCCTGAACTACGCAAGATATATGACCCCGATGGCTGGTTAAGCAAGATTACGATTAAAACTTTGCTCAATCACAGTTCAGGTTTGCGGGGTGGCACCTGGCCGTGGAAAGATCAGCCCTGGCAACCGCATGAGCCGCAAACCTGGGATCAGCTGGTAGCGATGTTTCCTTATACCAATATCGAATTTGAACCCGGATCAAAATGGAGTTACTCTAACCCGGGAATCGTCCTGCTGGGTAGGATCATCGAGGTGCTCACCCAGGAGGATTTTGAATATTACATGCATAAAAATGTATTGCGGCCCCTCGGAATGACCGAGAGTTATTACGATTTTGCCCCGCCCCAGCTGCTCTCCCGGGTTTGCCAAAGCTACTGGTCGAATGGAAAGGACACATTGGATCCTGCCATATTCAACCTGAATACCGGGATTACCGTATCCAACGGCGGGTTAATGGCTCCATTTACCGATATGGCAAAGTATATTTCCTTTTTGATAGGGGCAATGGATCAGGATCAGGCCAGATGGGTCCTTAACGCCGAAAGCTTTAGTGAAATGCTGCGGGAAACGATTCCGATGCCGGATGATGCAATGCCCGGAGTTACCCATCAGGGGATGGGCCTCACCTGGTTCCTGGAGGAGATTGACGGATTGCATGTTGTGGGTCATAGCGGAGGCCAGAATGCATTTCACACACACCTGTATTTCGATCCCGATACCCGCTGGGCCTACCTGATCGGCTATACCACATCGGCCCCCAACAGCAGGTTGATGGACGATGAAATTAAGCGGTATATCTTTAAGAATATATTTCCCAAACCTGAACTCGATATCCTGATAAAAAATGCCACTATAATTGATGGAAGCGGAGAGATAGGATTTACGGCTGATATCGGAATTAAGGGCGATCAGATTATTCGGGTTGAGCCCAATATATCATTGAAAGTTAAATCGATAATTGATGCCACCGGAAAAGTGGCAGCTCCTGGCTTTATCGATATTCATACGCATTGCGATGAAGGACTTGACCAGAAGGAAACACGGGGAAACCTGAACTTCCTATTGCAGGGAACTACCAGTGTGGTTACAGGTAATTGCGGCGATGGAACCGGAAATTTGAGCAAATGGGCAAACTTACTGGAATCTCAGGGCATTGGAACCAATGCATTGCCGCTTACCGGATTTGGATGGTTGCGCAATCAGGTGATGGGAAGCGATAACCGCGATCCCAAGCCGGAGGAGGTCCAAAAAATGAAGGATATCCTGCAGTCCTCCCTTCTGAACGGAAGCTGGGGCCTATCGACCGGATTACAATATGTACCGCAGAAATATGCAAAAACCGGTGAAATTATAGAACTCGCAAAGGTTATGCGTGAGTCCGGCGGCTTGTACGCAACACACCTGCGCAGCGAAGAGGATGATCTGGTGCCGGCCACCCTGGAGGCAATCAATATCGCGCGTGAAGCAGGTGTACCGCTGAATATCGCTCACTTAAAAGCAAACGGACGAAACAACTGGCCAGCAATGGTGGAGGTGATTCACCTGGTGGAAACGGCCCGGGCTGATGGAATGACCATTACTGCCGATATGTATCCGTATGATAAATCAGCAACCACTCTTTTGTATTCAGTGTTTCTGGTGCCTGAGGAAATGAAAATAACCACAGTAGCCGGATTGCAAAAAGCTCTTGGTGAAAGCGCTAAGCGCGATGCCATCAAAAAGCTGACGGAAACAGGAATTGGCGGTCAAACTAACTGGGTGGCCAAAGGTGGCTGGAATTTTTTCTCAATCGTTAACGCGCCAAAGCATCCCGAGTTGGTTAACCGCATGTTTATCGATCTGGCAAAGGAGCGGAATTCAACTCCTTTTGATGTAGCTGCCGATCTGATTATATCGGAAGGTGAAGATCTGGTGATTTCATTAAGCACCATGACGGAAAGCAACCTCAAACTCCAGATGAATCAGCCCTGGGTAATGTTTTCATCCGACGGATATGCGGTAAATCCAGTAGACAAAGGCGTCCATCCGCGTAATTACGGAAGCCAGGTAAGAGTGCTGAGAAAGTATGTAAGAGAGGATAAAACGCTTACGCTGGAGCAGGCGGTGAACAAAATGACCGGATTGCCGGCATCGGTTATCGGCCTGAAAAACCGTGGGCTGATCCGTTTGGGGTGGAAAGCTGATTTGGTCATCTTTGATCCCGCAAAAGTTAACGACCCTGCAACATACCTCAATCCACAGCGTTTTGCAGAAGGGATCACTACCGTTGTTTTAAATGGAATCCCCGTGGTTCAGAATGGTAAATTTATCAACAAATATGCCGGAAAAGTTTTGCTAAAGTCTAAATTGTAACGATATGAAAACATCAAAAAGTCAATTACTACTGTTCATTCTCGGATGTACCCTGCTGGTTTCTTCCTGCGATATCCTTAACCAGGTAGTTTCTACAGTTGATCAATCGGGAGGTAAGCTCACCACCGATCAGGTTGCGCAAGGGTTAAAGGAAGCATTGAAAGTGGGTACCGATGCCGCCGTGAAGAAGCTGAATGCCACAGACGGCTACTTTCTCGATAAGATCGTGAAGATTAATCTTCCGCCCGAAACCGAGGAACTGATTAAATACGCAAAAAAGGTTCCCGGAATTGATAAGCTGATTGAAGATGTTATTCTTCAGATCAACCGGTCGGCTGAGGATGCAGCCAAACAAGCCGCACCGATTTTTGTGAATGCCATTACCTCTATGACCATCGCTGATGCCTGGGGAATTCTGAATGGTGCCGATACTGCAGCTACTGATTACCTACGCGAAAAAACCTTCAATCAACTGGTTAGCCTTTATCGTCCGCCAGTAAAAAATTCACTGGATAAGCCTATCGTTGCCGGTGTTTCTGCCAGCCAATCGTGGAACCAGCTGACCAAAAAATGGAATTTGTTTGCCGGTTCTATTGCAGGGAAGCTTTTAGGGGTTAAGCAAATTAATTATCCGCTCGATGAGTATGTTACCAAACAGGCGCTTCGCGGACTTTTCATTAAAGTGGCCGATCAGGAAAAGTTGATCCGGACCGATATCAATGCCCGCACCAGCGATTTACTGCGAAAAGTTTTTGGCAACAGGGTGCAGAAATAAAAAACCGGCCCCTCTTGAGCGGGCCGGCTAAAAAATGGTCAGAAAACAAATTAATAGATCTTTATAACATTGCGGTAACCGCTTGCGTTCGAAAACCAATCAGGGAACGATGCCCCGGCACTTGCTGCCCAATCAATGAAGTGGAGGTAAGCTTCATTAATCGGTGCCTTTTCTATCGGATAAGCAAATCCTTGAATAATGTTGATTCCCCACGGCAGGTTATTCGCTGTTTTGTAATATTTTCCGTTACCCGGATTGGAGTCATCGTCCAATGTGCCAAATAAACTTCTGTTTGCCAAACTCGTTGGCACGCGATCGGCTAAATGGATCTCCTTACCGCGATCCTGAACCGTAACCCTTGCGTTTCCGTTCATCTGACCGGTCCAGGTTTCCCCGACAATGAAGAAATTGAAAATGCCTGGATTTAATTCCACATTGGTAACCGTGCCACCCGCAGCCGGTGTGCCGTTGTTAATGAATACCAGGTGAACATCCAAAGTTACATACGGAACAAAAGGTGCGTTCTTATCTGTATTAATGCCTGATCCCGATCCGGGCCATTTCATAATTTTGAAAAAGTCGTCGAATACGATGCATGTCGCATAAGTTTGTCCGCTTTCCAATCCATTGGAGGCAATCTGATATATCGACGAGGAACTCAATGAGTTGCCGTTTACACTGATAATCTTGTTTGGCGATATTCCATCGAGCTGAAAACCAAATCCATTATGAAAACTGGCACCTGAAGCACGCAGCACAAAACGGCTAAAAACTTCCACAACCTCGTTAGCGGCATTCGTAACGGTTTGTAACCGGTAATCAACCACAACGTCATTATAATCATAATCACCCTTGGCAGGCCAGAGATCTTCAAAAGCAAGTGTTCCTGACTGATTCAACGAAGGATAATAACTGTTGTATGCTCTGTTGGCATCATTCGGATAGGCATCATCGGCATCGGCAACTCCATCATGGTCAGCATCCTGTACCCTAACAACCGGTAAACACTTATTGGAGGGATCAGAATCATAAGTGCCCGGAATCGAAAGATCGTCCGAAAATACACGGCTGCTTCCCCCCGTTCCAATAAAGCTGATCAGAATTTTGTATGGATTGGCCGAATTTGCAATGGCGACAGGAATCGGAATGCTTAAATCCCGAACAGTAATGCTATGCGGTGTCGGAAATGTATAGGTGTAATAAGTAGTTGTTGCACCTTCCTTAATCGCGTTGGGATTACTGGCATCATATGAAATATAGCTGAACACTATACCCCTCATCGTACCTGAATCATTTTCCAAACGGGCCTTCATCGTAATATTTCCGGATCCCAAAAGTATCCAGGGAGTTTTTATCCAGCAGGAGGAGATTGCCGAACTGGTTAATTGGTTGCTTCTGCCACTCCAGAATCCTGCTATGCGAAATTCAAGGTTTGAATAGGTAACTGCCCCGAATGCCCAGCAATTACCTTGTTCAATTGCCCTGTTGCCTGATTCAAAATTGTTCGTAACCTGGGCAACCATCCCGCTTGTAAGTAGAGCGGACAAGAGAATAGTTAAAAGGAATATCTTTTTCATGTTTAGTTTTTATTAATCGGTAACAACCGGAATGAATGAAAATGCAGCCTGGTTGTTCACCACTTCAACCTGATAGGTAACAGTGCCATACTTCAGAACCAACTTTTTTTCAGTGGAAGGAAGCAGTAATTTCACCGTCAGGTTTTGATCCATCAGGTGATACTCATTAAACAGCGGTGTGCCATTTTCCAAACTGATTGTAAGGGTGGAGCTTACCGGAACAATGGTCGGCAAGCCAGTAATCTTCAATTCTACCGGCAGTGCTGTATTCCAGGTGAAGGAACTGGATACTACCAGCTCATTTAATGCCTTACCGGAGTTATCAGGAGTCACAATCTCGCTCTTACTGCAAGCGGAGAAGATCAATCCGGAGATGGCTGAAATCAATATTAAGTTTAGTTTTCGCATTACTTTTTAATTATACTGGAAACAGTCAACTATTGGGCCAAATGAAAGAATTGTCATAAGTAGTAGAATTTCAGCAGTATATAAAAACAACGTAAAACTGAATATTCCACAAAATGGAGAAATTCCAGAAAACAACCTACCGCCAAGGCTCCTCAGCGCCTAAAAGAATACTTTGGAGGTTGGACTTTGAGAGGATCAATAATAGGAATTAGGTGATCCGGAGGGTTCGGAAAAGCGAGGTGGTTAAGAGATTGGAGAACAGTCGGACTTATTATCTTAAACGGAGTCCAAGGTCTGGTTTGATAAAGAAATCTCCCAAATTATCACCAACTTCACTGTTTTAGGTGAATCCAATAAATATCCAATTGAAGTTTGATTTATGTGTCAGAATTACAACAATATACTTACATTGAAGCTATCTATCTGATGACTGCTCAAAAGGAAGGCTGGATTAAGAATCCTGGCCAGAAATACCTGGATGTGGTCAAAGGCTTGAAAGAGGATAGTAATCCGTAGATAATCAAGACTAAACTCAAGGAGAATTGAACGGAATTAAACTTTTAACTGATGACCAGATATTTTATTTTTATTCTTTCCCTAATCGTGCTGTTCTGCTGCCAGGGCAAACGCATTAAAATTTCGGGCCTTCGGCCTTGTTTTTTCGATTGAAATTCGTAAGGAGAATGTTGCGCGAGGAGTTGAAAGGATAAAGCACAACAATCGAGGCGAACTTCGTCTCAGCGATTGTGAGCATGAACT
>CAIXKO010000141.1 GCA_903919925.1 uncultured Bacteroidota bacterium | reverse complement strand
GGAAAAAGTCATGCAGCATTATGACATCGAAGCTGTATGCTTATGTATTGACAACATGTAAAAGACCTTCACGTAGGGGAGGACCCAAGTGTCCTCCCGCATTGATGCAAACCCCAAACCCCAAAACACAAATAAATTCCAAAATACAAACCCCAAAACACAAATAAACCCCAAACCCCAAAAATCAAAAAACAAAAGGCTCTGGTTAAGCTTCGGTATTTTCAAGAGCCAAATTAATCGAATCCTTTAAGCATTGATTGGGTTGTTGAGTTTGAAGTTGGGGTTTTAACATGATTTAACTTTTTGCGATCTGAATGAATCCGGTAGGGATGGGTCAGAAAATCATGGGCAGAAAATTTTCTGCCCCTACAATTTCCCTAATCTGGCGACCCGAATGAACCGCTGGGTGCGGTTTATTATTGCGTGTCTCCTTACACAGCCTTTCATCCTTTTAAAAAGTTGCTGGGGGGGCAATGCCCAACTGTTTGCAAATATTTTTACACAATCGGTTATCTATTTCTTTGTGCCTTGGAACTGCTGTGTGAATCTCATTGTTGATATTTACCCAGATGGAATGATTTCTGCCTTCTCGTAAAAGCGTACACGAATTTTGATTCAAGTGTCTTTCGAAATCAGTTGCTCTTTTTGAACTTGCAAAAGTAGTTTTAGTGCATCTTTTAAATTGTTTTCAAGCTCTTCAATGGTTCTTCCTTGAGATAATGCTGCAGGATATTCAACAATCTGGCCAACGAAATAACCGTTTTCGCCTTTTTCGACCATCATGGTTTTTAATACTCCCCTTTCTTTGGACCACCAACATCACTTTCTTAGTTGAAATTGGGAAAGTGATTATATCTTTGTTTCATCAGGAGAAACGGAAATGGGCTCTGCTGGAGAGCAACCTGTTAGGGATATCCTGATCCGATAGAATGAGACCGATGTAAAAGTCGGTCTTTTTTACTGATCATTCTTTCGGAATATACCTTATAAAACTCAGTTCGTTTTGTGGCGGAGCCGCAAAACTAAACCGCAGTCATATATAATGAGGCAGGTATTCTCCTTCCAATTCCCTGATGAGTCTTGACATTGTTATAGTACTCAAAGAACTTGCTTAAGCCCTGATAAAGCTCAGTGCCATCGGTAGCAGGACAAATATACACATAATCCTGTTTAACTGTTCGCCAAAGACGCTCGATAAAAATATTATCGGTTGCCCGACCTCTGCCATCCATGCTAATTGTTATATTAACCTCTTTCTCAACGTATTCAGTCCATAATGCGCAGGTGAACTGGCTTCCCTGGTCGGAGTTAATGATCTCGGGTTTCCCGTGGTTCGCTATTGCTGCCTTTAGCACAGCCAGGCTGTTTTCGGCATCCAGACTGTTAAATATATCCCAGCCAACAGTGTACCGGCTATAAACATCAATGATTGCCGTTAAATACATAAATCCCTTGGCCATAGGCAGGTAGGTGATATCTATTTCCCAGACCTGGTTTGGGCGTTCGATTTTCATGCCTCGCAGCAAATAGGGACGTATGTATTTGGCATGGCCTAACTTACTAAGATTCCGTTTTGGATATAGGGCCATGATGCCCATTTTGCGCAGCAATCTGCGAACACGTTTATGGTTGACCAGAAAATTTAGTGCAAACAAAAAGTCCTGCATTTGTAAGACCCCATGCGTGGGTTCTGCGAGAAATTCTTCATCCATCAATTTCATGATCCGAAGGTTCTCTTCGCTTTCTCCTACCGCTTCGTAGTAAACAGTACTCCTGCTCAAATCCAACAGTTCACATTGCCGTCGAACGCTTAACTGCTCTTTATCAGAAATATATTCCTTCAGCTCTTTCATAGCCCGGCCTTTTTTGAAATTTTTTTTAGCCAGTCACGCTCCATTTCCAGTTGCCCAATTTTGGAAAACAACCGCTCTTTCTCTGCCTCAAAACTCTCTTCCGGTGGCCGGGTTTCAAAAATCTCTGAGCCCCGTTCCACAAACTCTTGCTTCCACTTAGAAATCATTTGCGGATGCATATCATACTGCTTTGCCAACTCAGCCAATGTCTTGCGCTCCTTGAG
>CAIXKO010000140.1 GCA_903919925.1 uncultured Bacteroidota bacterium | reverse complement strand
GGATCCCGCATAATGATTGAACCGGACGCAAATATGCGTCCGAACCGCGCGATGCTTCGTAGGGACGCATATTTGCGTCCACCGACCTCCATCCCACCCACCAATGCCATCATATGGAAGCATTGAAATTGATGGAAACTCTCCTTCAAAAAGCCAAATAAATCATTTGGTTGACTGCTATGGGAGCCTGTTGTGAGGTGAATCTCCGAAAGGGCAGCTGAATGCTAGAAATTCAATGCCTTTTTCACATCCTCTTTTTTTTGCCTTGATACCGGAATCTGCGACCTGTCCTCCAGCAGCAGGTATCCACCGTCTTCTTTTGAATAGCTCCTGATAAATGATTTATTGACCAGGTAGGATTGATGCGTACGGATAAAACCATACGATACCAAAAGATCCTCGTACTCTTTCATTGGCCTGGAAACCATTATCTTATCCTGTCCCCTGATAAAAAAGGTGGTATACACGTTATCGCTCTTGCAATACAAAATATCCCTGACGCCGATAAACCTGACTTCTTTGGCATCCGATAATGCAATTTTATGTTCATCAGGCACATGGGTCGTCTTCAGGTAATGCAAAAGATTCCTGATATTTTCATTTTCCTGCCGGCTGGTCAATTTTTGAATGGCATTCCCTGCAGCAGTCTTTAATTCTTCGATATTAACCGGTTTCAACAGGTAATCGACCGCTGAAAATTTCACGGCCTGAATGCCATATTTATCGTAAGCGGTTACAAAAATGACCTCAAAATCAATAACATTCAGGGATTTTAATAAATCAAACCCCGATTGATCCGGCATCTGAATATCAAGAAAAACCATATCCGGTTTCAATCGGGAAATGACAGACTTACCCTCATCTGCATTTTCAGCCCGGCCAATCACCTGAATATCCCTGCAATATTCATTCAATAATGAGGTTAAATTCTCGATATTGTTTGGTTCATCATCAATAATTATTGCTTTCCAAGCCATTATATCCAATTAAAAAAGGTTAAGAAAATGTGCGTGCCTGAATCGGATCCGGAGTTTATCTTCATTTCGATTTTCCTGCCTTCCAGCGTTTGATTCAGCATTTCAATTCTGTCCTGAACCGATTTAAGCCCAAAGCCTTCCTGCTCCTTCCCGGCATCAAATCCTTTCCCGTTATCAGCAAGTTCCAATTTTAAATCAGCCCTGTCTGTTCTGATATCAAGCTCAATGCGGCCGGCATTTTTCATGCTGGTTATTCCATGTTTGATACTATTTTCCAAAAGAGGTTGCAGGAGCATAGAAGGAAATTCTATATTATCCGGATTAAGCGATTCCTCAATCCGTACAATTGTTTCGAATCCAAAGCGCAGCTTTTCTAGAGCCAGATAGGATTCGATTGTTTTTAACTCATCGGTTAGTGAAATGAAGTTTTTTTCACTATTGTTTAATACGTCACGCATAAGCTTACTGAACATCGACAGATACATATTGGCATTGTAAAGATCTTTCCTGTTGATCAGGTTCTGTATGGATCCCAATGCATTAAAAACAAAATGCGGATTGAGTTGCGACCGGATGGATTTCATTTCAGCTGCCAGCAAGCGTTGATTTTGCAGAATAAGTGCAAGCTTTCTTTTTTGACGTGCCCGGTTCCAGAGGAAGATGGCTGACAAAACAACCAAAACCATAATAAATGCAAGTGAAAACCGGAAGCCTGACGATTGCCAGAAATATTGCCTCACTGTTATCCGGTAATGATTGAAGTCCGCGGGAGTATTGCTGTAGCGAAGGTAGATTTCATAATCATTGCCGGGAACAAGTCCGCTCAGTGCAATCATCGGTTTGGCCGGACCGAATGCATTTTTCCACAGTTCAGGTTTCGAATTTTCCGATGTAAGGCTGTATTCAATAAAGACCTCGTCGAAATCAGGATATGATTTTGGTAAAATCAGGATATCGGTGGCATCAGCCTCAAGGGTGATGACATGGTCTTTATCATAAACAGATACACTATTCGAAAGCTGAATGGAATCGCGGTTTTGTATGAAACTTGCTTGCAGGGCTTTATCATTCTGGCTGATGACTCCATTTATTCCGGGTATGGATGAAATACGATAAACAGTTAAGGCATCTGTGGTTTTTTGGGTACCCGGGTCCCTGGCTTCAATGACCAATCTTTGCCCGGGGTTCAATGAATATTTATCCGACCAATGTCGGTTTGTGCCTAATAAGTCATTCAGATTTATCCATTCGGATACGGTAACGGAATCGATACTGATCCTGATATCCAGCTTAAAATC
Organism: uncultured Bacteroidota bacterium; assembly: GCA_903919925.1. Lineage (GTDB taxonomy): Bacteria > Bacteroidota > Bacteroidia > Bacteroidales > UBA12481 > UBA12481. The sequence continues at coordinate 6,327 of CAIXKO010000140.1, read as the reverse complement.
AGAAGGGTACGCAGCAGTATTCAATTCATTTTCCCTGAAACCCGTGCTTTTCTTCCAGGTAAAGGTACTGTTGCGATTGGTGGTGAAATTTGGAGACAGGAAAATCAATAGCTCATTATCAGCAATATTTACCGAACACTTACGAAAATTAGCGGCTTCGTTGAAAGTCGTTGCATAATCAAGGATTTCCCTGGTATTAATTTGAACAACAAGCCTGTTAATATATTCTAGTAAGGCTTCCCGTTCATCAGAACGACTTTCCCGGGAATTGGCTGAAAGGGTGAGTGTCAAACAGAAAAATAGGAGGAACATCAGCCATTCGGGCAGTTTCATTGCATTAAATTTATCGGATTTAAAGGTATGAGAAAACGGCTGAGATACTGAAAAGAACTTGAATTTGGCTTTGGTAAACTTGAAAATGGGTACTTCTATCCTCAATATACAACAAATGAACGTTGTGATGGCCTTGTTTGCATGAGTAAAGACGGACAAATCATGTGGAAAACCAAAAGAGAACTTGCTTTTAGTAAAGGAAGTATGATTTTGGCCGACGGTCTGAAACTAGCTACCGATGTTGAAGCCAGGCTTTTCTTAATTGAGCTGTTTTACACCGCATGCACATCACCTTAATTTTAAAGGTTGATGCCGTGAGATTCTCTGAGTTAATCAGATTGCCATCGCTAAATCCCCGGATGGCCGATCCATTTCCTGGGCATTACTTTCGCCTACATTCTGCCCGCCTCTTTCCCGGATCCAAACCGGTAAAGCATCGTTAACCATCCAGTCGCCTTGGATTTTGGCTGAAAATTGGCTGCTTTTTCTCAAAACCTCTTTATCGATAAATGTTTCCAGAGGCGCTCCGCCGATAGATAAATTGATCAGCCCAACAGGAATACCTGCTTTCTCCTGAATGGCCTTGCCGAAATAATAAACCTGTAAATCATTTTTCTTCGGAACCCGGATAAGTGAAATAAACGGTAAGGTAGGTCATTAACTTTATACCTTTGACTGCAGCCCGGTTATTTAACCTTATACAAATGATACCCTGCTTATGAAAACAGCGACCTGGTTCCTAAAAATCTCATGCTTGTTCCTTTTACTGACATCATGTTCCAATAAGAATGACAGCACGTTAAATATCCGCTGGGCCGAAGCAAAAGCCGGATCCTGGTATGATTCCATGCCCTGGATCAAGGGGTTCAATTATGTCCCCAGCTATGCCGGCAACACAACCGAATGGTGGGAAAATCCGCTGGATACCATCATCATCGGGAGGGAGCTCAGGTGGGCGCAAAACCTCCGGTATACCAGCACCCGCGTGTTTCTCCAGTATATCGTCTGGAAGAATAATCCCAATGCGTTTAAAAAGAATTTCCAGCTTTTCCTTGAGCTTGCCTCAACCCGCCATATCTCAGTGATGCCGGTTTTATTTGATGACTGTGCTTTCGGACAACCCGCCCAGGTGGATCCATTTCTGGGTAAACAGCGCGATATCATACCCGGCATGATCCTGTCGAACTGGACTCCATCGCCTGGAGTAAAACTTGGCAATGATCCGGCAGAAAAAGAATCGCTCCGCAGGTACGTTCATGATATGCTGAAAACCTTTGGCCATGACCGGCGGATCATCCTCTGGGACCTGTTCAATGAACCCATGAATGAGGCAAAGGTTGGCACTCCGGATTTTCTGGTACGCCTGTTCGCCTGGGCACGCGAGGTTGATATCGATCAGCCGGTTACCATTGCCACGTGGTTCACGCCCCTCGATCATCCGTTGAACATGGTTATAATTGCAAATTCCGATATCATTACCTACCATCTGTATTCCAACCGTGATGATATGGCTTCCAGGATTGCCGCACTGAAAAAGCAGAACCGCCCGGTAGTTTGCACCGAATGGATGGCACGTCCTGCAGGCAGCAGTTATGAAAAGGAGCTCCCGCTGTTTCAGTCGGAAAAGGTGGCAGCGTACCAGTGGGGGCTCGTCAACGGACGCACCCAGTGCCAGTTTCCCTGGTGGAACAAGCCGGGCGGGGGAGTTGATTCCACCTTCGGATGGTTCCACGATATACTTCATGCCGATGGCACTCCTTACCGGCAGGAGGAAATTGATGTTATCAGAAAGTACTAATCAGGTAGTCACTCAAAGAGTTATCCTTATAAGAATAAGAAAATGAACAGTCTCTTGAAAAATCGGTTTTCAGCCTGATGATAACCGTGGCCATCAGGATGGACGGGCTGGCTGCCGGAACCCGTTATACCAAAGGCGCAATCCCCCCAGATATGCAGTGTACAATTATCTGATGTTACCCGTTTATGATTTGAGGACCGGTAGATACCAACTATTCCCTCACATTTTGGACAACCTGTTAAACCAGATCGACGCAACCCGGTCTGAAGGTTAGTTTACAAAATAAAATTTGAAGGATGAAGAATAAATTCTTTCCTCTTCTGTTCGTCCTAGTCCTGTTAATCCCTATTTATCAAATCGTTGCCCAAGAACCTGGAAAAACCTCCGGTATTATCGTCGAAGGAAGGTTCTTTGGGATAACGCTCAGTAACATACTGAATGACCTGGAGAAAAAATATGGGATCGAACTGGATATGGTTGCCGGCGATATTCCTGGCGGAATACATCCGGGGGAGGTTTTTGATAAGATTGATCTGAATGAGGTAATGAGTATCTTGCTAACAGGCACCAACTTGCACTACAAGCTCGTCGGCCGCAGACTGATTATCCGGAAAATCGGTGAAGAGATTACTTATAAAGAAAAAGAGAAGACCAAACCCGGGCGCAGGGACTTCACTCTTTACGGTCGGGTCAGGGACAAGGAAAGCGGTGAAACCCTTCCTAATGCCCAGATTCTGGTGGATGGATCCCTCAATGGAACGATTACCAATATAGACGGATATTTTACGCTCTTTCATGTGCCTATCGATACGGCAGCGATTCTGGTCCGCTATGTAGGCTACCATCCAAAGATCTTCAGGCTCGATCCGGATATTGCCCTGTCGGAAGTTTATATCGAGATGAGTCCCACAGTAACGGAACTCGAACAGGTAACCATCACTGCAGAGCGTGAAGATTTACTTAGATTATCAAACCGTACGAACCTGGTTTCGATGTCACCATCTAAGATTGCGCTGCTTCCATCACTCGGCGAAAAAGACATTTTCAGGGCATTTCAATTGCTTCCGGGAATCTCGGGTAGTCAGGAATCATCATCAGGATTATACATCCGCGGCGGAACACCGGATCAGAACCTCATTTTGTACGATGGATTTACCGTTTACCATGTCGATCATCTCTTCGGAATGTTTTCGGCTTTCAATCCGGATGCCATTAAAGATGTCAAACTCAGCAAAGGAGGGTACGAGGCTAAATATGGAGGACGCCTTTCGAGTGTCATGGAGATTACCGGAAAAGATGGTAATGAAAAAGGATTTGATGCCGGTGGAACAGTCGGATTGATCAGCGCCAGCGGGTTTGTTGAGATTCCGCTCGGTGGTAAAGGTTCCATACTACTATCCGGTCGGAGGTCGTTTCAATCATCGCTTTACACTAAAATTTTTGAAAAGTTCCAGAGCACCAGCAGCAACTCTGGGCCTGAAATGCCTAACGGAAGGCAAATGAACCGGTTTGTAGGAGCAAGCACACCATCCTCCTATTTCTATGATATCAATGCAAAAATCACCTTCAAACCAACTGTCAGGGACAATTATTCATTGAGCTTTTATCACGGTAAGGATATTCTGGATAATTCAAATGAGTTCAGCTTCAGCCGGGGTGGAAGTTCTTTATCTGGTGGCAGTACCGATCTCACCGATTGGGGCAACTGGGGAAGCAGCCTGAAGTGGTCGAGAAGATGGACTGATCACTGGTATACCCATGTACTCGGCTCCTATTCAAACTATTTCAGCAACCGCGATATGCACCGGGAGAGTAACTTCAGCAGGGATGGCCAAACTAATATGGGCAATATGGGAATACTGGAAAGTAATGATCTGGGCGACTTTTCGGTGAAAGGCTGGACCGAATGGAAGACCGGTAAAAACAACCAGCTTGAATTCGGCCTCGAAGGATCACATTACCAGATCGACTATTCCAATTCAAGAAATGATACCATCCATATTCTTGATGAACATTCACAAGCCAATCTGGCCACCGGATTTGTACAGGACCGGTTGACTCTTTTCGACCGGCTCACGCTGGTACCCGGGATCCGCACAAGTTTTTACAACAGGACTAATAAGTTATACGTTGAGCCAAGGGTTACTTTGAATTACGGCATTACCGACAAAATAAAACTAAAAGCGGCATGGGGGCTGTATAATCAATATGCCAACCGGATTATCCGTGACGATTTGGAATCCGGAAGCAGGGATTTTTGGCTATTGGCTGACGGTGACACTTTACCTGTTGGAAGATCAAAACATTACATTGCCGGCTTGAGCTGGGAAAATAAGGATTTGGTGTTCAGCGCAGAAGCTTTTTATAAAAAAATGGACGGGTTAACTGAATATGCGGTCCAGTTTGTACCCTCTTATCGTGATATCAATTTCAATGAGTTTTTTTATAAAGGATCAGGTGTATCGAAAGGCATTGAGTTTCTGGCACAAAAAAAATCAGGAAATTATAATGGATGGATTTCCTACACCTTACAACAGGTACATTATCAATTCGATACCTACGGGTCCAATCCGTTCCCTGCGTCACAGGACATTACCAATGAATTTAAGGTAATCAACCTGTATACTTTTCGAAACTGGAACTTCTCGGCAGTCTGGATTTACGGTACCGGAAAACCATACACCGCTCCACTGGGCGCTTACGAAATTATTATGCCCGACGGAACCTCGAAGAGCTATATCAGTATCGGTCCTAAGAATTCCTTCCGTTTACCTGATTATCACCGTATGGATGTTTCGGCCCAGTACAATTTTAAACTTGGCAACATGGGTACCGCAACCTTCGGATTGTCGGTTTTCAACTTATATAATAGGAAGAATGTTTGGTATAAACAATTCAGTGTTATTGAGGGCCAGTTGGTTGAAACCAATGTGGAACTCCTGGGAATTACCCCTAACCTGTTCTTCAGCTTTAAATTCAGATAATTCATGAAAACTTCCAATATATTTTACGCCCTGTTAATGGGGATGCTCATTACCTCCTGCAAACCGACCGATTACACACAGGAAGCAGCTGATATTCCAGTTATTGAAGCTTTTCTGGTACCTGGAAAAGTACCCGAGGTCACCATCACCCGCATCATTCCTTATGCAGCTGATGAAGCCGATAGCATCGCTGTTCCGCTCGCCGGTCTTGATGTTAATCTGAAGATCAAGGGATCCGATTATATCCTGCGTGAAGATACCGCCGGTTCCGGGAAATATCGGTACCCGGCCGATTCCATGCTGATCCATCCGGGCGACACCATAGTTCTCCATACCCTGTATCATGGCGCTGTGATCGAATCTTCCACGGTGGTGCCTTCGGCGCCGGCAAGCCTCAAGATGAGTACCGACATACTTTATTACACGAGCGGCAATCCGTCGAGCTGGTTGTCGGCTGGGGAGATTGATCTCACCTGGGAAAACTCTGCCGCCGACTTTTATTATATAACCGTTGAAAACGTTGAAACTAGTCCGGTTGCCCTGAATACCATGGCCGAAAACATGCCAAAGTTCGGCAGTTCACCCCCTTCCAAGGGTAACCAATTCAGGATCGGAATGCGCAATGTCACCTATTATGGCACCCACCGTGTAATTGTTTATCATGTTAACCCTGAATTTGCTGAACTTTTCGATAATCCGGGTATGTCAACTGTAGCCATGACGGAGCCTCCAACCAACATAAAAAACGGATTAGGCATATTCACCGCGGTATATCCGGATACCCTTTATTTTGAGGTTAAAAAGTTGAATTAAAAGTAACAATATAGTTACTTTTAAATAGCTTCATCAGTTATATTTTGAGGTTGCCAACAACCGTCCAAAATTTATCCGAACATTTTTTCAACCACTTTTAGTATCTACATTTGCGGTTACCCAATAACACCATTAACACTAACAACAGCATTAATCAGCGGAAAGATCATCTGGACATACAAGGGCAGTGAAATCAACAAGGATACCTTTGGAAATTGGGGTATCGCAGAATCGGTCCTGATCGATGGGGACAACCTATATTTCTGCTGAGGGCCTGCTCTACATCTTTGATGAAAAGAAAGGAAATGTCGGACTGGTGAAGGCATACCAACGCTTTAGTGGCATACGATGTGAAACAAAAATGAGAGGGAGCCCAATCAGGCAGGAATATCTGCTATT
>CAIXKO010000139.1 GCA_903919925.1 uncultured Bacteroidota bacterium | reverse complement strand
TGTTGCCAGGTAAGTTTTTCCTTCATTTTCACGCGTGCTGATGAAGAAAAGCGCAAAAGGCTGGTCGGAGCGATTTTTCAGCCGGAGGTCCTCCAGCCTGATTCGCTGAGCGATCTGGTCCACGGAACGTGAGGCAATGAGCGGATAATTAATTTTATTATCCGATTTAACCGGGATCTTTGGAAAGGCTCCCATCAGTTTCAATCCGGAGATTTCAGAGAAGTGCATTGGAAACTTGATGCTGGTATCTAAAAACTCCAGTAAAATAATTAAAGCCGCCGTGAGCACTACTCCTGCCATAAATGCCGCAATTATGGAAATCATTCTTTTTGAAGCATTTGGCTCAATAGGATAAACCGGGTTATCAATAATCTGAATATCGGACTGTTCCACATTTTTCTGCTTCATGATACTCTGATTCAGATTATTCAGATGGTTCATATAATTTGCTTGCGCGAGATTGATTTCCCGTTCAATTTTCTTCAAAACGCTGCCAAGAGGAGCAAACTCATCATATTTTTTCAAGAATGCATTTTTCCGTTCGGTGAGTTTATTAAAGCGTGCCTGGCTTTCTTCCACTTCAATTGCTTTCTCTAACCATTTCTGCAGCACATTCTGAACGTTTAACCCATCAACCGTGCGGTTCAATGCAAAAGAACTCAGGATCTCATTATTGAGGTCCTGCTTTAACCGTTCCAATTCACTTTTTAAGTTGGTTAAGGTGCCAATATCAATTTCCTCTTTAATCTCCTCCATTGAAATCCGAAGAGATAAATCAAACACCTTTTTACGAATATCGAGAACATTTTTATTCTGCAAGATTGACTTACCTTTTTCCCCAAGATTTTCTTCAACCATCCCAAGTGCCATTCGGGCAGCTGAGAGCTTGCCTGCTTCTTCATACCAATCCCTGTCGAGTGTTTCCTTTTGTTCAGAGATAAACTTGGTTTGTTCATCGTAATTAATAATCTTGTTATCCATCCGGAACTTCAACAAGCTTTTCTCCAGACTATCCAGTTGCTTTCTTACTTCTTCAACCCTTTGCCTGAAATATACGGAGACCAAACCGGTTTGGGTGGCGGTAATCGATTGATATTGCGCTTTAAAAACATCAGTAAGAATTTTTAATGTTTGTGTGCATACGGCAGGATCGTTTGAATCAAAGGACAATTTGAGCAAGTCGGAGCTTTGTATACGTATTACTTTTACTGTGGAAATTTTCTTAACGCTGTAAAAGGCATTGTTTGACTGCAAGGTTTTAAAAAGGTAATTTGTTTGGTCAGCATCTTTGTAATCTGTCAGGAGCTTTACCAGTCGTTCGAAACGGGGATAAACCTCCTGGTCCACAATTCCTGCGTCATAAACTTGCATCTCGGCAATTGCAGCAGCTCCCGTGCTATCCGGTAGCGAATTGCTTTCTTCGGGAGGCAATGAATCCTTTATTTCCACTTCTTTAACCACTGGAACCTCTTTGGTAACCAATGAATCAACCCAATACGGGTCAGAAGTTTTACCCACCACTATCTGTTGTCCGCCGTTGAAGGGGGGCATTGGAGAATTCAAGCGGCTAAACTCACTTGCTGATATTCCGAATTTCTGACAGATTGCATTTGGGCTATCTCCGGCTTTAATGGTATAGTATTTGGGTTTCTGGCGGAATCGTTGCACTTTTTCCTTCACGGTTTGAGATTCCATTACCGTGTCCATCACTTTCCTGACCAGGGTATCCCTTTTTACAGGAATCGGAGCTGGATCAGGATTAGCCTTTTTCTGAGGAGCAATTGAATCTTTTGCTGCTGAATCAATCGGGACGGTGTAACTCAGGTCCACAATTCTCTTGATTTCAGCAGGAACTGTAGTCCACAATTCCCTCCAGGTGGAAGGCAAACAGTAGCGGGGATCAGCCTTATCGAGCATGAGGTGCTGGGCCATGAGGCGGATGGAAGTTTTTTCCTGCGTTTCGCGGCTCTTAATAATATTGATCAGGTTATCGAACTGGGCGTT
>CAIXKO010000138.1 GCA_903919925.1 uncultured Bacteroidota bacterium | reverse complement strand
GCATTCCTTCGGTTACGAGGTATGGTATACTCCTGATTCCCTGATCTTTCACGTGGGAGGTGGAGCCTTACCTAATGAAAGTCCTAAGAAGCTTTATCTCAATTTCCGTAATAATCTTCTACTGCTTAGAAAAAACCTGCCTGCCAATAGCCGGGCCAGAATACTGCTGGTTCGAAAAATTCTGGATGGAGTTGCAGCCATTCAATATCTATTCAAGGGAAAACCAGGTTTTTTTATGGCTGTACTAAAGGCTCACCGCGATTATTACAGACTTTGGAAAAAGGAATATGTTAACTATTCCGGCCCCTCCCACCCTTCTCCGCATTTACTAGATGGGTTTTACAACCACAGCATTGTTGCCAACTATTTTCTGAAAGGCAAAAAGCATTTTAGCGAATTACCTCATCAAAGGTAGGCTACCAGTTTCTCCAACTGCATACCACGTGATCCCTTTATTAGTATATTGCATTCTTTCAAATGGTTACCAGCAAGATAATCCTGAAGGATGTTCAGACTCTCAAAGAATAAATAAGGTAAATCAGAAGCCAATCCATGAAAATGCTTCCCTGCAAAAATTGCTTTTTCAAAACCAAGGGTTGCAGTTTGCTTGATTATCTGGAGATGTTCAGCTTCCGAATGAATTCCCAATTCGAACATATCACCCAGAATGATAACAGAATGAGGCAAATTAAGTGAGGCAAAATGTTCAATGGCCAAAGCCATGCTCGAAGGATTTGCATTATATGCATCAAGGAATAAGAAATTGTTTTTTGTTCGCACCCATTGCGACCTCATATTATCGGGTACATACAACTCAATTCCAGCCTTGATTTGTTCGGGATTCAACCCAAAATGGATACCTGCCAATACAGCAGCCAATATATTGTAAAGGTTATAACTACCTGACAAATGACTGTCAATGAGATTATTGATTTTACCACCCCTTGATCGCCAACAAACTGACAAAAAATTATCCCGACCTACCGGAGATCCTGAAACATCTGCAATCTCATTCATTCCATAAGTAAAACATGGATAATCATCCACCAGTTTCTTAAGCAACACATCGTCATCATTTACAAACAGCTCTCCTTGACTGTTCTTAATCCAGGAATAGAGTTCATTCTTAGTTTCTACAACACCATTAAATGATCCAAACCCTTCGAGATGAGCTTTTCCGATATTAGTGATCAACCCTAATGTGGGCCTGGCAATTTTGCACAGAAAATCGATTTCACCAGGGTGGTTTGCCCCCATTTCAACAATAACAATTTCAGTTTCCGGACCTACCCGCAGTAAGGTAAGCGGAACACCTATATGATTATTGTGATTTCCGGCTGTAGCAACAACGGGGTACTTTTGTTTAAGAACGGAATGGATCAGCTCTTTGGTGGTAGTTTTTCCGTTGGTCCCGGTTAGCCCGATCACCGGAATGGAAAGATTATTGCGGTGGTAACTGGCAAGATCCTGAAGAAATTTGAGCACATCGGGTACCAAAACAAACCGGTCGTCATCAACGATGCCCGGGTCATCTATCACAGCAAAAGAGCAACCCTTTGAGAGGGCATCAGCCGCAAATGAATTTCCATCGAACTGTTCGCCTTTTAGGGCAAAATACAGACAGCCGGGAATAACTTTCCGGCTGTCGGTACAAATCTGCGGAAACTGCAGAAATATCTTATAAAAATCCTCAGGTTTCACATGCTATTTACCAGTGGCTTTGCCTAACCTTGACATGGCGCAACGGAAACCGATGTCGTCAGTCGATTTATCATCATCCATGTAGCGTCGCGTGCCGGGAACCATCCAATAGGCCCTGTCGCGCCATGACCCACCTTTATATACGCGTGCCCTGTCAGTAATCATACTTGTTGCACCCAACTGCCCCGGGCCCGTACCCTGGAAGTACATTTTTGAAGTACTTTTTCCGTTATCAGTTGCATTACTATTAAACCCGATATTCGAAGGGGCATCGCCATCACGATAGTTCCTGTTATCAGAATCTTTGTAGTTCGTTCGTTTTTTATTTTCCTCAGCAGTCATGTTTCTTCTCGGAATCTTGCCCAGTGAATCTTTTTCCGCAATATTCCCTTCGGCATCCCGCTGCTGAACAGTAAAAACGTTTCCCCGATAAGGGCTCAGCTCGTCCATCTCAACAGATGACAACGGGCGGTAAACGTCCAAAACCCACTCATTAACATTACCTGCCATATCATACAGGCCATAATCGTTAGGCAAATAGGTTTTTACCGGTGAGGTATAAGGGTAGGCATCATTAAGAGATCCGGAAACTCCCATATAATCTCCTCTGCCGCGAACGAAGTTAGCCATCAGGTAACCTCTTTTTGATTTCTCATCATTGCGTGCGTAATTTCCCCGCCAGGGATACATTCTTTTATTATCAATCTGCTCTTCCTTGGCGATCAGGCCCAAAGCTGCAAATTCCCATTCAGCTTCGGTTGGGAGGCGATACTTGGGAAAGAAGAATCCATCTTCCATCCTTGCTTTCCTAACCGTTTTGTTTGGGTCAAGGTTAGGTAAATCCTGCCTAACCACTCCTTCATATTGTCCTGCAAGATAAGCGTCGGTATTAAAATTCTTGGCGCTGGTTTGATTTGGATCCTGCATGAGGATACCCTCCTTGATCAGGATATCTTCGTTTACCCGGTCAGTTCTCCAATCGCAATACTGATTGGCCTGAATCCAGGATACCCCAACAACAGGGTAATCATTATAAGAAGGATGGCGCAGGTAGTACTCGGTTAAGGGTTCATTGAATGCCAGGGCGCCTCTCCAAACCAAAGTATCTGGCAAGGCTTGCTGATAAACAAGTGGATAATCAGTATAAACACGCTTCAGCCAATGTAGATACTCGCGGTAGTTAGCATTGGTAATCTCCGTTTCATCCATATAAAAGGAAGCCACGGTTACTCTGCGCGGAACATTATTCCAATCGTACCTAACATCATCCACTACACGCCCCAGTGTAAAAGTACCTCCTTCAACGAAAACCAATCCTGGTCCCGTAGGCTGATTAAAACCGGGTAAGTACTCAAATCCTCCGTTCTTGGCGTCATTGTACGCCCAGCCAGTTTTAGGAGATTTCATGCCGCTTTTGCAGCCTCCTAAAAACAGAACTAAACCAAAAGTGATCAGAAAAAAACTAAACGATCTGATTTTCATGACGTTCAAAGGGTATTAAATCAATGTACAAAATTAACTATTTTTATCATTCTCGCTGGCTTTCGGGATCAAAAGCGTTCGAAATTATGAAATTTCACCGAAAACCAGAGAATTAACGTAGATCGTTATCATTTATTTTTCAGACTGAGCAGTTAATAAATATTTATTCGATCTTCTTTTTGCGTGCAATTTCAAAATAAAACAGACGTTTTTCTGTAATATTGCCCCGATATGGTTAGAACAATCTTTAGATATAACAGGTATTTCGCCACGCTTATTTTTTATGCTCTGCTCTCATTTTCAAACAGTTTTGGGCAGAATTCGAAATCCAGAGTGATACATTGGCTTTCTCCGGCAGTGTTTGACAGGGCAATTTACCCGGGAGGATCAGGCAGCCTACCTTACTATTCCGAACGGTTACCCTGGAATGAGAATCAAAATACAACACCAGAAGTCTTTTTTACGAACGTTCAATTTGATCCGGTGAACACCAGCGATCCTGACTGGAAGATTTTCAGTGAAAAAAATCTACCCGATGCCATAGAAATCAAAACTACCGTGCAAATCGAACGAAAGCGCCCGTTTGCAGTTTTCTCCTTTATCCCGTTCCGCAAAAATGCCAACACGGGCCAGATTGAGCGCTTAGTTAGTTTTATCCCCGAAATCAGAAACATTAATCGTCCTTCCTTTCCGCTAAAGACGATAAAAACAACGCGTACCTACACTGCCCAATCGGTACTCGCAAACGGCAAATGGTATAAAATTCAGGTTGATACAACAGGTATTCACAAATTAACGTTTGCTGATCTGAAGAAAATAGGAATACTGAACCCCGATAACGTTAGGGTATATGGCAATGGAGGAACTCAGCTTCCCTCTGACTCCAGCATCGACCGCCCGGATGATCTGATTGAGAGGCCGGTTTATTTTGATAAAGGAACTGACGGACAATTCGGAGACGGAGATTTCATACTATTTTATGCAACTGGAGCAACCACCTGGAAGTATGATCCCTTTAAAAAGATATTCAGCCACCGGATAAATCTCTACTCCGATTATACTTATTATTTCATCACAGAGGACCTTGGCACAGGGAAAAGGGTATCAGCATCTGAT
>CAIXKO010000137.1 GCA_903919925.1 uncultured Bacteroidota bacterium | reverse complement strand
TGGTTACCTGCTCACCAACACGGCACAAATGTTTTCCGATATCAGAACCTATTGGAGCCCCGAGGCGATTGAAAGAGTTACCGGAATGAAACCGGAAGGTCTTGCATCAAACGGCGTTATACACCTGATCAATTCCGGTGCTTCCGCACTCGATTTTTCAGGAAGGCAAATGAAGGATGGCGAACCTTGTATAAAACCATTCTGGGATATTACCGGCGAAGATGCCGCTGCTTGTTTGGATGCTACTCAATGGCCCCCGGCAGATTCCGAATATTTCAGGGGTGGCGGTTTTTCCTCACAGTTTGATACCAAAGGAATTATGCCGGTAACCATTTCCAGGGTAAACCTGGTTAAAGGGCTGGGACCAGTTTTGCAAATTGCTGAGGGCTGGACCGTTGAACTTCCTGAAACGATGAACAAAATTCTGACCGACCGTACCAATCCCACCTGGCCAACCACCTGGTTTGCTCCGAGGCTTACCGGAAAAGGTCCGTTTACCGATGTTTACTCAGTAATGGCCAATTGGGGTGCCAACCACTCCGCTTCCAGTTACGGACACATTGGTGCCGACCTGATCACCCTGGCATCCGTTTTAAGGATCCCGGTTTGCATGCATAACGTGGCTGAGGACCAGATTTTCAGGCCAAGTTCATGGAATGCTTTTGGGATGGAAAAAGAGGGTTCCGATTATCGGGCTTGTCAAACTTACGGGGCCTTGTACAAATAAAACCGTATCCGTGCGAAATAAAAAGGGGCTGATTCAAAATGATTCAGCCCCTTTTTATTTAATGAATTTGAGCATTACCCGTTTCGGCGGTTGGCAATTTTATCACCCCTGGTTTGGGGCTTCTTATATTGTTTCCCTTTTCTCAGGTAAGATCCACCCTGATTGGTTTTCTTGTTTTTTGCGCTTTTTTCGTGCAGCGAGGCTCCCTTGATTTCTACTTTTTGATTTCGATGTGGATTGGGCATCAATCCTTTTGGTTTCTCTTCCGGGATAAGCTCTTTAGAAATCTCCACCTCCTCAGGAAAGTCAACAATCGAGATTGACCTGCCCATCAATGTTTCGATGGCTTGCTTGGAGATCTCTTCTTTGGGGGTATAAAACAAAATAGATTGACCAGGCTGTTCAGCTCTCCCGGTCCGGCCTATCCGGTGGATATAATTCTCGGGAAAAGCCGGAGTATCGAAATTAATGACATGTGAAATATTCGCAAAATCCAATCCGCGGGCCATAACATCCGTGGCAACCAATACCCTTGATTTACCACCTTCAAACCGATGAATAGCCTTGATCCTGAAATTCTGCGTTTTATTTGAATGAATGATTCCAAGTTCTGATCCCTCACTCTCTTCCAATGCTTCAAATAACCGGTCGGCATTGCTTTTGCTGGCTGTAAAAACCAAAACTTTATTAAATGTGCCGCGATCGATCAAAAGGAATTTTAACAGATTGATTTTGGTATTGAAATTTTGGACCGGGTAGCATTGTTGAGCAATATTTTCCAACGGGGTGCCGCTTTCTGCAATTTTTATTCTTGCAGGAGCCACAAAAAAATCATCGATCAGTGCATCAATTTCTTCAGTCATGGTGGCTGAAAACATGATATTCTGCCTTCGGGCCGGAAGCAGATCAAATATATTGGTCAATTGAAACCGGAATCCGGCATCCAGCATGATATCAACCTCATCGATAACCAGTTTCTTCGCCGCTTTTAACTGTAGCGAGCCACAAATCACCAAATCATATAGCCGTCCCGGGGTGGCAACCAGGATATCGGTTCCCTGCGCCAGATTTTGCTTTTGGGTATTAATATTTACACCGCCAAAAACACCTTGAACCCTTACATTAAGGTATTTTGTTAAACTCCCGATTTGTTCAACAGCCTGCAAAACCAATTCACGTGTAGGAACTAATATCAATATTCTGGGATGAATTTCTTTTGAAAATTTCAAATCTCTTAATAATGGGAGCAGATAAGCAAATGTTTTACCGGTACCGGTTTGCGCAATACCAACGATATCCCTTCCGGATAAAATAACCGGGTAAGCTTCAGCCTGTATGGGTGTTGGGTTTTCAAATCCAAGTTCATCAATTGCTGACTGCAGGGGCTTGGATAAATTCAATTCTGGAAAAGAAAGCATTCAAATAAAATATTTTCGCAAAGGTAGCATAAAAAAGGGGCTATTTTCGCAAGGTTTTGAATCCTGATTTTCCAGATTTCCCTCAGGTAATTTCATTTACTTCTATTTATCCTCCTTGCAGACAATTTCTTCCAAATACTGTCTGCAAGCATTATTTCTTTATCTGTAAATTCGTATCCATTTTTTAGAATTTGCTCATTTGTGATTTTTAAAATATCATCAATACATTTCTTTTCCCTCATCATTGTGTCGATAGTTGAAAGCAAACCGGCATTATCAACACTAAACGGCAACAATATTTTCCCTGCTTCGCTTGGCATTAGTTCTAAAACACCCCCACCATAACTGCGCCCAACAATTTCAGAAAAAGCCAAAGACAAAGAGTTATAATAACTGGCGATGAATGCATTTTTGTTAGTGCCTCCCTTTATAAAAACACGGTGCATTGTGTCCGTGGTGTATGCCATAGCTTCATTTAATATTAAACGAGGATACAAATTGTTTCTACGAATAAACAAAGCATCTGAGATCTTGATAGACGGAATTACAAACCAATCATCACGAATACCCGTTTTGTAACCCTTATTTATTCCCATAGATTCACCCAATTTGATATATGAGTTTGCTCCGTCATGGCCGTTAATTTTACCCTTTGCCGGGAAAACAAGTAAATGGGCTCTTGCTTTGGCTTGCCGATTCAACATCCAATCGTCTTTCGTGAAAATTATGCTATTAACCTGAACACTTCTACCAACCATTGGCATTGCATATTCCATAAGGTCGTATGCCTCGACAACAGGCCAGGGTACAGTGAAATAGTCATTTGATCCTGTTGTTATTCCAACTTCAACATTAGCGTAATTACTAATAGCCGGGATATTTCTTTTAGTAGCTATTATTTCAAGAAAATCAATTTCTTCCTGTTCCAAAAAATAATAAGTCCATTTGTTTGATTTGAAATCTATTTTCTTAGTTGGGCTTTTTAGTTTATTTACGTCTAGTTTTTCAAGGTCGTAAGCATCTCTTAACTCTAAGTGTTCAATCAAATGGCAATCGCTTCCATTTTTTTCACAAAGCAATAATACAACTTCTTGCTGAATGTCAGGAAACACTAATTTTTCAAAAGAGATGATGTTTATTTTATTGTAAAAACGAGATAAAAACTCTCTCAATTGCTGAGCATATGAAACTTGTAGCAATTCAGCAGGAATTACAAACCCTATTTTACCTTTTTCTTTGAGCAACAAACTTGAACCAACCACAAACGAAACCCAAGCGTTGGTGAGTTTTGAATATTTTAGTTCCGCCCGTTTAAAAACTTTTATTGCTTCGTTTTGCTGTCCTTCCTGGAAATACTGATAGCGTATATAGGGCGGATTGCCTACAACTAAATCAAATTGCTTTGTTGTTTCGTTACAAAACAAATGAAAGTCAGTCTTGAGCACCGTCTTGTTATTGAGCCTAATCGTATCTGCTTTCTCTGCTTCTATTTCATCAAATTCAATGGCAGTAATCGTTTTATACTGGTGATTATTCTCTTTTATTTGTTCAATAAAAACTCCATCTCCACAGCTCGGCTCTAAAATGTCATAATCAGAACTCCCATTTATGCCCCAATTCAAGATAAATGCTGCAATAGGCGCTGGTGTGTAAAACCCACCTCTCAACTTTTCGATTGTTGCTTTCTCAATCAACTTCATACAATTCTTTGATTAATGGGATTAATGAATCGTCATCTCCTAAGTTGTACAATTCGAATAACAGTTTCTCTAAAATGTCTTTCTCCCTTAAGAACTGCGCTCGTAGTGGTGTTAAGGCTCTTTTATTTCCTGCATATAAATCTATTTGGTCATAAATCCGGATTAGTTCCTTTTGAGTTTCTGCGATTTTATCGTGAAGTGCTTTTTCTGTTGCCATTACAAAATTAATTTCGCGAACAGGTAAGTTCTTTAATACTTTTGTTCCTCTTGCGATGTAACCTCCTCTGAAAACTTCACCATATAAAGTACAGAACCATTCCAAATATTTTGAATTTAGAATCGCTTGAACGTAGTAAATGGAATATGCTGAATTTGTCGGAATAGCAATAACGCAATACCCTGCTGTTCCTCCTGATGAAATCAAAGTTCCATGAATGTCAATAGCATATTTGTCGCCAACAGATAGAACACCAACAATAATTTTTGAAGACAATCCACAACTTTCCAAACTTTGATGTCTTCCGAATCTGTGCCATTCATTTTTAGTTTGTGGTTCAGGCTTTATGTCTCTCTTTGGATTATTCAATTTGGCTTTGTGCTTGTGGAAATAGGCATAAGTCAAAGGGAATTTCTTTTGAATGGTTGGAAGTGATAATACTACTACTCCTTTCGTAGTGGTTTTGTATGGGTAAATGACCCTTGAATTGGGCTTAAAAGTTCTGTAAGTGTTTAGATTGTCTTCTCCGGATGAAGTTTGAAAATAGGGTTTCGTTATTGCCTTTTCAATCTTATAATCAAACCCATTTTTTGAGAAATAATAATGCTTTTTATCTTCTTTGGTGGGAGTGAAAATATAAATATCATTGGCACTGGTCTGGATTCCATTAAAAACATTCTCGTTTCCAACCAAGTCAGCCAATTTCATGCTTTGAGATACAATTTTATGGTAAACCTTAGTAAGTTTGGGAGGAACCAAAACCCAAACTTCACTATCTAATTCACGGGTGATTTTTGAAGCATATTTTACTGCTTCAGGATCTCTTACCTTCCAACTCTTCAAACTTTTTACTTCTGTATATAGAAAAGTTTTTTGAGGTTTTTTAGTCAGAATAAGTAAACAAGTATAAGTCGTTTTGTCTGCAAATACTTGATTTGCTCCAAATGAAACGATAGAATGTAAATACTCTTTATCTGAAAATAATTCACGAAGTTTTTTCCCTGCACCAACTTTTGTAAACTTGACAGGAACGATATAACCAAGAACACCATCATCAGCCAATAAATTAATCCCTTGTTCAAGAAACAAGAAATATTTATCAAATTGCTTGTAAGCTGAATTGAAGTTCGCTTTGTAAAGCGGAAATTCAAGCGGAGTAATATTTTTCATATCCTCCGACTTCATATAAGGCGGATTTCCAACAATGACATCAAAACGAAGTTTTGAAAAATCAAACGGATTGATAATAACCTGGTCCGCTTTATCGGGTACTTGGTTCGGGTTCAATAAACTATTTCCGAAAAAGATATTTTCCGAAAGGCACGGAAGTACTGGCTTTGTATTGTTTGTTGAATCGACATCTTCATCCTCTAATAATTTTAGTAACAAACCAAACTTAGCAGCCTCAACGGCGTTATAATCTTTATCTACTCCATAAATGCAATTCAATAATATGTCACGCTTTATCGCAAAAGGTAGTTTGTAAGTATTTATGCTGGTTTGAAGAAGCTTTGACCTGTCGTTCTTCAAATAGTAGTCAATTAAGATACCATTTAACAATTGGAATAGCTCTAGTAAGAATGCTCCTGAACCGCAAGAAATATCGGCAAATTTTAATTTCAAAATTTCCTTGTCCGATTTTCCTTCACACTTATTCAATGCAGTTTTTCTTAAAATATCGCTTATGATGAAAATTGGAGTTGTAACTATGTCTCGGTCAACATTTTCAGGTTTCTTAGCCAAAATAATTATTCCGTTTTGGATGGCTAATCTTTCCGAAAGAAAAATTTCATAAATTCTTCCTAAAATGTCAGATGAAAATACGCTGAAAGAATAAGGACTTTCAGGATAATACAACTGTTTAATAATTGTCCAAAACACAGAGCTAATATTTTCTACAATCTTGTCTTTTAATATTTGTTCAAAGAGACCTGAATTATAGGTCTTGTCGGCCTGTACAAACTTTTTGATTAAGGATTTGAAGTCGTTTGTATTGGCAAATTTTAAAAGGGTTTGATAATTTTCTAAATTTCTATCCTCACAAACTCGAAGAAATAAAACCCGGTTCAGGTAGCTTTGAACAACATCATTTAATTTTTGTTCGTCTATCTTTGGTTCATGTTTGAAAATTTCTGCCCCAATCATTTTTCTCCATTCATTAATTTGGTTCAGAAAAAGATCATCAATTGAATACTGGTTGATTTTGGTTTCAATTTCTTTCCACTCTGTTTCAAACTCTCCTGTATAAACGGATTCTTTACCTAATAGCTGTTTGATTTCATGAAACTTGCATTCATATTCCGTGTAATGGTATTTTTTTACAAGTGCTTTTTGGAAATTGTCACCTTTCTCAACTTTTACTGAAGTATCATAAATGATGAGATATTCAAAGTTTGATAAAACAGAAATTTTCAGCTTTGCCGTAAAGCCGTATCTTCTTACTTGTTTTGCAGCATCGTTGTTTGTTTCAATGGAAACACAAGGTTTTTTTGCTTCTAAAAAGAATTTTCTTTCTGAAAATAATCTAAAAGTGTAATCAGGCTTTTTTGAATGCTCAGTAGAATTTGCTTTCAATGCTTCTTCTAAAATAACTTCTCTTTCGTTGGTTGATTTTCCTGCATTGTTTTTAATGTCCCAACCCAGTAACTCGAAAAATGGGTCCAGGAAATCACTGCGAAGAAGTGTTTCATTGTACTTGCTTGTTAAGTAGTAATCCCTGTTGGCTATAAATTTATCTATGAGATGCTTAATTGTCATTTGGTCCTATTTACTTTTAAATACTTTACTCTTTGCTCCGTAACCATTAAAGCCTTTTCTCCCAAATCTTCATCCTGAATTTCATACATTATTCTGTCGCTAAGAAAAGATACCAATAGGTCGTCTGCATTGTGACTGTAAATCTCCGCAAGTTTTAAAACCACCACTTTTGTCAGTCTGCGTTCTCCACGTTCCATTTTGCTTAATATCGCAACATCAATATCAAGCAAAGCGGCAACTTTCCGCAATGGAAGCTCTTTTTGTTCTCGTAAGTGTCTTAGCTTTTCGCCTATTGTTTCTGTTGACAAATATTCTATTGACATATTTTGTCAAATGTAGTGATTTCCATTTTTACTTTCTGATAATTATATAAAAAAATATCAACATTATGTCACATTGCACGGCCCCATGCATTTGCGGCCAACAAAGAAAGATTACTTTTATCTCCATCAAACATAAAAAAGCAAAACATGGCAACGCTTACACAAGAAATGAAAGACATGATTGCAACACAGCAGTGTTTTATAGCAACTGTTGATGCTGAGGGTGTTCCCAACGTGGGACCCAAACGTTCAACCCGCGTATTGTCCAATGACTCTCTTGCTTTTACTGAAGGAACAGGCGGTAAAACTTTTTCAAATATTAAAAGAGGCTCGAAAGTTGCAGTTGCGGTAGTAAACCGTGAAATTCTGGATGGTTACCGATTTATAGGGACCCCGGAAATACAGCAAAGCGGTGAATTATATGAACTGGCGGCTGCAATGTCAGCCAAAATGGGAATGCCTAAACCTTTAGCTGTGGTGGTGATTCATATCAGCGAAATTCATTCTCTCAAACCAGGTCCCATGGCCGGGAAAAAAATTGGGTGAATTAGGGGTGGGTACAACTTCGATATTTCTTGTATTTCTTGCGATTGGTAGCATTGGTACACGAATACGGATAATCATTTTTAATTAATTGGTATGCCTTACAATAGTTTATAGTAGTTAACTAAGACAGCTATCCAGGGATGAAAAAGGGCATTGATTGCCCGTAAGACATATCATAATAACAGGCAACAAAAAGGTTAGTATTACCGGGCCACCCAGATTGTCAGTTAAACAATCAGAAAACAATTCTTATATCATCCTCAATACCAGTAATTTTCAGATTTCGTTGATTAAGAACTCCCAAAAATTATTCCAAAATCCAATGCGGATAGTGACCATGTATTAAGATAATTACTATTTTGTAACCGTATTAAAGGATCGGAATAAAACCTGGTAATGACCACTAAGAATAAGATTATAATTTGCCCTATTTGTACGTTGCCATCGAAACAAAATGAATAAAAATCCCCTGACGATATTGATTGTTGAGGATGACCCTAACCTGCTTATGGCTTCGAGCCACGCCCTGCTCAAACTGCATTATTCAGTTTTAGAGGCCGAAGACTTGAAAACCTGCTCTGCGCAATTGGATCGGATTCATCCCGACCTCATTCTGATGGACATCATGCTGCCTGATGGAAATGGAATTGAATTTTTATCCAGGTATATGACGGATAATCCGGATAAAACATGTCCGGTTTTATTTCTTTCCGGACAAAAACCCAGCATGGACCAAACCTGGAATGAACATCCTTCAGGGGCAGTGGATTTTATGGTAAAACCAGTGAGAGCCGAAGATTTGCAGCAACGGGTTAATTCGATTTTTCGTATTCAGGCATTCATCGACAAAAAACACAGCGTTGATAAACAATTGGCATCTGTTCTTAGGTTAGCCAGTGATATGATTCTGGTGATCGACTCTGAATCTTTGTTAAGAAGCATCAGCCCCAGCTTTGAGCTGATCACCGGTTATCAGCCTTTTGAATGGATGTCAAAATCAATCAGTGGCTTTGTTTACTGCGACGACCAGGTTCTGGTGGAAGAGAAGCTTAAAAAAGCTTTTCAGAATCAATATGTTGAACCATTTGAGGTCCGTATTGAAAATCTTAGCGGTAAGATTATTCCCATGCTCTTCAATCTCACAAAGCTCGAAGAGGGAAAGCAAACCATTGGAGTCATGATCACTGGTAAAAATCTATCATCAGAAAAACTGGAAGCTTACGATCTTTCCAATGGACAAGGAATCCGGGAGCTATCTGATTTAGTTTATTTAAGCAAATCAACCACTCCGCACACTGCTGAGATTTACGATTCGAATCAGTCTTTTGTTGAAGGTTCCGAAATCTTCAACAAACTCCTGAATCAATACAAATCCATTATTGACCAATTTCTGGAGAAGAGAATTTACCGGGTTGAATCTAACGCATCGCGCGATTTGAAAGCGATGGCCAATACCCTCGGATTTTTGAAAGCGGGCCCCAAAGACGTGATTCGGATCCAAAAGGCATTTATTGAAGAGCAACGGAACGAGGTTATTACCAAAAAAAATCTGATATACCTGGAGGAATCAAGAATTGCCCTCCTTGAACTAATGGGCTATTTGGCAGCATATTACAGGAATAGAACTTAATGTTTACCGATATGAAGAGTTATCATCTGCAATTATTTATTACAGGAAAAACCAGCCGCTCGGAATTGGCAATTCAAAGCGTGAGAAAGCTTTGCGAAGATCTTTTCGACGAAGGCTTACAAATTGAAGTGATTGATGTTCTTGAGGATCCGGATATTGCGGAAGAGCAGAAGGTGCTGGCAACGCCAACCCTGATCAAATCCTCACCTCCTCCTGCAAAGCGTTTGATCGGTGATTTTGCAGATACCCAGATGGTAAAAAAGCATCTTGATATGATATAATATTAAATGATCTGTTATGGAAAAAATAACTGAACTTGAGAAGCTTCAAACATTTATTCCCGGCTTTGATCATATTGCAATGGGAGGTTTACCGCTTGGCAGAACCACCTTGATTTCAGGAACCGCCGGCAGTGCCAAAACCATATTTGCAGCTCAGTTTATTGCTGAAGGGATTCAGAAAGCTGGTGAATCAGGTGTTTTTGTCACTTTTGAGGAATCTCCGGAGGAGATCATCAAAAACATGAAAGGGTTGGGATGGGATATTTCTGTTTGGATAAAGGAAAATAAGTGGGCCTTTGTAGATGCGTCACCTGAACCTACTGAGTCATCCATAATCATGGGAGACTTCGACCTCGGGGCTTTGCTGGCGAGGATAGAATATGCGATCAGTAAGACTAATGCCAAGCGGATTTCGTTGGATTCCATTGGAGCGGTTTTCACCCAG